>NZ_JAYKGW010000129.1:0-45419 GCF_035285525.1 Okeania sp. | reverse complement strand
ACTACAGGTTGTGGAACTGCTGTTTCCTGGACTACAGGTTGTGGAACTGCTGTTTCCTGGACTACAGGTTGTGGAACTGCTGTTTCCTGGACTACAGGTTGTGGAACTGCTGTTTCCTGGACTATAGGTTGTGGAACTGCTGTTTCCTGGACTGGTGTATTTATTGACTCTACAGGTTGTAGTTGACTATTGTTTTGTTGTTCTTCTTCCATATATCCTGAATGCAAGGAATTTTAGTTAGTTTGCCCTATTATTATTAGATTGACTCATCTCCTTTATTTGGTATGTTGGGTTTTAGGGAATTTTATCAGAAATTTTACTATATATAAATATTTTCCCTGTTAATATCGAATAGATTAGATAGATTTATGTGTATCAAATTGCACCAAAAAATCATCTAATCAGGACTTACACGGGAGGCACTATATATAGAGTATTGGTGCGTTGTGCGTTGTGCGCTTTTCATGTCGCGCAGCGAAACGCATCCTACCAATAGCGTTCGTGCGTAAGTCCTACTAATATTAAATCTTCTTGCTATGGTTTCCGATAAATAGAAGTATCATCAAAATAATTGGGTCTAAAGCCCAGCCTTGATCGGCGAAATGTTTTGATTCCTTGCTTAAATCCCCGTTAAAAAAAACAACTTCTGTACGTCACCAATCCAAGGCTCACCTATCTGACTTCTGACTTCTGACTTCTGACTTCGTAAACAGAAACCGGATTTGTGGGAGGTAAATATCAGTATAGTCAATATTTCATATAAACTCGGTTTCTCTGCTTTTTTTTTATACCAATACTACCGTATTTAATCAGGACTTACGCAGTCACCCTAGATATAGTGCTTAAAACCCCATGCGCAATCGTTTTTTTAACTCTATATATAGCAGCTTTGCTTAAGTACTGTTAATATAAAATCTCAAAAAATTAGTTAAATTTAAGTTAAAATTAATTCAGGTAGTGAGTCAATCTAAAATTTTTTTCTGCTGTTAAAGATATCTTCAAAACTGGGTAATACCCGGATACCTACAGGATGTTTTTGAACTTTTCTTAACTGATAATATTGCTTTATAGCAATTCCCATACTGGTTTAAATTTACAGCAAACAAGAATTATGATACATAAATCAAAACTAATTGCCACACTTATAGATAAAAATCGTGGTTTACTGACAAGTAAAAACGAGCAAAAAGAAATTTTGGCAGCGATCGCGAGACTAGAAGATGATAATCCTAACCCCCACCCTTTTGCATCAAAAAAGCTATTAAATGGTGATTGGAAATTACTTTATACTACTAGCCAAGAATTATTAGGAATTGACAAATTTCCGTTCTTGAAGCTAGGTGATATTTATCAATGTATCCGAGTTGAAGATACAGCTATCTATAATATTGCTGAGATTTACGGTTTACCATTTTTAGAGGGAATTATTAGTGTTGTTGCTCAGTTTGAAATTGTCTCTGAAAAACGAGTAAGTGTTAAATTTAATCGTTCAATTTTAGGTTTGCAAAGTTTAATTAGGTATCAATTTCCTCACAAATTAATTTCTGAAATAGAATCAGGAAAAAAATTTACTGCGATTGATTTTAATATTCAAAATCGTGAGCAAAAAGGATGGTTAGATATTACTTATCTAGATAAAGATTTACGCATTGGTAGAGGTAACAAAGGAAGTGTATTTGTACTAATAAAAGTTTCAGATAATACTGATTAGAAGAAAACTTGCTATAACCAAACTTTTACAAGTTCTAAGCCATAAGTGATGCAACTAATCCGAATCTTTGCCGTAATAATTAATTTAGGATTTGCTCCTCAATTTTTCTGCTGCATCAACCGAAAAGCTAATACTTTTACTTTTTTTTAGCACTTAAAATTGCTCAAACCTTTATCTCTAAATCCTGATGGTATTTAATCAGCAAGACCTAATTAAAGTTTGCTTATGGAAAGTCTTTTTGGCAAAGTAGAGAGTAGTTAAGACTCAAGAAGAATAGAGAATTATAGAATGAGGTACTTAGAAAAATCAAGGGATAATTTTTTTGCCCAACTATTGCCTGAATACTAACTATTTTACTATTTTAGTTTTCTTAGGCAAAAACCTGGTACTTTATTTTGACTTAAAAATTCTTTTACTTTTATTTGTCAATGCTTCTAGATTGTATTTGATCAGCAAACCCTAATTAAAAGTCTTCTATAAGAGAACTTAAATGCTGCAACACAGGATCTGACTCTGTGATAGATGTTTCAACTTCTGTAATTGATGTTTCATCAGGTAAATCTGTTTCTGTAGTTTTAGTACGAGTTAGTTCTGGTTCCTGAATAGTTTGGTAAATAGGTTTTTCTCTTCTATATTTATCAATAGCTGCTTCAATTTTTGGCAATTCTGCTTTAAAAGATTGTAAAACTTCAACAAACTTCGCATTAAAACTCAACTGCATTTGAGTCAATTGTTGATTCATTTGACTCAAGTGTTTTTTCATTTCATCTAATTCAGCTATCTGATTAGATTCATTTGATTCAGTTATCTGATTAGATTCATTTAATTCACTAGAAGCAATTGTTTTTTCCAACTCAGAAAAATGTTGGTTAAGCTTCTCATAAATTCTGTGTTCTAGACGTTGTAAATTTGACGCAGATTGAGCTATTTCTGTAGATAAAGATACATACAAAAATTGCCACAAAGCTTGCTTACAGAGATTACTAAAAGTTTGGTATTTTTGGGTATTTAACTCTTTTTCAATAGCTGCTAACAACTGTTTGTCTGCTGCCTCTTCGGTAAAAAAGACTTCTTTTTTCTGATTTTTTTCCCACAGCATCAGGTCATATTTTGATTAACTTAGACAGTAAGCATTCAGCCGTCAGCTATTAGCTATCAGAAGAATGCTTTGAGTTTGTGATAAAAGCTTTTTCATTTGAGAATGAAAAATTACTACAAAAGCCAGTTTTCAGGTTTATATTCGTTATAAATATCCTCCTTAAGCTTGAGGTTTTTATTACTGATAGCTGAGGTGCTAATAGCTAAATGCTTAACTTTAGACAAAGCACCATATCAAGTATTTTAGTAAATAATTTTGGAAAAACTTCTGAGCTGCTATAGATAATAATTCAGTTTTTCATCCAATATTCAACTTTACTTTAATACTTAGGGTTTGCTGATTAAATCTAAAAGCCTTTACCGAAATAATTAATAATTAAACAATTAAATAATTCGCGCCTTGAAGCCTCCCCTGGGATAGGGGAAAAAAATAAATCTTTTCCTTAAGCGCCAATCCTCTCACTATTAGGGAGAGGTAATTATCCATTATCCATTATCCATTAATGAAATACTAATGCTTTTAGCATTTTTAGGTATGGAAAAATTACCCGCTTTTAGGTTTCTCAAACACGGTAAGGTTCCCGATAAATTGGTGAAAAATCATGCATTCTAGGATTTTAGGGAGACCAAGGGTAGAAAAATCAAGAAATAATTTTTTCTTCTATGGTCTGTGTCTTCCCACCCTTCCCACACTCTGCTTTTTTTCAGCAAACCCTACTTATAGAGGGACAAAGAAAATTTATTTTCTACTTTGTCCCCATTATTGTTACTTTCAGATACAGAAACAACTACATTAAAAAAATATAGCGCTCTAATCAATTCTAGATTGGGTCTTGACATTGAAATTACCTATATTGTAAGTTCTAAGTCTAAATATCTTGGTTCTCAATGTCCAAAAAAGCAACAACTTACTTAGATGTTGCTAATTGAGCTTCCCCATAGATGTATTGTCCTAAAGCATTTGCTTCTCTGGGAGGTTGAGCCAAATGAGGTTTAAGGCCAGCTTCTTGGAGTAGTTTGACTAAATCTTCCTGGAAAAAATCAGCTCCACCACCAGTGAGAATAACATCACTTACCCTTTCTGGTATCCACTTAATTAAACGGGTACAAAGCTCTTTAGCAAATTCTTTACGCTTATCAGGTATTATACCATCAAGATCCACAGGTTTTGTGGCTCCCCTGGGACGATAAGAACGCTGACCTTCGGGCTTGTGGACAGCTTCTATCAAAGACAAAGACTGAGCATCTGCACCTGGAATCTTATCAGCTAAACTTTCATAAAATTTGTTCATACCAAAAGGTTCACTCTTAGAAGCAGCTCTGGCGAACCGAAAACGATCTACCATCAAAAAGTCAGAGGTTTGATGGCCAATATCAACAATGGCCAGAGATAGTTTAGGTAATTGTGGTTGAAATTCTTTGCCATGATTAGCCTCAGTCCATAACAAGGTACCATATCCTTCTGGCATAACCCAAACTTTGTTAATCCTAATTTCTATAGATTCAGCCCCTCGATAAGACATGAGATGACGAGATTGTAGTTGACTAATAATCTGTGCTTTTTCCTTCTCAAATTGTTCTTGGGAATAGAAAGGTAAACCGACAACAACCGAAAACTCTCCTGTGAGCTGAAAATAGCCTACACAGGCCAAAACTTTAACTAAAGCATCTTCAACTTTAGACTTAGCCAAAGTATCTTCAGTTTTAGGTTTAGGTAAACCTGGATTCTCACCAAATAGATTAGCTCCAAAGTCGGCAGCTAGTTGACCTAAAGCATATCCAACACCTTGATACTCTAACCACATATCTAATAGTGGATCTGTAGGTTTAGATTCAAAATTTCCCGATCTTACTTCTTCTACAGTTAATTTCTTAACATTAGCGGGAATAAAGACTACACTATTTGGGGTACGACTCACACAAGCTTTGGTAGCTGTCCGTCCTAGATCTGCACTAAGAATAACTTTTTTATTAGGATTCCCTTGTTTTTGAGTCAGCATTGCTGCTGCTGCTGGTTGTTTAATTACCATTAGATTCTATATACCTCCTCACTAAAACTTTTAAATCAAAATACTACCGTTATTGAAAGTCCTAAATTTCTATTCATAAGTTTCTATAAATTAGGTAATTAAGACTAACGGTACAGAAAGCATAAGCAACTCAAATCATCTGACAAAATTAATAATTGCATAAAACTAGAGTTACAGTACCTTCACAAATTCCAGTTAACTGGATAATACTTCATAAAAACATAATCACAATCACATAGGATAAGACAGGTCTTTAATTTTGTCAGTCTTATCTCAACTGAATGAACTATAACACCACATTAGTTAGTTGTTTCAAGTTAGAAGATATGCCTGAGGCATTTACTTCTCTACCTCATAGCAAAAAGCATTAAAGTTGTCCTATCGTTTAATATTAAGTTACATTTAATTAAGATTATGAGTGTAGAAAATTACACTTCTCATTTTTCTAATGCAATTTTACTAAAAGAGGCCATTTTTTAATGAAAATTTCTTGGAAAACCATCGTACTTTGGACTCTACCAGTTTTGGTCATTGGTTTTTTTGTTTGGCAAGGGGCATTTGCCCAGACACAAGCAAATATGGGCAGCAATACTGCTAGAAGCCGTATGAGCTATGGTAGATTTTTGGACTACTTACAAGCTGATCGAGTTACAAGTGTAGATTTGTATGATAATGGTCGTACAGCTATTGTCGAAGCAGTTGATCCAGAACTGGATAATCAAGTCGCCAAATTACGGGTAGATTTACCTGCTAATTCCCCAGACCTAATTTCCCGTCTGCGAGAAGCAAATATTAATTTTGATATCCATCCTCCACGGAATGAAGGAGCGGTATGGGGTTTATTAGGAAATTTGATTTTCCCTATTTTATTGATTGTAGGTCTATTTTTTCTATTCCGACGCTCTAATAATGTTCCTGGTGGCCCTGGACAAGCTATGAATTTTGGTAAGTCCAAAGCTCGTTTCTCAATGGAGGCCAAAACAGGGGTTCTGTTTGATGATGTGGCTGGAGTTGATGAGGCCAAAGAAGAGTTACAAGAGGTTGTGACTTTCTTGAAAAAACCAGAAAAGTTTACAGCAGTGGGAGCGAAAATTCCTAAAGGTGTTTTGTTGGTAGGCCCTCCGGGAACTGGTAAAACTTTGTTGGCCAAGGCGATCGCTGGTGAAGCTGGTGTCCCATTCTTTAGTATTTCTGGTTCGGAATTTGTGGAAATGTTTGTGGGTGTGGGGGCTTCCCGGGTACGAGACCTTTTCAAGAAAGCTAAGGAAAATGCTCCTTGTATCATTTTTATTGATGAAATTGATGCGGTGGGTAGACAACGTGGTGCTGGTATTGGTGGTGGTAATGATGAGAGGGAACAAACTCTGAACCAACTACTAACTGAAATGGATGGTTTTGAGGGTAATAGTGGAATTATTATTATTGCTGCGACTAACCGTCCTGATGTTTTAGATTCTGCATTGTTACGTCCTGGTAGATTTGACCGTCAAGTTACTGTTGATGCTCCTGATGTTAAGGGTCGTTTATCAATTTTAAATGTTCACGCTCGCGATAAGAAATTGAGTGAGGAAATATCTCTGGAGGAGATTTCTCGTCGAACTCCTGGTTTTACGGGTGCAGATTTGGCTAATTTATTGAATGAAGCTGCTATTCTCACTGCTCGTCGTCGTAAGGAAGCAATTACAATGTTGGAAATTAATGATGCTGTAGACCGAGTGGTTGCGGGTATGGAAGGTACTCCGCTGATGGATGGTAAGAGTAAGCGATTGATTGCTTATCACGAAGTTGGTCACGCTATTGTTGGTACTTTACTGAAAGAACACGATCCTGTACAAAAAGTGACTTTGGTACCTCGCGGTCAAGCTCGTGGTCTGACTTGGTTTATGCCTAATGAAGAGCAAGGTTTAATTTCTAGGTCGCAAATTTTGGCTCGTATTACTGGTGCATTAGGTGGTCGCGCTGCTGAGAAGGTTATTTTTGGAGATGCTGAGGTGACTACTGGTGCTGGTAATGACTTGCAACAGGTTACAGGTATGGCGCGTCAAATGGTGACTCGTTATGGTATGTCTAATTTGGGTCCGATGTCTCTGGAAACTGGACAAAGTGAGGTATTTTTGGGTCGCGACATGATGACTCGTTCTGAATATTCTGATGAAATAGCTTCTCGTATTGATGCTCAGGTTAGAAGTATTGTGGAACATTGTTATGAAGATGCTTGTCAGATGATGCGAGATAACCGAGCTGTTATCGATCGTTTGGTTGATTTGTTGGTGGAAAAAGAGACTATTGATGGTGATGAGTTCCGGCAGATTGTAGCTGAGTATGCTACTGTTCCTGAGAAAGAACGTTATGTTCCAATTATGTAGATTTCTTTGGTCAACAGGAAGGAGCGATTATAATTTCTTTGAAATAGCTAAGATTAATCAGATTTCTAATTGGTAACTTACAGCGGTTTTCATTTGAGTAAACCACAGTAGGGACGTTGCATAAGGGCGTCCCTACAAGATGCAAGGTTATGGGGATGTGGTTCATTCATTTGAAAAGCGCTGTAAAGGTCGAACTCTTGAGTTGGGTTCGGCCTTTAGTTTTTAGCTTTCATTTGAAATACTTGGATATTCTAAAAATATAAGGGAAGATTATAACCAAATTGACTGTCCTACCAATATTTTTCCTTGATATTCTTCGCACCATTTTTTTGATATCCCCATTTGGTATTTGATAGTTGCTTTGGGAGAAACTCCGAAAACATCAATAATTTCAGCTCCAGTTAGAAGAATAAGTGTGCTTATTTTATAAGTTGGTGGCGGTGCTAAAGCAATAAGATAACGTACCTGATTAACTTTAATTTGTAATTTTTGATTCCAAGTTTCATTAATAATCTCTTCAGAACCAGGATGATGACGACCAAAATCAACAGTAATACTTTTACCAGTATGATGCTTGATTTCCAAAATTTGATGACGAATATCAGGAAATAAACCAGATGAAGGTGGATAATTGTATCCCAAGCATTTAGCTACCTCAAATTCAAACCAATTCCCTTTTGGTCTAACTTCTAAAAGTCTACCACTACTATCCCTTGGTGAGTCTATTTCGATTAGTTCTTCTACCAAAATTGCTATTTCTTCTATTGTGTAGAGAAGAGAACTGTCTAAGGCAGGTTGAATTGCTAATACATTACCATCTTCCAAATCCTTTTGGTAAATCAATTTCTTTTTTCTTAGAGCTGATTGTCAGAGTTTTTCTCTTTCCATATTTTAATACCTTACTTATCGTTTGTTTAAGTATAAAATTTGTTCTATTTGCTGAATTTCATCATCGACTAAATTAAACCACTTATAAATGAGTCGATCATTATTTTCTTCAATAATTTGTTGTTCTTTTTTATTGGTACATTGTAAAATTAGGCGGGTATTTTCTATCAATTGATTGACAGGAGTTAGAGATTTTTCTTGTCGGAAGTTAGGTATGGGATAAGATTTTAAATAAGATGTCCAATAGCGAAACCTTTGAGAATAAAGTGTATTACCACTGGTTACTTTATGAAAAAATTCCAAAACTTTAGAATTTAATAAAGATAATATCAACAAGTAATGTTCAAGTGATTCTTCTTTTAGCAAAATATAAAAACAAGTACCATTAACAAATAATCCTTTGTTATCTATAGCAAAACAATTGTGAGTTGAAATGTCTGGTGTAACAATCTTAAGATTTTGAAAATCGGTGGGTGATTGGTGTACCCAAATCTCGTACCATTGTCGTCCGCTTTTGTTGATATAAGTACGTGCTTCTAGTTGTTTTTGATGAGACAGTAAATATTTTTGGGTATTTGGATATATATTTAAGTCAATTGGTAAGAGTTTATTATTTTGATATTTATAAGGATATAAAACATAGAGATCTCGTTTTTCTTGCCAGTCACAATGCCATTTATAAACATTATGGCTTGACAAAAGTGGAAAAATTACTGTTGACTCTAAATGAAGGTTATTAATAAAATCAAAAGTCATAGGTTTAATAAAAACATTATCAGCCGTTGTTTTAATTCCTACACTAATTTTATGACTAATATCGGCTAAGGTACAAAATGTATTTTGTTTCAATTTTTCAAGAAGTTGCTGTTCTGTAGTAGTATGAAATGTCCATATAGATTGATTAATTTTTGGTAAAGAGGTTTTGAATTGTTTAACCTGAAAGTAGCGTTGTTGCCACTGGATAAATTCGCAACTAGGTTGTTGGTTTAATAACTCGAATAAATTCTCAACTTTGAGATAGTTAGTGAGCAGTTTTCTAATTTGTTTAATAGAGGTGTAAAGAAAATAATCTGAAGCATAAATTTGTTTTTCTATAGTTAATATCATAGGTAAAATTGCAGCTTCAAATAATTTAGTATCTCCAAGGTCGATAATTTCAATAAGATTATAATGTTTTAAAATGTAAGTTCTTAATGCTTTTGCTCCTTGAGTTGTTAACAGTTTATTAGAGATAATATAACTTAATTGACCTTGTGGCTTGAGTAAATAATACCCTAATTCAATGAATAATCCAGCTATATCAAAGCGTCCACGGGCAGTTTGATATTTTTCAACGTAGTAAGTTCGATGTTCTTTTGGTTGTAAGTTTTGAATCCGAATATAAGGAGGATTACCAATTATGCAATCAAATCCACCTTCTGCAAAGACTTGAGGAAAGTTTTCTTGCCAATTAAATATTTTAGGACTTGAGCATAGCAAATTAATTTGATAATCTGTAAAGGAATGGAGTAAAGCATCCCCTTGAAAAATCGGGATATTTACTTCTTTAATTCCTAGTAATTTTGCTTTATTTTTGAGTTGTTTTTTTGCTTCATTTACAGCATTATTATCAATATCAACACCATACAAATTATTTTCTAAAATATGGCGGATATCTTCAGGATTTAGTCTGCCAAACTGCTTTTTCCACAATGAACAAAGTAAATCAAAAGCTTTCAGTAGAAATAGTCCTGAACCACAAGCTGGATCGAGTATTTTGATTTTTTGTAACGGTATAAATTTGTTTTTTTCTAAATAAGAAAAGAGGGTATTACTGACAATATAATCAATCACGTTATCAGGGGTATAATGAACACCTAATAATTTACGTTTTTTGGCTGAATATTTAGTTTGATGGTGTCGGGCTGAAGATTCTATTTTCATAGGTAAAAATTATATTATAGATGTCTGTCTATAATAAACTACGTTGTTAATATATTTTGATTTAATATTTCCATTGATAGTTATTTTAATGACTTTTTAGTTTGAGTTGAAATGACTAACAATCTGGGATTGATTTTTGAACTAGATTGTAGGCAATATATATACAGGTTTTGCTTAAGTTCTGTTAGTATGTCAAAAGCCGAACATTAGTATTATGTTTTGCCCTTGATATTTGATATCAAATTTGGCGAAGTATAGCAGTCGAAGCAAAGGTTATATTATGTTCAGATAAACACTATAGTCATTTTAAATAAGAATGAAACATTTTTTTTAGTTGAAATTATTTGATAGTAATAAATTTTTGTCTCAGTCTAAACTAAAATGACTATAACTACTCTCTTATTTATTCAGCAAGTCCTAATTATCAATTATCCATTATCAATTATCCATTATTGAAATCTATGGAATGTCCTATTAATCTAGATTGTTCTTTACTAAGTGATGAAGTTAAGTGCGAAAACTCCGGTTATTGTCGGGATTTAGCTGAACCGATGCCTTTACCCGGCCAATACATTGAGATTAATCTGGTAAGTCTTGATGGAAGTATCGAAAGATTTTCTTATTTAATGGTTCTTTTTCTGGGGCATCATATATTGCGAGGAGATACGAAGAAAGAGTTAGAAGAATGTGGGTGGTCTCCAGCATCTTCTTCAGAATATTTAGAGAGACATATAGATTA
Organism: Okeania sp.; assembly: GCF_035285525.1. GTDB lineage: Bacteria > Cyanobacteriota > Cyanobacteriia > Cyanobacteriales > Microcoleaceae > Trichodesmium. The sequence goes on along the minus strand of NZ_JAYKGW010000129.1, from coordinate 34,664 downwards.
TCGAAAATCTACTTTTATTACTAACTCTTTTCAAAAGTACGGCGATTTTGATGCTCTTTATTTTTCTGTTGATGCTCCTATAGATTCTCGGAGAAATTGTCTGGAAGTTATCAAAGATATACCATCATTAGGTTGGTATAAAGCTGTTCCTTTATGGCACAAAAAATTTTACTAAATAAAAGTAAGCATTCAGCTCTTCCTACCGAATGTTAGGCAAACAGCTTGTTTAAAAATTAAGCCAACAAATGAGTTAATAACTAACAGCTCAAAGTTGATAGCTGACGGCTAAATGCTTACAATTAAAATTACTTCTCAATCTTTACAGAAAGAATTTTGTCACCCTGACGAATAGCATTTACAACTTCCATATCTTCAGTTTTTCCAAAAGTTGTATGAACGCCGTCTAAATGACGTTGGGGAGAGTGACAAATAAAGAATTGACTGCCACCTGTATCACGGCCAGCATGAGCCATGGATAAAGTACCAGCTAAATGTTTATTAGCATTAATTTCACATTTAATTTTATAACCAGGACCGCCTGTACCTGTACCTTTTGGGCAACCTCCTTGAATCATAAAATTAGGAATAACACGATGAAAATTTAAGCCATCATAAAATCCTTTTTCACTTAATTCCACAAAATTTTTCACAGTATTGGGAGCATCATTATCAAATAATTCTAAGTTGATGGTTCCCTTTTCTGTTTCCATGATAGCTCGTGTCATTTTTTGATTTTCTCCTAAAGTTAAAGAAGCATTCAGCTTTGAACCTAATAAGTTAGTAAGGTTAGCAGTTAATAACCTTTTTATTTATTAGTTTTAATTCTACTTGGAGACTAATTTTTTATTCCAAGATAATGAGTTAATAACTCATAGCTGAAAGCTGATAGCTGATAGCTAGTTAATTAGTGGCATTATAGGCCATTTGCCAAAAGTCTTTTTCTAGTCTAGCGACATTTAAAAAAGTAGTTTCAGCTTGATTTTGCACTGTTTTTGAGACATCTTCTAATACCTCATTAGCTTGTGCTTCTAGTAGTTTAACATAGTTTGTAAATTCGGGGTTTCCCCAACGGTTAGCAAATTCATTATAAGGGGGTGACATTTTTCCTGGTAATTGCCAACCTTGATTATAAGCTAGTTCAATTTCCCACAATGCAGTTGCTTGTATTGGGTATGGCATTTCAGTTAGTTTATTCATAAAATTACAATATTCTTTACAAGTTGGTTGTTTTTTAGTATTCAAGTCTAATTGTCTTTCTGTTGCTTTATCTTTAAACCAATTTAGTTCATTTTGTAGGGCATTTAATCCACTCAGAATTAGATCAAAATGAGAAGTTGGAGCATAAGTTAAAATTCTGCCTACCATCCGAGTAAATTCTACAACAAATAGATAATCTTGTACCAACCAAGTGTTAAATTGTTCAGGTTTAATAATACCTAATTTACATTCATTTAAAAATGGATGTAGAGTAGCTACTTGCCATTGTTGAGAGTATTTTTTTAATAGTTCTTGACAGCTCATATATATTAGGGAATAGGTATGGAGGGAAAAGTTGGAAAAAAATTTCCTAGTCTAAGATTCACGATCAGTAATTTTCCTAACCAATTCTTTATCCATTCTCCATTTGGCAAAGAAAGGCTTTTCATCTTTGGGGATTAATTATCAATTATCTATTAAGATTCTATTTCTGCTAATTCTAACCATCTTTCTGTAGCAATATCTATTTCTTCTCCCAAACTTTCTACTTTTTCATGGAGTTTTTGAACTTCACTAACTTCTGTTGGAGGCTCATTATAAAGTTTATTTTCTGCTTCAGCTTTTTCTGCTTCTAATTGAGTAATTTTTTTCTCTAAATTATGATATTCTCGCTTCTCTTTTGATGATAATTTTCTTTGCCCAGTCTTATCGCGAGAAACTCTTTCGGATTTTTGTTGTTTAGCCTGACTTTCTTTTTGCTTTTCCTCAACTTCTACAGATTTTTTTGCTGCTGCTTCTACTTCTTTATAATCTAAATAAAGTGAATAATTTCCCGGATATTGTCTTAAATTTCCTACTCCTTCAAAAGCAAAAATTCTATCTACAGTTCTATCTAAAAAATAGCGATCGTGAGAAACAACTATTACACAACCATTAAACTCTTCTAAATACTCTTCCAGAACTGCCAAAGTTTGTACATCTAAATCATTAGTCGGTTCATCTAAAATCAAAACATTAGGAGCGCTCATCAAAACTTTTAATAAAAATAATCGTCTTTTTTCCCCACCAGAAAGTTTATAAACAGGAGCATATTGTTGAGTACCAGGAAATAGAAATCTTTCCAACATTTGAGAAGCACTAATTTGAGTACCATCTGCAGTTTGCACAAATTCTGCCACGTCTTTTATATAATCAATTACTCGTTGATTTTCTGTGGCAGCATCAAGCAAATTTTCTGAATGTTGGTCAAAATAACCGATGTGTATTGTGGAGCCAATTTCTACTTTGCCAAAATCAGGTTCAACCTTCCCTGTAATAATATTCATTAAAGTTGATTTTCCCACCCCATTACCACCAATAATTCCCACTCTATCTTCGGGGGTAAATTCATAAGTAAAATCTTTAATCAAAGTTCTACTACCGTAGAATTTAGAAACATTTTCTAACTCAATAACTTTTTTACCAATCCGACGACCGGCAGTAGAAATATCTACCTTTCCTAATGCTTCTTTAAATTCTCTCCCTTGCATTTCTTCTATGCGTTGAATCCTAGCTTTTTGTTTAGTGCTACGAGCCTTCGGACCCCGTTTTAACCATTCTAATTCTCGGCGTAATAAACCTTGATGTTTCTTCTGAGAACTAACAATTGATTCTTCTGCTAAAGCTTTCTTTTCTAAATAGTAAGAATAATTGCCAGAATAAATAAAAATATCCCCTCTATCTATTTCCATAATTTTGTTAGTAACTCGATCCAGAAAATAACGGTCGTGAGTAATTAATAAAATTGCTCCCGAAAAAGTATTTAAGTAACTTTGTAACCATTCTACAGACGCAGCATCTAAATGGTTTGTTGGCTCATCCATTAACAAAACATCTGGTTCCGCAAGTAAAGCAGTTGCTAAAGCAATTCGTTTACGATAACCTCCGGATAAGTTACTAACTTTAGCCTCAAAATCTTGGATTCCTAATTTACTCAGGATAACTTTTGCCTTAGTTTCTAATTCCCAAGCATTAGTAGAATCCATTTTTTGAGTTACTTCTGAAAAACGCGACATTAACTGATTATCTTCAGGATGATGAGCTAATTTTTCTGATAGTTTTTCGTACTCTTTTACCAATGCCATTTGTTCGCCACTATCGACAAAAACTTGTTCTAATACGGTGTTATTTTCATCTAAATTTGGTTGTTGAGGTAAATAAATAATCCTCACATTTTGATTGACTAAAATTTGACCACTATCTGTAGGTTCTAGACCAGCAATCATTTTTAATAGGGTTGATTTTCCCGAACCATTTGTACCAATTAAACCAACTTTGTCGTTAGGGTCTAAACTGAAACTGGCATCTTTTAATATTTCTTTGATGCCAAAATCTTTTTTGACTGATTGAAGTGTGAATATACTCATTTATTTTATTTTAGGGAGTAAGGAGTAGGGAGTAGGGGATCAGAAAAACAACTGTACCTCAGTAACTTGAGAAATACTATTACTAATTAAAGTATGGTTTAGATTATACATCAATTTTAGCTTCAAGCCAAATTCTTCAAAAAGTTTTTTATATTTGAGATTAAGGATGATTTTTAATATTAGCTAATATCTGAAGATTTACATGAAAAGTCAATTAAATATTGACTGAAATATAGTTATTATTTGAGGGTTTGGAGGGGGGTTGGGAGACCAAACTTCTACTGGTTTAATTTTGATTTATGGGGTGGGTTGGGAGACCAAACCTCTACTGGTTTAATTTTGATTATGACCAGATATGAAAAATTAGTTTAAAAATATAACTTATGTATTGCTAGTTTCTTGATTTGGTAATAAATAAATTATCCCGGAAATTATTGTTAAAGCAACAGAAATCCAAAACATAATTATTGTGGGAATTTGCCAAATTTCCGGTAAAGGAGCAATTAATAAAGCAATAGCAATAACTTGACTTCCAGTCTTTAATTTCCCCCAAATATTAGCTCCATAAATTTTGGTTTGATTAACGCGCCAACCAGCTATAGTTAGCTCCCTGCCTAAAATTAAAAATACTCCCCAAGCTGGAACTTTGCCTAATTCAATTAATGCTAATAAGGGCGTTAAAACTAATAATTTATCGACTAAAGGATCTAAAAATTTACCTAGGTCTGTAATTTGGTTAAGTTGTCGTGCTAAATAACCGTCTAAAAAATCTGTAGCTGCAGCAATTAAAAAGATAATTAAACATATCCAAAGATTTTGGTTAGTTGGAGTCTTGAGAAGGTAAAAAATAATAGGTATTCCGAGTAGGCGAGAAAAGGTTATTGAATTAGGTATGTTCATCGTTAGAAGGAAGAAGGAAGAAGAAAGAAGGAAAAAAGAGTAAATATTATTATATCAGGACTTACCCACACTGAACCCAGAAACCTGGTTTTCGTATACATCTATTGTGAGAATATAAAATTTATTCTAAAAACCGATTTTCTTTGCGTAAATCATAATATGTTAGTATATTCAGGTTGTAGTCTAGATTTTAATTTACTGACTGCTATAATTATTGAGATAATTTTATTAGCTTAAATTTTAATTATGTCTGTATCAAAAGAAGAAGTCAAGCAATTATTAGAACGTTTAATTTTTGATAAGGAACGTCCTCAAGATTGGGTGCAAGATGTTTGAGGAATGAGTCCAACTTTGGGAGAAACTGCTGCTAAGTTGCTAGATGTTTTTGATGTGTTAATTGCATCTTGTCCGGAGGCAGAATTAAATGATGTACTGCAAACTTTTTATGCAGAATTATTAGAGGAAGATGAGGATATTTCCTAATAGTAATAAAATAGTAATTGCTTTTGATATTAGTTAAGAATACTTGTAATTTCCTGACTTTTCAGCTATCAGTTATCAGTATCTCAATGGAATAACAGTAGTGGGCTATGTTAAAATAATATATTATGTCAATTACAATCAACCTAACACCAGAATTAGAAGCAGGATTCTAGAAAAAAGGAAGTCAACAGGAAAAAGACATTTCCGTAGTTGCCAGTGAATGACTTGCCAGAGTTTTAGACTGGGAAACTGCCGATACTGAAGCAGCTATTAAAGCTATTCAGCAAGGATTAGATGATGGATGAAAATGGTCGATTTAGTTCTTTTGATGAATTTGCTGAAGCGCAACGTCGTAAATATAATTTATGCCTTTAAGCATTCAGCATTTAGCATTCAGCTTAACCCAAAACGGTTGTAAAGGATTTTAATTTTGTCTGCTCAGTTTTGCTGATAACTGAAAAGGAGCGATCGCTGATTTTTCCATAGTTGATGTTTTTTTCATCTATTGTACAATAGTTACATTAGGGTAGAGTGATTAATGATTAAAGTATTAATATATAAAGGTTTTAGAATTTTTAAGGTGTCAAAAAGTGCCCTGGTTTCACCGAGATTGATATTTTATTCATCTATTGGACAATAGTTAAAGTTGGCTGATTAATCATTTCAGTTTTGCTGATAACTGAAAAGGAGCGATCGCTGATTTTTCCAAAATTGATGTTTTCTTTATCTATTGGACAATAGTTAGGCTGTAGGGGCGAATGGCATTTCGCTGCGTGACATGAAACTCCCTTAGCAAATGCAGCGGTACTACCTAAGTCCTATTAATCTGAAAAGCTCTCCAAAGTAAGGATACCAGCTTTTCTATCTACTACCAAACGCCGATTTTCCAGCCAAGACAAACCGATTAAAATATCTAGTATTCCATCACCAACAACAACAGGAACTTTGATTTCTTGATCATCAAAACAAACTGCACCTTGGTACAAATTAAAAGTTGCTACTCTGAATGCTGTCTGCTTTTCTTCTTGTTCTTGAAAATACCATCCTAGACTTTCTACATCTTGAGTATCTACTGCCAACCAGTCAGTAAAACCAGTATCTAACAGAGCATCAACTATTATTTATTCTCGAACCGTCGGCAGCTATTAGCTCTATTTCAAAAAATAACTCTCCTTTGTCACCAAAGTATTCTTGAATCATATTTTTCCAACTGCTCCTGTTTCATTGACGCACATTGCCATCAATAATGCACCAGGGTATTTTTATTGAGCTTTTTGGCGGGCAATATCCTGATCGCTAAATATTGGCGTACCTCTGGGTACTTTTCTGCGTGTTGTTTAGGTCATATTTCCAACTTTTTATATAAATCAGATGATAATATTATAGCAAACCTCATTGAATTACGGCACTTTTGAGGATTAATCTCTATCCAGTGTAACACAGCCTTCGTTTGCTGTAACAACCTGGAAGGTTGTGTTACCAAATCCTGGTAGCCTAAACCTTCTAGGGAGCTTGTATGTAAAGTATAAGGGCGAATAACATTTCCTGACGGAATGCTCCGCAAACGCCCCTAATCACGAGCAAAATACACGGTTCCCGAAAAATCACACTAACTTTCTTTTGCTTTCGCTTCCAAATTTTCCAAACGACTCCTCAATTCCTGATTTTCCTTTTTCATCTTATCTACTTCATTACGCAATTGTTTCAACGCTTTATCTGAACCAATATTTTTCTGCACTCTTTGTACTGCTTCTTCGGCTCGACGACGCACTCTGGCATCAGGACTCTGTTCAGCTATACTCTGCAATATTCCAATGGCTCCAGCAGTTTCCATTTGCGATAAAGCAGCAACTACAGACATCTGAGTTAAGAAAAATGTTTCCCGTGATAATTCTGTCAGTCGCTGCAAAATTCGTTCTAAATTAATCGGAGACTGAGCAGTGGAAATAGTTCCCAAAACACGAATAGAAGTCAAACGTAATGATTGCGGTACACCCAAAGCAGTGTATTTCAAAATCAAATTCAGAGCAGTTTCGGAAGTCTTGATTTTACTCAAACCTGATATGGCACTACAGCGCACCACCTCATTCCAACCTTCTTTCTCTTTTAATACCCACTTCAATAACTTAATTGCTTTTTCTTCAGTGAGTTTGTCATCAGAGTTAGCATTGGCACTACCAATATTTCCAATTGCAGAAACCGCAGCAGCTTCTACATAATAACTGTCATCCCCATCTTTGACTATAGATTTCAATAATTTATAACTTTTGGGGTTTTTGATTTCCGTTAGTGCTTCCACTACCGCACGACGCACGCGAGCATCTTTGTCTTTTAAACCTAGAGCTAAATTCTCAAAAACTTGGTCTAATTTAATTTTCCCTAGTTGCTTTGCTATCTCAAGACGTACACCCCAGAAAGGTTCATTTATTAATGCTTTTGCCAGCACTTTCATAGTTTCTAAACCCCCTTTTTTCCCTAGTGCTTCAGCAGCATAAATACGAGATATGGGATCTGGATCGTATTGTAATTGTGCTTTTAGTTCTGCTAATGGGTATTCTAATTTAACTGTTTTTAGATAATTATTACCCACATCAAAACTAATGAATTTTGGTTTTTCTGAGAGGGGGAAATAGAAAGTTTGTTCCTGTTCGTGTACCCCCACAGTAAAGTTAATTAATTCTGGTTCTTCGTCTTTAATATAACCAAAAGCTATGGGAATTTTTAGGTCAAATAATTGTTTACTTAGATTACTATTTTTGTCATTTTTAACTATGATTTGAGCGACAGTAATTTTGGCTAATTTATTTTCACCATCCCAAGCATAATTTACTTTATAATCTGGATGACCACCCCGAAAAACATATTGATCGAATAAGAATGATAAATTCCTTCCTGTTGCCTGTTCAATTGCTCTTAATAAATCAATAGTTTCTACAGTTTTATGAGCATTACTTTGCACAAAATTATGAATTGCTTTAGTAAATAATTCTGCTCCTAATTCTGTTTTAATCATGTGATAAACACAAGCACCTTTTTCATAAAGATGGCGGTCATAAAGTTCGATTGGTTCTCGATAAACATTAGTCACCATGGGGCGACGATAGCGACCTTTATCCTCAGCAATATAATTTCGAGCTTCTTTCAAAATATAATAAGCAGCATCATCTTTACCATATTCTTTTGCTGTCCATAATACTTCTGAATAGGAAGCCATTCCTTCTTTTATCCAAGCATGAGACCAATGTTTAATTACGACTAAATCTCCAAACCATTGATGGGCGAGTTCGTGAGCAACTAAACTTTCGGAACTACGGTTATCTAAAGCCGCTTTTTCATTTAATAAACATCTGTCTGTTAATAAAGTTGTGGAGGTATTTTCCATACCGCCAAAAATAAAATCACTAACGCAAACTTGAGCATATTTAGGAAAAGGATATTTATAGCCAAATTCTTGACTAAAAAATTCTATCATTTGCGGAGTTTTGCCCATAGTGCGTTGAGCATCTTCTTGACGTTTTTTCTCTACATAATAGGTTACAGGTATACCATTCCATTCATCTTGAATTTCGGCAAACTTACCTACTGCTAAAGTCATTAAATATGTAGGATGAACTTGTTTTTGCATCCAGTGATAAATTTTATCATTTCCACTTTCTTCAGTTTGGATAAGTTCACCATTGGAAATGGCAAGAAATTTATTGGGTACTTTAACGCGAATTTCTGAAGTTGATAATTGACCAGGATAGTCGAAACAGGGAAACCAAAAACGAGAATCTTCGTCTTCACCTTGAGTCCAAACTTGGGTGGGTTTGTCTGGGTAATTTTTGTCGGGAGCTATAAAATATATACCTCGTTGGGGGTTATTTACACCGTAAGCGATCGCCACCTTAATTTGTTCGCCGATTGTAGTAACTGGCTGTAGATAAATTTCTAATTCTTTGCCATCATAGTCAAAAGCTTGTTCTGTGTCGTTGATTTTAACAGAATTAATTTCTAGGTCAACTGCATCAAGAGTTAATTTATCAATATTACTTCTGACAGGATTTAAGCTGATGGTACAAGTTCCTTGAAAACTTTTGTTAGGTATGTCAAGTTCTAGGTCAAGGAAAATATGTTCTACTTGACCTGGACGGTCGGGGTTATAATGTGGCCTTGCACCTGGTAACTCGAAGGATTTGGAATTGTTTTCAGAATCAAAGTAAATATTGGACATTCGGTATGACTATTAATATTTTTTGGACAAAGCAACAGTTTTTTTGATGTTAATCCTGACAGCTATAGCTATAGCTATATTTTAGATTATTGTAGAATCTATATACAATCATCATATAGCTTAATCCGGGATTGGAGTGTGGGAGGTGTGCGAGATGGGGAGATGGGGAGCTATTTTTCTACCTTTTTCCCCTCTACGGTCGGGGTTAGGGGTGGGTTGACTCCGATCTTACAAAAATCCACATTTTTATAAAGATATGGTTAGAGCTTCTATAGTATTTCACTCAGACAAAATTTGCTTTAATTTACAGCCATCACATTTATTAAAAATAAAAAAGTAGACCATATAGATAGTTGTGAAAAAAATCCGTATAAAATAATACTATAAATTAAGAAGAATTACTAAGAGGCATCTTAATATTAGGGGTTGAAAAAGTCTTTTAGTAAGGGAGAGGAGTCAGGAGTCAGGAGTCAGGAGTCAGGATAAATGGGATTTATGGAGTAGGTAGTCAGAAGAATAGTCTCTTAATTTTTCTGCCTCGCGTTACCCCAAAATGCTCACTTTTTCAGCTCTATCAACCTAAAAAGCTGGTACTTTTTCAAGACATAAAATGGCTAAAACTTTGATCTGTCAATCCTTTTATATTTAATCAGCAAACCCTAATTATAAGGAAGGTAGAAGAGAAGGAAAAGAAAGGTTTAAAGGGAAAAGGTTTTTTGGTCGCGGAGCGCGGAACGGAGTTCTATCAATGATTATCCTGAGATGATATTACAGTTATTTTTCTTCTTTTCTGTTACCTATTGCCTATTGCCTATTGCCTATTGCCTATTGCCTACCTATGACTTATTGCCTATTACCTATTCCCTACTCCCTATAAATATATGAATAAATTTGAAACCTCCGACTTGTTATTACCTTTACCAGTAATGCCTTCAGTAGAAAATACATTTGCTCATTATACGATAACTTCCAGACTACCAGGTGTCATCGAACAAATTTTCCAAGACAATGATTTTCCTCCAGTTATTGTGCAAGAATTAGAATCTTTAGCAGAAGAAATATTTGCTGGATGGGTGCGCCCCTTGATAGACGACCAAGCGCCAGATCTAGTTGCTTGGAATTCGTCCTATATAAAACCTTTTGAGGGTAAAAGTTGGTTTGATGTACCCTTTTATTTTGCTGAAACTTATTTCTTCCGACGTTTATTAGAAGCAACGAATTATTTTGTACCTGGAATTTGGCAAGGGGTAGATCCATTTGGTTATCAAAAACGCTCAAGTCTAGAAAAATCAATGAATGCTATCCGAGGAATTAGTGTGCGCGCTAGCATTAGGGAGCAAGATAGTCTGACTGTGACACAACAATATTACTTCCATGCTTTATCAAAACCAGAAAATTATCAAACTTGTATAACTACTTTGCTGCAAACTGCTTTATGGGGTAATCAAGTCGATCTCAGTTTATGGTCAGCTAGAGGAGGAGATGATACTAATAGAGATCTGCACCAACAACAAACTCATATATTAATAGATCATACCTACGATCTGCTCAACTACTTAAACAATATCCATGGAAAACGTATCGATCTAATTATAGATAACGCTAGTTTTGAGTTAGTTTGTGATTTTTTTCTGATAGACTTCCTTTTATCTACTCAGACTGTCGATACTGTTTACCTACATTTGAAAGCACACCCAACTTTTGTGTCTGATGCTATGAGTCAGGATGTCTTTTACACTCTAGAAAGATTAGCTAATGATGTTTCAGAAAATGTCGGAATGTTGGCAACTCGCTTACAAGAATATATTGCTTCTGGTCGTTTAATTTGCCGAGAAGACTTTTTTTGGAATGCTCCTCTAGCTTTTTGGGAAATGCCACAGTCTCTAAGGGAAGAGTTAGCTAAAGCTAGTTTGGTTTTGATTAAAGGAGATGCTAACTATCGCCGTATTTTGGGCGATCGCCACTGGTTATTTACTACTTCTTTGTCAGATATTGCTAATTATTTTCCCACACCATTTGTGGCTTTGCGTACCCTGAAGTCAGAAGTAGCAACTGGGTTAGAACCAGACCAAATTGAAATATTAGATGAACAAGATCCTTCATGGTTGACTAATGGTCAGTGGAGTGTAATTCAGTTTGTCATACCAAAGGAAGGCACAAGAACGTAGGGGCGGGTTTGAGCAAAAATTTCTCGGTTTAATCTCAGATTGATCTAAACCCGCCCTCTTTTCTGCAACATCAAAATATGGCATTGACGGGTAAATGTAGGGGTAGGGGGCGAGTTGAGTTAATTTTTCGGTGAAAACTCGTTAACTAACTTTTGAAACCCGCCCCTATTTTTAATGTGGGGGTAGGGGGCGAGTTGAGTTAATTTTTCGGTGAAAACTCGTTAACTAAGAAAACTCGTTAACTAACTTTTGAAACCCGCCCCTACTGTTAATGTGGGGGTAGGGGGCGAGTTGAGTTAATTTTTGGGTGAAAACTCGTTAACTAAGAAAACTCGTTAACTAACTTTTGAAATCCGCCCCTACTATTTTAATTGATAATTCTGTGTTAATTTTAATTGGCAGCATTCCACTTTCCCACAATAACACTCGCCCAATCATCCTACTTTCAGGATATTCCCGTTGCAACGCCTTTAAACAAGGACTCGCTAACTCAGCAGGTATCGTCGCTAGCAAACCACCAGAAGTTTGCGGATCGAACAACAATGGATAAAGAGGATGGCGACTTCCCTCTTCCTGATTTTCAATTAATGCAAACAGTTGTAGATTTTCTGGATACAGAGAACTAAAAATACCTTGTGCCAAAGTTTCAATTACCCCTGGCAACACAGGAATAGTCTCCAGTTCCAACTCCACAGCAACTTTTTGCCCTTTCACCATTTCTCCCAAATGTCCGACTAATCCAAACCCACTCACATCGGTGCAAGCAGTTGCACCATACTCCAATAACAACTGAGCAGCATTTTGATTAGAAATCAACATCGAGCTAATAGCACTTTCTATCCAACGTCCCCTTGCTTTGAGGCGCATATCCGCAGCAAATAATGTTCCGGTTCCCAAAGGTTTTGTTAATATCAGCACATCTCCTGGTTGCATCCCTCTATTGTACAATAGTTTTTCTGGTGATGCTAAACCATTACAAGTGAGACCAAAAGCAAGTTCTTCTCCCTCGGTTGTATGACCACCTATTAATACAGCACCCGCTTGATTGAAAACTTCTGTTGCTCCCAATAATAATTCATATAAAGTATCCTGCTGTTTAGTTGGAGTCGCATAGGGAATAGTAGCGATCGCTAACCCACTTTGAGCTGTCGCCCCCATAGCAAATAAATCGTTCAAACAATGATTAGCTGTAATTTTTCCTAACAAATAAGGGTCATCGACTAATGCCGGAAAATAATCTATCGTTTGCACCATTACTTTATCGGTTGGCACTCTCACCACGGCTGCATCATCAGGATTATCTATACCCATCAAAATATCAGCCCTCTTGACTTTCTGGGAAATTTGGTGCAGCACATTTTCCAAAACTCGACTACCAACTTTGGCTCCACAACCAGCACATTGCATTCGGTTTTCTCCCTTTTGGGTTTTTGCTGCCATTGTGAGATTGGAGAATCGATCGATAAATTTACTGTCAATATTGTCTTTCCAACGCCAAAGGAAACGATGAGGACCAAAACCTATTTGACCACGAGAAGCGATCGCCTGTTCGTCACCAGTACCAATCAAAATTAGGAAATTTTTCTGAGGTATAAATGATTTGAGTGGTTTTCCCAGGAGAGCGCGGTGTAGATTTTCAAACAGAGGTTTTCCTTGTCGCACCGCAAACACACCAGCTTTGGGGCGAGCATGGTTAACCATTGTTGCCACATCTCCTGCTGCAAAAACTTGGGGATGGGAAATTGATTGTAATTTCTCATTGACTAAAATAAAACCTCTGGCATCAGTTGCTAAACCTGCTTGTTGTAACCAAGGAGTTGCGGATGCTTGAGTCACCCAAAATAGAATATCGCATTCTACTTCTAACCCTGAATCACAACGAACCATTTTCGGAGTGGAGTACAAAAAATGAGGAGTTTCATTGATTTTCACATCCGTAACCAAATCACGCTCGCTTTTTAGTTTAGTTTTTTCACTATTCATGGGTGCATCTGAGACCAAATCAGTGTCTGGCACCTCCCTGGTAAAATCGCTATTTGCGACTTCCCCAACATTTTCCTGTAAATGCAAAACCACTCCCCGACTTCTCAAAATTTTCTCAACCTGTTTTCCTACCCAACGCTGACGGTCTGGTAATAATTTAGTTCCTCGCTGAAATATATGTAATTTTAAATTATCGGTAGGTTGTTGAGCATGACGATAAATCTGATGGAGATGACTTTGCACCGAGAAAGCTAACTCTACTCCTCCAGCACCACCACCAACTATACCAATGCGAATTTTCTGGTTGGGAGATGCAGAAACCATTGTTGTTATTTGATGCCAATAAGTGAGAAATTTTGATATCGGTTTGACTGCAATGGCATATTTTGTTGCTCCCGGTACAGTCAAACTCGCGGGAGTGCTACCAATATCAATGGAAAGTAAGTCAAAATTTACAGGGGGACGGTTAGCACAAAATACCTGATTTTTCTTCAGGTCTAAACCTATAGCACGGTCTACAAATATTCGAGCGCTAGCAAATTTGGCGAGGGGACGCAAGTCGATGTGACATTGGTCGAAGTTGTATAAACCTGCCACATATCCAGGTAACATTCCGGAGTAGGGAGTGTGATAGACATCTGTGAGCAGAGTTAGTCTGACTCCTGGTATGGGGTTCATGGCAAATTTGTGGATGGCGATCGCATGACTATGACCGCCTCCTATTAACACAAGGTCTTTTTCTGTTGGTGTAGATGATTTCATATAATAATTAGGGAATAGGGAATAGTCGTAACTTGTCTGGGTGACACAACCTTCCAGGTTGTTACAGCCTCGAAGGCTCTACTACAACAAGTTAATCAGGTCTAAAACTAATTTTGCTAATTCTTCAGTTGCACCAAGGGGAGCAGTCAGATGAAACTTAACATCAGGATATTTTTGGGAAAGTTGATTAACAGTATTCGCGATCGCATCAGTAATACCGCCATTGAACAAAAAGTAAGGCAAAACACCAATTTTTCGATATCCCTGTCTCATCAACATTTCCACTCTAGACTCAAGGTTAGGGGCAACAGACCAATAAGCATTACATACCAAAACTTGGTAATTCTTAGTAAGAGACTGGGATATTTTTTGCACAACCTCATTAGCACTAGGACGACGACTACCATGAGAAAGGAGTATCCAAGCATCAGCAGTTACAGAAGTAATTTTAGTTGCTAGCAAATTTACCATTTCAGGATGGGAACCAATATAGGGAAATACATTAATTTCTAATTTATTTTCCAGTTTCAAGTTACTATTTTTTTCTGGTGAAACCATTTCTGAGGCAGCGATCGCTCTTACCCGTTCTCGGAATATGTCAATTTCTGTGGGAATATCTTCAGTGACATGAACTCCCGGTAATAGAAATAAAGGTATTATTTGCATTTGACTAATGTGCAGTGCTCGTGTATATTCCCAAAAATTCTCTATTTGTTTATGTAAAGGTTTTGCCCCTAGTTCTAAAACCCCTGTAGAAATTATAGGAAACTTTAATGTATAATTATTTGTGAAATTTTTAGTCAAAATTATTTGTCTAGATAAAAGTTCAGCTAGAGTCTGTAATTCTAGCTTTGGTCTTGGGTCGCGACTGCCATGAGATAGTAAAAAATATGTTGATAAGTTGTTAGTCATTTAAGTTATTAGTTGTCATAAATTAGGTAAGCATTTCCTGGGTCATGCTGCGCCAACAGCCGTCAGTTATCAGCCATCAGCTACCTGTTTGTCAGGAGAAATTAATCTCTAAAAAGTGAGATATAAATAATAAACATCGTCAGCTAATTTTAATCCCTCCTGTAGGTTAGCTTGGTTATTAACTCACTGCTAAATGCTTACTAAATTAGTCCTTTAATGGTAAAACCAATGTATAAGCATCTTGCCTTTAATAGGTGTACCAAACTAAGATGAAACATGGTGTATTTAGGATAACATATTTATAGACTAACTGGGCTTATACAAACCAACCAAGAAACCGGGTTTATTGCCATAATATTGTTGTTCAAACCACGAAATTGCTAATCAACCCGGTTTCTGCATAAATCTTGACTAAAATTACCAATCAAAAAATGAGAAAATTATTAAAGTTAACTATTTTAACAGTAGCAGTCACTGGTTTCTACACAGTCAATTTTCCTCTATTATTAAATAGTTCAATGTCTTTTTTGAGTTTAGTTAATGCTGCTCAAAAAGATGAGAATATTCAAAGTGAACAAGAAAAAGAAATTAATCAAATACCAAGTAATAAGATTCCAGAAGACCCGAAGTTTAAACCGGTAATGGAGTATGCTATTAAACATAATTTAGCTGAACTTTCTATGGCAGAAATTATGCAGGCGATCGCTGATTATTTTATTGGTACTCCCTACAAAGCTGGATTATTAGATAAATCAAATCAAGAATCTTTAGTTATTAGTTTGGATGGATTTGATTGTGTATTATTTGTGGAAACTGTTTTGGCATTATCTAGAGGAATAGCTATCAAAGATTATTCTTATTTGACTTTTGTTAATCATATTATTGACCAGCGTTATTCTGAGGGAAAAATAGATGGATATTGTAGTCGTTTACATTATTTTTCTGGGTGGATTGCTGATAATCAAAAACGTGGAAATGTTAGAGATATCGGTTTTGAATTAGGAGGAAAGAGGCTAAATAAACAATTTTTTTTTATGAGCAAAAATAGATGGAGTTATCCACAAATTTCTGGAAATAATAAGAATTATCAGTGTATTGTCAATATGGAAGATAGTATTAGTCAACTAAAAACAAACTATATTCCCTACGATAAAATTAGTAGTATTTATTCACAATTAAAACCAGGAGATATTATTGCTTTAGCGACAGAAATTAATGGGTTAGATGTGACTCATACTGGCTTAGTTTATCGTAATTTTGATGGTAATATTGGTTTAATTCATGCCTCTCCTTCTGGAAAAGTAACTGTTGCTTATGATTTAGCAAAATATATTTGGAATGTGGAAAGTGCTATTGGTATTTTAGTAGCAAGACCAGTCGATCCAGGAAAAGTAGTAGGGGAGTAGGAAAGTAGGGGAGTAGGGGAGCTATTTTCCTTCTTCCTTCTTCCTTCTTCCTTCTTCCTTCTTCCTTCTTACTTCTTCCTTCTTCCTTCTTACTTCTTCATTTATGACTCAAACCTCACTATCAGTAAATTCCGAAAATTTCAACTTCAGCGCTCTAGCTAAAAATGTTAAAGTAGCCTTAATTATTCAATTAATAGACTTATTACTGATCTACTTAGTTAAAATATTTCTCCCTAGATGGATGGTTCAATAATGGATAATTGATAATTACCTCTCCCTAAAAGGAAGAGGATTAAATCAAAGGAAAAAATTTATTTCTCAAGGGGAGATTAGATATGGTTAGGGAACCCATCCATCTCACCCTTCGGGAAGCTCCGCTGACGACCGCTTTTTCTCCTTTAAAGGGGAAGCTTCAAGGCGCGAATTATTTAATTATTAATTCTTCGGTAAAATCAAGTACGGAATTTATGAATATGTCATCTCTTGGTCATTACTTTTAGCTATTCCCGCAGGATTGGGTTTGCCTCGCACAGTATTGCGCTTAATTTCCGATAGAGCAGCGATCTCTAATAGCTTAACAATAGCTTTATGGAAGCTCTGACTTGTTTTTATAGTTATCAAGTATTGGCGAATTTATCCTTCCGTTCCTTATGTTTTTTTTGCTCAAAAAAATAACACAAAATCGGGTGAAATAAATAATTAATAATTAGAGATAATTTTTATTATCAATTATTCATTATAATGTTAGAATCTGAACAATGTTAAGGATATTTATGTTGTATTATGGCCGTTGATATTATTGACTATGAAATAAAAGGAGAATCTCTACAATTAGTAGAAATTGAACTTGACCCTCAAGAAGGAGTTCGAGCCGAAGTAGGAGCAATGACCTATATGGAACAAGACATTGAAATGCAAACTACTACTGGTGGGGGTGCTTGGAAAGGTTTTAAGCGAATGTTGACTGGGGAAAGTTTTATGATTACTACTTTTTTTAATCGAGGTAAAGGTAAAGCTAAAGTTGCTTTTGCTGCTCCTTATCCAGGGCAAATTATTACTTTAAATTTAACAGAATTAGGTGGAGAGTTTTTATGTCAATCTAGTTCTTTTCTTTGTGCTGCTAATGGTATTGATATTGAAATTGCTTTTACTAAAAAGATAGGTGCTGGTTTCTTTGGGGGAGAAGGTTTTATTCTGCAAAAATTACAGGGAAATGGATTAGCTTTTGTTCATGCTGGCGGTACAATTATAGAAAAAAAATTAGCTGTAGGGGAAGAATTACGAGTAGAGACTGGTGCAGTTGTTGGTTTTTCTAAGTCTATTAAATATGATATTGAAATGATGGGTAATTTGAAAAATATTGTCTTTGGTGGAGAGGGTTTATTTTTAACTAAATTAACAGGTCCTGGTTTAGTTTATATACAAAGTTTACCTCTTTCAACTATGGCACGAAAAATTGTTTCTGCTGCACCTATAAGTAGTTAATTTATCAGAGAAAACAGATTATAAGTTCCATACAACGTCCCTACAGAGTCGGGGAAAATAATTGGTTATTTCTACACAAGGAATCCATAAACCCGGTTTCTTAAAGAAACCAGGTTTATTTGCGTAAGTCCTGCATTTTAATAAAAATCTTTGTATTTTCCCTCTTCCCTCTTCCTTCCCTACTCCTTACTCCCTGTTCCCTGATTTTTTAGATTTCCGAGCGGGATTAGCAGTTAATTCTGATGGCAATGATTCAACCGTACCCCACTTGTTCAACACATCTTGAAGTAAAATTTCTTGTTGACTTCTTAATTGATCTACATTAGCTCCTTTATTCAGAATAGCAAACCAAATAATTCCCTTTTCTTTTGTTGGTAAAGCACCTCCTAAAGCACTAACATAATTTAAAGTTCCAGACTTTACTACTAGAAAATTTGGCAGTAGTTTCCGTTCATTTAAAATACCTTTATCTTCACCAACTACAGCAAACACATCTGCCACACTCATATTGTATTGCTGAAGATAATTATTAATTGCTAAAAACATTCCCACAGCAGCACGAGGAGAAATTCGATTTTCTTCTCCTAAACCAGAACCATTAATTAATTGAATTTCCTCTTTTGTTACTCCTGAAAATTCAGCAGCTTTTTCGGCAACTATTTGCGGACCTCCCACAGCTTCAGCTAACATCTCTGCCATTAAATTATTACTATATTGATTCATTTTTTTGATAAGTTCGGCTAGGGGAAAAGAATAATGTTCAACTAATTGTTTGAGATTTTCTGGAGGAGTAGGAGAAACTTCGACAACTCCATCAATTATTACTTCAGGTTTTGGTGTTTCTGGAGGTAAAGTTTGATATTGAGTTAAAGCTTCTCCCGACCAAATTTGACTATTAATTCCTTCTTTAAATAAATTACCAGCAGTTTGAGGATTCGACTGAAAATTCATATAAAATTTACCAGCAATAATTAGATTTCCAGTAACTCTTTGAATCCCCTTTTTATTTAATAAATTGCCAATAGCGATCGCTTCTTCCCAAACAAAAAATGGATCTTCTCCTCCTTGAATAATTAAATCCCCATTTAAGACTCCATTTTCAATTTTTCCAGTTATAGAAATTAAGGTAATAAATTGATGGTCAGGATTAAAAGTTTTTAAAGCAACTAAAGAAGTTGCCACTTTAGTAATAGATGCTGCGGGTAAAGGAATTGTACCTTGATAATTTGCTAATAAAGTATCATTTGATTGTATCCATATTCCTTGATTTTGTTCAGAAAATCCTTGATTTGTTAATCTATTAAGATATGTTTGTATGGGAGTATCAGCTATTTTTTCTGGATTATTTGTAGGTAATATTAAAGGTTTTTCAGGAACTTCAATTGATGTTTGTGGAGAGGGAGTTATTTCTGGACTGGGAAATGTTATTTCCGGTTCAGAAGATTGACATCCAATTAAAAATAAGGAAATAAAGAAGGTAGTTATTGATAGTTTATTTTGTATTAGTTTCATCAGAAATTATTGTGGTATAAATTCAGTAAATTTAGGTGGGGTTGAGAAACCCGAAGCCAAACACATAATATCATATATTTAACTTGATTATAGATTATGCAAAGAAACCTGGTTTCTTGCCTTGATTATTGTTATTTAAACCACAAAGTTTCCTTGATACACCCAGTTTTTGCGTAAATCCTGCATAATTTAATAATTCGTAACCATTCAGCTATCAGCTTTTTTTAACTGACACAAGCAACGACTTAAGGTTAGCTGATGACCTGACCAATCTTATTAATAACAGGACTTACGCAAAGCTGCTACAGAGTCAAAAAACTATTGCGCTACAGTTTGAAGCACTATTAGGACTTACGCAAATAAACCCGGTACGAGCGTATCAACCGGGTTTCTGGGTTCAGTTCAAACCACGATATTTTGTCGATCAACCCAGTTTCTGCGTAAGTCCTGAATAATTTTTAATTCTCGCGCTTTAGACTAATTCTTCCTTTGGTGTAATAATGAGTTAATAACTGATAGCTAATAGCTGACAGCTAAATGCTTACAATAATTCTCTGGATTTCCAATTATTTTTTCTGTGGTAAAAAAATAATATTTGGTTTTTGCTATTGTTCAAATCAGGACTTACACAGATGAACCCAGAAACCAGAGACGAGGGTAGATTATTACTGCTTAAAACAACTATTGATCCTAGAAACCAGGTTCCTCTCCTGTAAGTCCTACAAATAATAAATAGTTGGTTAAACTAAAAAAGTTTACCTACTTATGATTAAATATACAACAGATTTCATCCAGGGTGTGGTACAGATATCACAAACAAGATGTCTGTATTGCAAAGGTTTATTTAAACCCTGCTCGATCTGGCAAGGTCTTCCTGTTTATAGTTATATTGTGCATGAAATCTGCTGTAAATAGTTTCTGTCAATCTGTACCCAAAAATCTAAAATCTAAATTATGACTAACAAAACCAGCCAAACTATCCTTTTAAATCCCTATATTGAATTAACCAATCAAAACCATACTATCACTTTCCAACTCACACAAGAGCATCATAGATTAGGACGCGATCGCAACCGTGCCGATCTAGTAGCACCTTCAGATTGGTTAGTCATATCTGGTTGTCATGCTACCATCCAGAAAATAGGCGATCGCTACCATATTTATGATGGTAATGGTAATCAACCCAGTGCTAATGGACTATTCATCGACCGTACCCGCATTACCCCATCTGAAGGACACCCTCTGGAAAATGCCATAGAAATGAAAATCGGTCTCGATCCCAAAAATCAAGTCTTGTTGAAATACTTTGAACCAAATAATCCTGTAGCTTCACCATCTTTGCCAAAAACCAGCTCTATCTCTTTGCAACATCGAGTGTTAATTGGTCGCAGTCATAATGCTACTTTAGAATTAGACGCTCCCACTGTTTCCCGTCATCATGCTACCATTGAACCCAATGGTCGGGGTGACTACATTTTACGCGATCATAGTAGCAATGGTGTTTTTGTCAATAAGGTACGGGTTAAAAGTACTATTGTTGTCAAGGACGGAGCAGTAATTAAAATCGGACCTTTTACTCTGATTCGTCGTGGGGATAATTTGGAAGTATTTGATAATGGCAATCAAATTCGTCTTGATGCTGATCGCCTCTACAAAGAAGTCAGAGAGAAAGCTGGAAAAACAAAAGTTATACTTAACGATCTTTCTTTCGCGATCGAACCAGGGCAGTTAGTTGCTTTAGTGGGAGGAAGTGGCGCTGGGAAGTCTACTTTAATGCGAACATTATTAGGAATAAATCCAACAACTGCAGGGACAGTTTATCTTAATGGTGAAGATTTAAGAAATAATTTTAATATTTATCGGACTCAAATAGGTTATGTTCCTCAAGATGATGTTATTCATGCCGAACTAACAGTATCAGAGGTGTTAAGTTATGCGGCAAAATTGCGTTTGCCTGCAGATATTAATGTTCCGGAAGTAGTCGAAAAAACCCTCGAACAAATAGACATGAAACAGTGGAAAAATGTATTAGTTAGTAAGTTAAGTGGAGGGCAAAGAAAAAGGGTAAGTATTGGGGTAGAATTATTAGCAGACCCGAAATTATTTTTCTTAGATGAACCCACATCTGGACTCGACCCATTGTTAGACAAAAGAATGATGAAACTATTAGAAAAGTTAGCAGAACAAGGTCGAACAATTATTTTAGTTACCCATGCCACAGCTAATATTAAAATTTGTGATCGCGTAGTCTTTTTAGCTAGAGGAGGACGTTTATGTTACTTTGGTTCTCCCCAAGACGCTCTCGATTTTTTCTCTGTAAATACTGGTAACTTTACCGATATTTACGAACAACTAGACACCAGGGATGCAGAGATAGACCAATGGGTAAATAAGTTTCATCAATCAATATATTATCAGCGCTATATTTCCAATCATCTAAGTATTAATAATTCTCCACCTATTACTAAATCACCACCCAAAACCCAACCACCTTATTTTTGGCAACAACTAATTATTTTAATTCAACGATATTTTAAATTAATGTGTCAAGACCGAATTAATTTAGGTTTTGCTTTATCAATTGCTCCCATTAGTATTTTATTAGTTTTCTGGGCAGTTATAGATGAAAACCCATTAATTGGAGACCCCGAAGCAGATTTAGCTCCTTTAGCTTTGAAAGTATTATTTGTATTTACTTGTTCTTTTTTATGGGTTGGTCTTTCCAGTTCAGCACAGGAAATAGTCAAAGAATCAGCTATTTATATTCGGGAAAGATTAGTAAATTTAGGATTATTTGCTTATCTAGGTTCAAAAGTAGTAGTTTTGGGATTATTAGCAATTATTCAAACTGCATTAATAGTATTAGTAATTACCTTAGGATTTGAGAATCCGGAACCAGAATTAATTGCATGGCCAATAGGGTTAGCTATTACGACTTTTTTAACTTTAATAAGTTGTATTAGTCTAGGATTAATGATTTCTTCTTATTTTAAAAATGCTTCTCAAGTTAATATTGTTTTACCCTTAATATTAGTGCCTCAAATTATTTTTTCTGGTGTTTTATTTGAAATGAAAGGTATAGCTAGTAAATTTTCTTGGCTAATGTTAAGTCGTTGGTCTGTAGCTGCTTATGGTTCACTGGTAAATGTGAATAAAATGGTGCCAGAAGCAACTGAATTACCAGATGGGAGTATCATTCTTTTACCATTTGAAGGTTCAGATGTTTATAATCTTGACTGGGAAAATTTAGGTTTAAGTTGGGGGGTTTTATGTTTACATTCTCTGATTTATTTGGGTTTAACTATTTGGTTTCAAAAACAGAAAGATATTATATAATAATTAATAATTAACAATTAATAATGAAAATTATAGAATTAATAGCCGTAACGTACTAGGGTAATGCCGTGTCAAGACTTAAAATGGTGGCTTAGGAGCAAGCAACCACCGAACATATCTCCCCCCAGGAGAGGGGAGTTTTTCTCCCCCTTCCCTAGCAGGGGGGTTAGGTTTTTGCGCCTCACATTTTCATATAGAATCCGGTTATATAGTATATCTTCATAATTCTGTCTACACTACAATCTCCGCGTCTGGTGTGTCTCCCCCTCTGGTGTGTCTCCCTACCATACAATAACTATTCAACCGGATTCTATATCAAGTGGGAGGAGAGGGGAGTTTTTCTCCGGGGGTTGGGGGGTTAGGTTTTTCGCCTCACATTTTCAAGCTTGACATGACAAAATCGGGACTTATGGAAAGGTGCTATATATGGTGCTTTAGTGCGTTATGCTACCGCTTTACATGTCGCGTAGCGAAACACACCCTACCAACAGCGTTTATACCTAATTCCCAATCGGGATTTACGAAAAGGTAATATATATGGAGTTTCGGTGCGTTAGCGGTAGCGTAACTCACCCTACCAATAGCTTGACACGACAATATAATAATTTTACCATTAATGCTACCTCATTTGTCCGAAATATGTTGTATATTTAATTCAGAACTTACGCAAAGAAACCCGGTTTCTCGTAGAAACCGGGTTTCTGGGTTCGCCTGCGTAAGTCTTGTAATTATTAATTATCCATTATCCATTTATGACTAACAAAACAGGGCAAGCTACCCTATTATTCAATAATCCCTATATAGAATTAAATAATCAAGGCCAAACCATTACTCTTGAACTGACACAAAAACGTCATAGATTAGGGCGCGATCGCCTCCGTGCAGACATAGTAGTACCTTCAGATTGGTTAGTCGTCTCTGGTTGTCAGGCCGCCATTCGCCAAGAAAACAATCGCTACTATATTTATGATGGTGACGGTCGTCAACCTAGCACTAATGGATTATTTATCGACCGTACCCGGATTAGTTCATCTCAAGGTTACGCTCTCCAACATGGCATAGAAATAAAAATCGGTCTCGACCCCCAAAACCATGTTATTCTCAAATACTTTGAACCCAAAAATCTCATAACTAAGGCATCTTTGCCAACCACCCGTTCCATATCTTTGCAAACTCGGTCAGTGGTAATCGGTCGCGATCCTGATGCCAATCTACAATTAGATGCTCCCAGTGTTTCCCGTCATCATGCTACTATTGAACCTAATGGTCGGGGTGATTACATTCTGCGCGATCATAGCACCAATGGTGTTTTTGTCAATAAAGTACAGGTTAAAAATAGTATTATTGTCACTGACGGAGCGGTAATTAAAATCGGACCTTTTACCTTGATTCGTTATGGCGATACTCTGGAAGTTTTCGACCCCGGAAATCAAATTCGTCTTGATGCTGATCGCCTTTACAGAATAGTCAGAGACCAACGGGGGAAAACACGAGTGTTGTTGAATGATATTTCTTTCCCCATCGAACCAGGACAGTTTGTTGCTTTAGTCGGAGGAAGTGGTACTGGGAAGTCAACTTTGATGCGAACATTATTAGGAATAGACCCTACAACTAAGGGGAAAGTTTATATTAATGGTGAAGATTTAAGGAATAATTTTAATCTTTATCGGACGCAAATAGGTTATGTTCCTCAAGATGATATTATTCATTCCGAACTAACAGTATCAGAGGTGTTAACTTATGCGGCAAAATTACGTTTACCTCCAGATATTAATGTTCCAGAAATAATTGCAAAAACTCTCGAACAAATAGAAATGGCAGAGAGGAAAAATGTATTAGTTAGTCAGTTGAGTGGAGGGCAAAGAAAAAGGGTAAGTATTGGGGTAGAATTATTAGCCGATCCGAAATTATTTTTCTTAGATGAACCTACATCTGGACTCGACCCAGGATTAGATAAAAAAATGATGCAACTATTAAGAAAGTTGGCAAATCAAGGTCGAACTATTATTTTAGTTACCCATGCCACAGCTAATATTAAAATTTGCGATCGCATAGTCTTTTTAGGTAGAGGAGGACGTTTATGTTATTTTGGTTCTCCCAGAGAAGCTCTAAATTTTTTCTATCTAAATACTGGTGAGTTTGCTGATATTTATAATGAACTAGAAACCACTGATGAAAATATTAATGAATGGGTAAATAATTTTCGTCAATCAGAATATTATCGGCGGTATATTTCCAATTATTTTAGTCCTGATAATTCTCAACATACGACTCAATCACCTCCGAAAAAACAACCCCCTTCTTTTGCACAACAAATATTTATTCTCATAGAAAGATATTTGAAATTAATTTCCCGTGACTTAATTAATTTAGGTTTAGCATTATTAACTGCTCCGATTGGTATTGGTTTAATTTTATTGGCAGTTAGAGATAAAAATCCACTCGTAATAATTGGCGACCCCGAACCTACTTCAGCTCCTTTAGCTTTACGAGTATTATTTGTATTTACTTGTGCTTGTTTATGGGTGGGTCTGTCGAGTTCTCTACAAGAAATAGTGAAAGAATCAGCTATTTATATTCGAGAAAGATTGGTGAATTTAGGATTATTTGCTTATCTAGGTTCAAAAGTAGTAGTTTTAGGATTATTAGCTATTCTCCAAACTGCATTAATAGTGTTAGTAATTCTCTTGGGATTTGAAAGTCCTGATCCAGAATTAATTTCATGGCGAATGGGGGTGAGTATTACGACTTTTTTAACTTTAATGAGTTGTATTAGTTTAGGATTAATGATTTCCTCAATTGTGAAAAATTCTTCTCAAGCTAATAGTGCTTTACCCTTAATATTGTTGCCTCAAATTATTTTTTCTGGTGTATTATTTGAAATGACAGGTATAGCTAGTAAATTTTCTTGGCTAATGTTAAGTCGTTGGTCTGTAGCTGCCTATGGGGCTTTAGTCAATGTGAATAAAATGGTTCCAGAATCAACTAAATTACCAGATGGAAGTATAGTTCAATTACCATTTGAACCTTCAGATGTTTATAACCTTAATTGGGGAAATTTAGGTTTAAGTTGGGGGTTTTTATGTTTACATTCCTTGATTTATTTAGGTATAACTATTTGGTTCCAGAAACGAAAAGACATTATATAAACAGTTATCAGTTATCAGCCGTAGGTTGGGTTGAGGAACGAAACCCAACCTACAACTGAAATAATACACCATCTGTAGGGGCGTTTCATGTCGCGCAGCGAAATGGTATTCGCCCCTTTCTTGTTAATGTTTATCCTTTCTTTCTTCTTCCTTCTTCCTTCTTCCTTCTTCCCTCTTCCTTCTCTATGATTGAAACTGATTTAATAACCAAGTATAAACTTGAGTTTGATTAGTTCGACGAGCGCGCTGAAGCGCCTCATTTAATAAAGAAATTTCTAAACCAGGTAAAACTTGGGACTGACTAATTTTTCTACTACCACTATTAGCAATAGCAAAGGCAATAATTTCTACATTCTGCACATCAACTATCCAATATTCAGCTATGTTAAGTGCTTCATAAAGCAAACGTTTTTCCCCTATATCATCAGAAAAAGAAGTATTAGCAACTTCAATAACTAGAGTTGGTGGAGGATAAATATCCAGGTCAATAATAGAAGTTTCCCAAGGAATAACATCAGCATTTTTTCCTATGTAATAGGAAGCATCAGGTTGAGCTGCTCGAAATCCAGTTTTGCGGTAGGTACAGTTATCTATAGCATTCAGGGCAATATTTTTAGTTGTAGCAAAGAAGGCAACTGCAGCCATAATAATTGCATGGTCTCTACCATGTTGATTTCCTAATGGTGACATTTCTATTCTAAATTTTCCTTTGTGATAGTAACTTTTGGCTTTTTCATAACTTGGGTCTTCAATAGTTTGGACATATTCATCCCAAGTTCCTGTTATCCAGGTGTTTGTTGGTAGTTGGGTTTGAGTTTGGTTCATGTTTTTGTGGGAAAAGGTATCTTTATATAATATTATAGGCGATCGCCTCTTGACAAACAGAAAAAGTTGTTTTATTCTGAGATTAAATAAGTACTGTGGAAAAATAGTAGCTTTTTTTTTAGTG
Organism: Okeania sp.; assembly: GCF_035285525.1. Classification (GTDB taxonomy): domain Bacteria; phylum Cyanobacteriota; class Cyanobacteriia; order Cyanobacteriales; family Microcoleaceae; genus Trichodesmium. The sequence goes on along the minus strand of NZ_JAYKGW010000129.1, from coordinate 7,804 downwards.
GGGCATTCAAATCCAATATCAGTTATCAGCTATTGAGTGATTAAATGATAACCTTGTAGGAACGTTGGATGCAATGTTCCTACTTATCTATTCCCTATTTTGAAACTGATTATATGAAAAAGTCTACTACATTTCTTCTGGCTCAACAGTATCAGTTTCCAAGTTAACTCCTGCATATAAAACTTCAATAGCACAAGTAAATTCAATACTTTCTAATGTAATAGACTCACCTTCTGTATATCCACAATACTGCCAACTTTTTCCCTCCCCACGTTGAAAAATTTCTACAGATATCGCTCCTTGATCTACTAAAACATATTCTTGCAAACTGGGAAATTGACGATAATATTTAAACTTATCGCCGCGATCGTATTTTTCTGTACCGGGGGAAAGAATTTCAATAATGACTGTCGGATGTTGGATAAACTTACGGGATTTTAAATCATCAGCATTACAAGTAATTACTAGATCGGGATAAAAATAACGATCATTTTTATGATCCTGAACTTTAACATCCGACACATTTACTTGACATCCTTTTTGACGGAGATGGGGCATGAGAGCTATACAAAAATTAATAGCAATCTTATTATGAGGAATACTCGATCCAGTCATAGCTATAATTTCACCGTCTATATATTCATGGCGAAATTCCTGTTTAGCTTCCCATTCTAGATATTCTTCCTGGCTCATTTTTTGGTAATCTTGGGGTTGAGCAATCATACGTTTTTTCTCCAATGTTTGGTCTGATTAAAAGGGCAAATATTCAACTTATTATTAATATAATAGTCCGTGTTGAGAATTTACAACAAATTCCAAGTATCTGAAGTAAAAATTTAATAATTAAATCTTCTCAGTAGGATTTTTCGGAAACCGTGCATCTTGCTGTCGGTAACTGACAAAAATGGAATCTGCTGAAACTTCTGATATCATGTCTGTTGGTATCGTTGGCGTAAAAATTGGGGAAATATCTACCAACATAATAAGGTTTTTCGGCCGTTGTAGGGGCAAACGGCCGTTTGCCCCTACTTCTTCGTTAGTTCTTTCTATAAACGCTCCGATGCTACCGGACATGATATGATTTTTTGTTTCTCACTTTTGACTTTTAACTTTTAATTTCAGATGATATAATTAAACAACAAGAACTTAATTTATCGAACAACACTTTTGGCAAGGGTAACATTTATGGTTAGAAAAATTAAAAATAAACGTCTTCTCTTATTATTATTGCGCTTATTTTACAATGCTGACGAAAATCACCCTAAGCGAGAAATCTATCTAGATTCAATGGAAACAATATATAGTTGTATCCAGCAGAAAGACTTTTGCTTTTTATTCCGGTTACTCTATGTAACTGATAAAAGTCGTGCTAACAAACAAAAAGTTTATCGTTTGCTCGAAGGTAAGTTAGAAAAATTAGAAAAATCCTTACTGCCATTATTAGAGAATGAGTCAGTCAGGAAATTACCAAATGCTATGGCTGCTGCTCCTACTCCAGAGCAAGGAGAGGCAATGGCAGCAATGTTTCAGAATTTAGGTAACTTAATTAACGTTTTTCCCAAAGCAAACCGAGCTACTAATATAGAAATCGCTATTCAATGTCAAGAAATAGCTTTGACATTCTTTACTCGTGAATCTTTTCCTAAATACTGGGCTAACTGTAACAATGATTTAGGAACATCATATCTTTTCCGTATCGAGGGAGAGAAAGGAGAAAATATAGAAAAGGCTATCCATTTTTTCCAAAACGCTTTAGAAATACACACCCGTGAAACAAATGCTAAAGTTTGGGCAAAGATAGCAGTTAATATAGGTGCTGCCTATATTTATCACTTTCGCGAGGATAATACAAAAAATTTACAAACAGCAATTAACTATTTATCAGCAGCTTTGGAGGAATTTGATTCCAATAATTTCCACTCAGAATGGATAGAAGCCAAAACAAACTTGAGTCTGGCATATACTTACACTGAAACGGAAAAGGAAAAAGAAGAAAATAGGGAAAAAGCTATCGAATGTGCCCTAGAAATTTCCCAGGAAGTAGATAGAGAAAGAGAAGCAGAAATATGGGCTAGAAATCAAAAACTTCTGAGTTTGGCTTATTTTAACCGTCTCCAGGGAACAGAAACAGAAAATTTACAAGCATCTATTAACTATTCTGTATCTGCTCTAGAAGTATTTAGCCGTCATGCTTTTCCTGAAGAATGGGTAAGAAATAAAATTCTTCAAGGTATTGCTTATTCTCGTCTGAGTCGTATTACTTCGACAAATGAGCAAAATGCGGAAAAAGCGATCGCTTGTTTTTTAGATGCTTTCGAGATATGCACGTCTACAACTTTTCCTCAAGCATATTTAGGTGCTCAATTCTATCTTGGTGAAGTCTACCAAAACAATGAAGAGTTGCAGAAAGCATATAATGCTTTTGCTCATGCTATTGAGACTCTACAAACTTTGCGCCGTCATATACTTTCTGGCTCAGGATTAGAAGTCGATAAGCAAAAGTTGGCAGAAATATGGAATCAAATCTATAAAAAAATGGTGCAAGTTTGTCTAAAATTAGGTTATGACAAAGAAGCTCTTGAATACGTCGAACAAAGTAAAGCTCGCAACTTAGTCGAACTTTTGGCAAACCGTGACATTTATCCTAAAGGTGATATTCCCCAAAATACGATTGAGAAGTTAGATAGAGTGCGACGAGAGATTCCATCATTGTCGAGAGAGTTAGAAGCAGTTAAGAAGCAAATACCAAGAAAGAGCGAACAGTCAGAGCTGGGAAAATCATTAGAAGTTTCGCAGAAAGAATTACAGGAAAAATTACAGCAGTCGCGACGGGAGAAAGAAAAACTGCTCGAAGAAATTAAACTTATAGATTCCAGTTTTATTCTGACTCAGGAAGTAACACCTATTTCTTTCCAGGATATTAAGAATCTTATTGATGAAAATACTGCAATTATTGAGTGGTATATTCTGGAGGATAAAATTGTTACTTTTATTGTCACTGCTCATAACTCTCATCCTGTAATTCAACAATCTTCTGCTGAAGATGTAGAAACTTTTAAGGATTGGGCGAATCACTATTCAAGAACTTATGGTAACCAGCCGTGGAGAGATGATTTAGCTTCTAACCTAAAGCATCTTTCTGAAATACTAAACATTAATTCCATTGTTGACAAAATTAATGATATTTTCGATAAACAAGAAACGAAATGCAATCGACTTATCCTCATTCCCCATCGCTACTTGCATCTTTTTCCTCTCCATGCTATGCCCCTAGCAAACGGCGATTTGCTTCTCGAACGTTTTGAAAGAGGCGTTAGTTATGCTCCCAGTAGCCAATTATTACAACTAACTCAAACTCAAAAACGTCCTGACTTCAATCATTTGTTTGCTATCCAAAACCCTACAGAAGATTTAGTTTTTGCCGATATAGAAGTAGAAATACTCCGCTCCTTATTTTCATCACCAACAGTTTTGAAAAGGGAATATGCTAGAGAAGAAAATATTAAAACTCATCCAGAATTATCCCTTGCTCATTGTATTCACTTCTCCTGTCATGGGGTATTTAATCGGGATTTACCTTTGGAGTCTGCCTTAAAGTTAGCAGAAACCAACGAGTCAAACTCAGATATTTTAGAAGATGGAAGACTGACTTTGGCAGAAATATTCGGCCTCAACTTGACTAAATCTCGTCTAGTCACCCTATCCGCCTGCGAAACCGGAATTTCTGACCCCAATAGTATCAGCGATGAATATATTAGTTTACCCAGTGGCTTCTTATTTGCCGATACTCCCAGTGTTGTCAGTAGCTTGTGGAAAGCAGATGATTTTTCCACATTTTTGCTAATGATAAAATTCTACAAAAATCTGCAACATTCCTATCTAAAAAGTGGAAGTGTTGCCCTCGCCCTTAACCAAGCCCAGAAATGGTTGCGGAATTTAACTAGCGAAGATTGCGAAGCGTTTCTTGACTCTCTCCAACCAGAATTGGATTCTATTATTGCGAACTTACCCAGAAAAGAAGGAAAGCGAGTCAAAGCTAGAATCAAAGGGGCGCTAAAACTTCACCCCTATCCTTTTGCTAATCCCTACTATTGGGCAGCTTTCACCGCTACCGGGTTTTAGGATTCATCGTCGGTGGCTTCGCAGAAGTTTTTAACCCCAATCTTAACTATATAAATAGCCACCGGAGTTGCTAATGCCACAGGTATACCACCAGAAGCAGCCAAAGATACAATTAAAGCAGTAACTACTCCTGGGAGTAAGTCGTCTTTAATTCCTCTTGGCAGATTATATTGCGAGCTTGTTTGGATAAATCTTTCAACCAATTCTTTTTTTCGTCTCTACTTTCTCCCATCCCTGCTTCTAAAGCAATAATTTCAGTAGCAAACTCCAAATCTCCTTTTTCTTCTTCTATCTCATCCAAGGCAGCTAAAGCCTCTGGATAATTTGCTAATTGAGAACGAAAATTTTCAATTTCTTCTTGTGTAATTGTAGTCATAGAATTATTATGATTTATTGGCTGAAATTTGTTAATGTTTTTATCTAAAACTTCTGTTGTTGTTTCTACTAACTGGTTAGAAAAAGATTTGGCTAAATCTTCTCTTAACCCATTTCCAATATAGAATTTCAGTAATGCCTCCCAAGACATATCTCGACTAGCAGCCACTTTTTTGAGGGACGCTAAAGTATCTGTCGGAATATTCAAAGAAACTTTCTCTTGAATACGGGGGTGCAGTTTAATAGTAAATTCTTCTTCTTCAAGGTTGTTCATAGAGTCTCCTTTCATTTCGAGTAGCTTTACGGGCAGAAATTATCCGGTTTCGCCTTCCTCTTTCTACATAGACAACTAATAAAAGGCGTTGTTCTAGAGAATAACCTAGAATAAATTGACGCTGCTCCCCAGTGGGAATATTCTTAGGAGTGGCTTCACCTTCTTGGTAAAAGGGATCGAAAAAGCTTCCGTTGCTTCCTCAAAGCTAATACCATGTTTTTCTAGATTATTTTCAGCTTTATTGCTATCCCATTCAAACTCAACCCCCTGTCGTTGATAGAAAACATTCATATGTTCATTCTATTGTTTTTTTGTATGAGATACCAGACCTAAATTTTCCTGACATCTATTGCTTTTTATTAAGCACAACTTCATAGACAAATGCTATGAATTTTACTATATCAGGAGTTATGCAAAGATACTATATTATAGAATATAGAATTAAAAAACTATAGCGCTATAGTTTTGAGTGCTATATCTATAGTTTCTGTGTAATTCCTATATATGAATTTTGAACATCATCTCATCTGAAATTGTAGCTTACAGCAGTTTTCATATCGGTAAACCACAGTAGGGACGTTGCATGCAACTTCCCTACAAGATTTTGCTTATGACAATGTGGTTCATCTATTTGAAAAGCGCTGTATTACTATTCAGACACAGGAACATCATCAAACTCAAGAGGAATTTTATTATTCGACCAGAAGAAAATTTGCATAACTTCTATTTTGTTAACTTCTAATGATACTTTATCAAAAGTAATAGATGCTTTTAGGGATACATCTTTAATCAAGTTTTCACTCGCATAACTGCGACTTCTAGATGTTCCTATTTGAGCTTTTGTTGCCAGATATATTTCACCTGCTTCAATTATTCTACTTCTAACATCATTTGAGCTAGCATACAAACGTAACTGAGCATTTTTTTCTGTACTTGTGATTAATAGTTCGCAATTAATGCTTTGACTATCTACATTAACATTAGTTTTTTTGCAGCTCTGAAGTTCAAAAACAAAACCATTAATTTCGTAGAATCTTTTTAGGCTAGAATCTTTTTTAGTTGAAGAATCTTCTACATTATTTTCACTTTCAACAGAATTTGTAGGATTTTGATTCTCATTTTTAAGTTCTTCTACCTTTTTTTCTAAGCTATTATTTTTTTCCTGACAATCTTCTAATTTAACTACTAATTGATCTTCGTTTTTTTTCAGTTCTTCAACTTGTTTCTCTAAATCTTCTAATTCTGATGGTTTTATCTCTTCAGGTGCATCTTTTAATTCGGGCAAATTACTAGCAAGATATTCCTTCACATTATAACCCCCAACAAAACCTAAAATGACTGCAATAATTATTGGTATTCAAGGAAAATATCTTTGCTGTCTAGGTGAATCTTTAGTCATCTGTTTACTAACCTCCTTTATGTCATTTTCTGAAAGTAAATATAATAATCCTAATTATCTAAGACTCTCTTTAACTGAGTCAATAGTAATTCTTCCTTCTAGCTCGTCTCTTCTTTGAGAAAGCCGTTCTATTAATTTTTTAAATTCATCCTCACTTAAGCTCTTTTTTGATTTCATGTCCCCTGTTTATCTAAAGTTTGCTCTTTTGTTTACATTCAGCCCAAATAGCTTTCTATTACATTCAATGATTATATATCCTACAAACTAAAATTGGCTATAAAAAAAATAGTAATAATTATTTACTGAAACTTCTGTTTGTTTTAAATATCAAATTATACATCATCTGTAGGAAAGTTTCATGTCGCCCAGGCGACATGAAAACCAAAGCAGTAACGCACCGAACATTATGAAAAAAGTAGTGCGTTATCAGAATCTTTTGTTTAAGAATCTGATTGATAAACTTGTCGTAATTCCTCGATAGTTTCTACAGTTTTGATAGAAGCCAAAATTGTTTCTAAAACCTGAATATTTTCAATAGTATTAATCTCTGAAAATATCTCTTTTTCTGATAAGCCAAATTTCAATTCTAATCCTAGTTCTATTCCAGAAAGTATTCCTCTTTGTTCTCCAATTTTTATTCCTCTTTGTTCACCTCTTTGTTCTCCTTCTTGTAATATCTGTTTATACCAAGGAGATTGTTTCAATACAGCCATATCCCACCTCATTATTTGTTGTACTATTTTACTTTTTAATACAAATGTAGCAAAAGATGCCTGAATAATGGATAATTGATAATGAAGACTATCTCTAATTATTAATTATTAATCAAATTTAAAGCTTCTCGTTTTAAGGATAAAAAACATAACAGGTGATTTCTTTATTTTTAATCAAGTAGGGATTTTAACAAGAGGTAATTATTCATTATTCATTATTCATTCTACCCAACGAGTCGGATCGATTCCAATTATATTTTTACTGCTGATATCTACTTTTTTTTGTTTTTTCATTCTTTAGTAGATTGCCAATTCTATCATTTTATATGAAACAGTCTACTACAATTTTACTGGTAATAGATGTTGATTTTTTTTAGTTTTTATCTTATCTTATTTCCTCTATTTTATCTGTTGAAAATACTTCATAAAAACAATGCAAAATGAAAAGCAAAAAAGTAACGCACCGAATATTCTGAAACAGTCGGTGCGTTACTCTTAATTATCCATTATTCATTATTACTGTATGCTTCTATTGGCAAACAAGAATAAACAAAGTCGCGATCGCTAAAAGCATTATTAACTTTCCCTACAGTCTATATCTGAGCACACCTTCTCCATTGTGGATAATAATAGCACAAATAAATTAAAAGTCAACCCTTTACTCAAATTTTTTTCCCTGGAAATATGAAAAGGAGCGATATCGCTATTTCAGTTATCAGCGATCGGCATTTCACTAGGGTGCGTTACGCTTCGCTAACGCACCGAAGGAAGAGGCGATGCGTTACGACGGATTTCTGAATCTCTTTCATAGTCTAAATTTAGTCCGTCTTTTTATGTCCGCAAAGAGCGCGCCAACGCACCCTACAAATTTTGGCTAGGGAACAGGCAGGATGCCTGTGCTACCTAACTATAAGCTTCTAT
>NZ_JAYKGW010000128.1:0-75994 GCF_035285525.1 Okeania sp. | reverse complement strand
TCGTATAAACGTTGTTCATAACTTTCATTTTCTTTTCGCCAATAACTATATACTCTTTGGTTCAATAAACTACCATATAAGTTAGCAAAAGTTTGACAATATCTGGCAAAATAAGGATTGAAACTATTAATACGAACGTTTTGATAATCCCAATATAATGAGATAGATAGAGGTTGATTTTTCATCTTTTTTGTTCCGATAAATTTACAAAATAGCATCAGAACATTAGATATCTATCACCAATAGTGCTAATAATACATGACTCAAAAAACTCCCATTTTTTGATAAAAATTCCCCAAAAAATAGAAATCAACAGCGACAACTAATGTCACTACTGACTCACTAATAATATTGGGATATTTTTCTATAGAAAACTTCATAAAATGAGAATCACTCAAACTAGGTAAACACTATATTAAAGTGGCACTAGGTTGAGCTGATGTCTCATGGGTGGTAATGTCTATGTTCAGTTGTGTATCTTGATTTGAATTCACTTTTCAGTAAAACTAGATAATTAATTGCTAATTATTCAGTATTTTGAATTATCTATTTAGCAAAAATATATCTGTATATAAATCAAGATATAGAATCTATTTGGCAGTTACCTAAAAATAGGTGGAAAGATGAGGAGATAATAAGTATGGGTAGATTTTTCTGTATTTTTCCCTGTTCCATTCTTCGATCTCCTAACTGCTTTGCCAAAAAAATGGCATCTTGTTACCAATCTAAATGGATTCTATATAACTGAAGTTAATAACACTAAGCATTTATATTAGGATATTGGCAAACCTTCATAAATTTAATTAGTCAGAGATTACTTTTAACTTTTGACCTCTGTTTTGCCCGTAGTGTTATAACATTACCACCTCTGAGACAGCAGCCCACAAGATGGGTATAGATACTAATGTTCTATAATACTTCTCTGAATATAGCAAAGATATAAAATTTTTGTCAATGGTTCTCAGATTTATTTTTTTTACTAACTTTATCATCTACTTAAATTTAGGTTTAAATTAATTGATAAATAATTTTACTTACTAAATGAAAAGCGATCGCTCATCAAAATCTCACCACCAAATTAACTAAATACCGAAAATTTTTCACCTGATATTTTTGACAAAATATTGACAAAATCTGCCACAATTAAATCCTGATTAACTGCCGTTAATATAGGTACATTAACAAAAAAATTAGCGGACTAAAAATTATACTTAGTGAAAAGCGATCGCTCATCAAAATCGCACCACCAAATTAACTAAATCCCAAAAAGTTTAAGGAGATATTTTTGACAAAATATTGAGAAAATCTGCCACAATTAAATCCTGATTAACTGCCGTTAATATAGGTACATGAACAAAGATACATTTGGTTTTTAAACAACAATCATCAAGATACTTTAAAACCGAATAATATAAATCTTCACAAACAAATTTTCCAGCATCATTACTAATTTTTGTTCCATGTAAATCGACCACTAATTTTGACAAATCAACAGAAGTTTTCATAACCCTTTCTCCACTACAAGCCTGAGATTCTATAGTCAAAATGTCTCGTGCTTCTGCCATGCCACAACAGACTATTATATCTGGTTTAAATTTGTCTATTTGAGAAATCACAATTTCTGGAGCAACCACTGAATCAACAGGCAACTTTCTGATAAAACTTAGAGAATAATCAGTTAATTCTTGAGTAGATATCAAACCAAGTAAATCATCAGAAGAATTAGATGTTTGTTCAGTTTTCCAGGTATCAAAAGATGTAAATAAAATTTTAATTTTCATGCTTTAAAGAAGGAAAGAAAGTATATGAGTCTATAGATCGATACTTGTAAGTTATGGTCTTATACCAACGCTTAAAAGTCTTGTTATACTTGGAAGCTAGCAAAGTCACTTTCTTTGATAACCGAAGTTACCACTCTATCAAGCATTTGCTTGAACAAATAATATCTATAAGTATCAAATCCAAATATAGCAAAGTTTATGGTAATTGTATCTTTTTGCACAGTATTCCGCAGGAAAGAAAGCCATATTGGACTATAATATCAAAGTTACCTTCATTAATTGATAATTAATAATGAATCATTAGCTCTGGTTAAAACCAAGATAATTAAATATGAAGCTTTAAACTTCTGGGAATTAATTATCAATTATCCATTGGTAACTCATAGTTGAATACTTATAAATTACCAAATCCAAAATAAGGGAAATAAATTAATGCCAATCATTGCAATTATAGATTACGATATGGGTAACTTGCACTCCGTTTGTAAAGGCTTAGAAAAAGTAGGAGCAACCCCAAAAATTACAGATTCTACTATAGAAATAGATAAAGCTGATGCAATTATTTTACCAGGAGTAGGTTCCTTCGATCCAGCAGTACAACATTTAAGAATACGCAACTTAGAAACACCTATTAAACAAACTATTGCTTCCGGAAAACCATTTTTAGGAATATGTTTAGGCTTACAAATATTATTTGAAAGTAGCGAAGAAGGTCAAGAACCAGGTTTAGGAATAATTTCTGGAAAAGTACGTCGGTTTAAATCTGAACCCGATCTAACAATTCCACAAATGGGTTGGAATAAACTACAATTTACTCAACCAAAACATCCTTTATGGAGCGAAATAGGTTCTCAACCTTGGGTATATTTTGTTCATTCTTATTATGTCGATCCCACAGATTCTCAAGTTACATCAGCAACTGTTACTCATGGTAATCAAATTGTTACTGCAGCAGTTGCAAAAGATAACTTAATGGCAGTACAATTTCACCCAGAAAAATCTTCCACTATTGGATTACAAATTTTGTCAAATTTTGTTAGTAAAGTTATCCCTAAAAATTTCGCTTTGGCTAACTAAAATAACTCTGGAAAATCTCCAAATATTTCAAACTAATAAATTACAAAATGAGATGCTTAAAACTTAGAAAAATCAATTAGGACTTGCTGATTAAAATAAAAGTATTTATAGATAAAAACTTGAGTCTTTTTATAGTCGGAATAAAGTACAAGTTTTTAGGTGGTTAGGGTTGAAAAAATTAGGGTTTTACATTAAGTAGGACAGAAAAATTAAGAAACTATTTTTTCAACTAATTTATCTGTAACTTCCCACTTATCCTTACTCTTAACTACTCCCTACTCCCTACCCTAAAAAAAAGAAAAGACTTTTACGGTTCCCGATAAATCAGGAAACCCTAATTATTCATTATTCATTATTCATTATTCATTATTCATTAGTAAGCTACTCCCTCTCTCCTATGAACTTAAGAATATATGGAAACCGCCAATTAAAAACCTTACCAGGAATGACAACTCGTCCTACTTTAGCTAAAGTACGAGAAGCCGTCTTTAATATCTGGCAAAATAATATAGATGGATGTCGATGGCTAGATATATGCGCCGGTATAGGTTCAATGGGTGCAGAAGCTTTATGTAGAGGAGCATCCTTAGCGATCGCCATCGAAAAATATAACCCAGCTTGTGCTATAATACGCCAAAATTTGGAACTGGTGGCCAGCTCATCCCAGGAATTTCAGGTGTTGCAGGGAGATGTGTTAAAACGGTTAAAAGTGCTGGAAGGGCAGCAGTTTGATTTGATTTATTTTGATCCCCCTTATGCTAGTGACTTATATCAACCAGTCTTAGAGGCGATCGCTCAATATCAACTTCTTGCACCAACCAGCGAGATAGCAGTGGAACATAGTCCCGAAAGATGGCCAATTAAATCAATTCCCACTTTAGAAATATGTCGGGAGAAAGTCTATGGCAATACAGCTTTAACTTTCTTTTGTCCAAAAGAAGACAAAATATAGTTTTAGTCGATATTTAATTGGTTGCCTCGTCTATATTGTTGGTAGGCTGCAAAAAATAGTCCTGCCAAAGTTACGAGGATTAGACCTAGTACAATTCCGGAAAGTAATGGTTCTACCACGAAGCTAACTCCTTTAATTAAAATTTTTGTTTGTTATTTATTAATACTACTACTTATTTTGAAGCTGGAGTGACATCTTTAAAAATGGCCTTAAGCAAGAGTATAGATAGGGTAATGGGGAACAAGCCAACTCTATTTACTGTGTCAAAATTTATTTAATTTTAGCTCATGGGCAACGATAAGCCCTGTATATTTTTGTAAACTTTTAACTTTGCAGAAAAATCTTGCCCTAAGAGTATGAAAACTGTTAAGGTGTGTAAATTGATATTAAACTTTCTTGTAGATAGTTGTTGAGATATTAAAGATTTTGGATAACCAACTTGCTGACACTAAAAAAGAAACCCTACTACAGTGGATTAGCTTAGTTGGTCTTGCTGTTCTCTTAGCAATTCTATTTATAATTCTAGGACTTAATCAATTTCAGGTTTCTGATCCCTATACCAAAAATGTATTGTCCCTCCAGGGAGATTTAAGCAAAGGCCAAGCAATTTTTCTAATGAACTGTGCAGGTTGTCACGAATGGCCTACAGATAACCAAGTCGGGCCAAGTTTAGAAGGAGTTTCTCAACGTAAGTCGGATGTGGCAATTATTAACCAAGTAGTTAGTGGCCAAACACCACCTATGCCCCAATTTCAGCCCAATGAGCAAGAAATGGCCGATTTGTTAAGCTATTTAAAAGAAATTTGATTTAAAAGAAAAAAAAGGGTTGCCAAAATAGCTTTAGGTTTGCTATAGTTAAAAACGTTGCCGATGTAGCTCAGTTGGTAGAGCACTCGACTTGTAATCGAACGGTCAGGAGTTCGAGTCTCCTCATCGGCTTAATGATAATATTAGGACTTATATATTCAAGCAATAGAGTAAGTTTATTTTTTAGAGTCTCTGTATAGGTTTTGCTGATTAAATAGGTCTAGCTGAATAAATATAGAAGCATTTATAGATAAAGGTTTTAGGGTTTTTAGGTAGCAAAAAGTGTGAACTTTTAGGCTACTGAGGTATGGTTCCCGAAAAATCAAAAATTGATCATTTTTGGCTAACTATGATAGAAGAATCACTCTTACTCTTTTTCTCTTTTTCCGGCCAACTTCTCTATAACTCCTATCTCTCTTAACTCTTTACGGACGTTGGATAAGAGCGTCCCTACGACTCCCTTCCCTACTTCCTACTCCCTACCTTCACCAAAAGACTGAAGAAGCGCAAACCCTAAACCTCAAAGTATTAGTAAATAAAAACTTTGATTCTTTTTAGATGGGAAAGCGGAATGTAGGTTTTAGCTCTTGTCATCTCAAAATGGTAGAATTTTGACTCTGATGATCAGAAAATTTTGCCGTAGCAGATAGCCTAAACTGTTTCCTGTTCCCTTTCCCTTTTTCCTTGGTTCACTACCAGGCTTTTTCAGCAAGCCCTAAGTATTAATTTAAGGAATGTGTTAAGTTTTAATTTTAATGCCTGTGGATAACTAACAGTCAATAACATGGCTCTGAGTAGAAGCAGGAAGTAAAAATTAATTTATCACTTTGTGGCGTTTTTTCTATATCAGTTTTATTAATAAGTATTTATCCTAATGTTCAAAAAAATAATTTTAGTATTGGTTTTAATTTTGACAGTTGCAGGTTTTAGCCTAATTAATATCTATCCTGCTCAAGCAGAGGAAAATAATGTTAACTATACCCTCACAGACTTAAGCAATCGAGATTTTTCCTACCAAGATTTACATGGTACTTCCTTTGCTGGTGCAATCATGTGGGGTGCAAATTTTCAAGGTGCAAATTTGCAAAATACAATTCTGACAAAAGGAGACTTTTTGAGAGCTAACTTAAGAGGAGCAGATTTTACTCAGACATTTGCAGATAGAGTTAGCTTCGATCAAACTGACTTAACCAATGCTATTTTCACAGATGCCATGTTGATGAGTAGCACCTTCCGTAATGCAAAAGTGACAGGGGCTGATTTTTCTGAAGCAATGGTAGACCGCTATCAGACAAAATTAATGTGTGAAACAGCTTCCGGAAAGAATCCCATCACAGGTGTAGAAACTCGCCAAAGTTTAGGTTGTTATTAAATTTAATCTATTTTGTGAGACAAGATATTCAACAACTAGGGATTCCAGGAATGGCAATCAATCCTATATTAGGGCTTGCGCTTCTTTAAGTCTTTTGGCGAAGTTAGGAAGTAGGAAGTAGGAAGTAGGGAGTAGGGAGTAGGTAGAGACCCCCTTGTGCAATGTCCATAGAGAGTCAAGAGGAATAAGGAGTTGTAAAAGACATACTTGGAAAAATTATCCCTTGCCAACTCTGCCCAAATCTTACCCGAATACTCACTTAGGGAGCATTTGGGACGGAAAATTAGGTACTTTTTTCGACCTAAAAAAGGCTTAAGCTTTTATCTGTCAATGCTTCTATATTGAATCAGCAGAGCAATAATTAGGGTTTGCGCTTCTTTAGTCTCTTGTTCAACATAGGTATGGGGGCAATAGGTATGGGGGCAATGGTTGTAGGTGTTAATTTTTCTACATTTCTCCTAGGGCGTGTCATCAATTAAATAAGTTGACAAAAAGGCTGTTCTCTGTTATGTAAAAATGGCGCTCGCGGTTGGGTAGGTTCAGATACAGCGAGTGCATACCTGAAATTTTACGGTCGGTAGGGGCAGGTTTCTCTTTAGGGACGTTGCATGCAACTTCCCTACAATGAACGATTTTCAAAGTGAGTTAGATAAACCCGCCCCCCCAATGATGTAATGAACAGTTTTAGCTTTGTCAGTCCACTACTTTTGTTGATAAAGCTTCTAACATCTAATTGACCACACACCCTAGTTTGATGAGGAAAAATCTAGAGTGTTAAAGATTAATTTACAGGAGTTACGCAAAGGTAATATATGTAGAGTTAAAAAACTATTGCCTATGGGATTTTAACTACTATATCTAGGGTAACAGCGTAAGTCCTGATTTAGTAATTTTTTGACACTTTTTATTATCCAAAAAAACGTTGAACCAATATCAGTCAAAGTTTTGATATTTAATCACCAGACCAATAATTACTATAATATATTTGATGTGGCAATATGCATAAAGATGAATTTATGTTCCAACAAACAGTCTGGATAGCACGGCATGGAAACCGCATCGACTTTGTTAACCCTGAATGGTTTAATACTGCGGAAAGACCTTATGACCCCCATCTTTCAGATGATGGTATCCTTCAAGCACAACAACTAGCAAATCGTTTAATAGGAGAAAACATTACCCAGATTTTTGCATCTCCATTTCTGCGAACTGTACAAACTGCTAATGAAGTGGCAAAAGTTCTTGATTTATCTATTAAATTAGACTGGGATTTATGTGAATGGTTAAATCCAAAATGGATGTCTGCTATGCCAGAAACTTTATCTAGAGAAAATCTAGCCCAACATTATAGCAGAATTGACCTCTCTTACAAAAATGGTACTCCCCAATATCCCGAAAACTGGGAAGCTTGTATGAAGCGCACTGGAGAAGTTTCTCAGCGTTTAGCAGCAGAGTTCCCTACAGAAAATATTTTATTGATAGGACATGGTGCTTCAGTTATTGGGAGTGCTGCTGGATTAGTTGGTGAAGTTGCTCACCACGAAATTAAAGCTTCTCTTTGTTGTTTAGTCAAGATTATCCGGCAACAGGAACAATGGGTTATGGAATTAAATGGGGATACTTCTCATCTATATAATACAGAAACTAATGTCAGGTTTGTTTAGTTAGGAAGCGAGTATTTTCAGTTATCAGTTATCAGTTATCAGTTATATTAAATCCGGTAGTATCGGTGTAATTAGATAGTTAATCTAGGAGTCAGGACTCAGGTAGGGGAACCGTCGGATTGGCGACGTAAATGAAGGAGTCAGGAAGAAAGAGAATTTAGAAACATTTGCTCTTGGATGAAGATGAAAATTTTTTTTATACTGAATTAAGCGGATTTGATATTATCAGTTATAGTCATTCCGAATAAGAATGGAACACTTTTTCAGCGAAAACCCTTTCACAGCAAGAAAACCTTGTCCCAATCTAAATCAGAATGACTATATCAGTTATCAGTACCGACTACTTAATTAAGAGGTAAGAAAATTTTATATTTTCTTTGTAATAGTTACCAAACTTTTAAAGCCTAAAGTATTTAGCAATCCTATTTGAGTCGTGTATAAAATTCAAAAGCTCTTAGGGAACAGAGAACGCTTAAAAGTTAACAGGTAGAGGTTTCAGTTTTTTTATTTACTTTTTGATTTGTCATAACCTCTCAACGGATTGCTATATTGCTATATAACAATTTAATAACTATTTTGCAGATTTACAGATTTTTTTAGCTGTAAGTAGTTATTAAGATTCCTCAAATAAGAATATATTTTTTTAATTTTAATTAAATGGCAGGACATAGTAAGTGGGCAAATATTAAACGCCAGAAAGCAAGAGTCGATTCTGTAAAAGGAAAAGTTTTTGCGAAAATATCTCGACAAATTATTGTTGCGGCTCGTAATGGAGCTGACCCTGCTGGTAATTTTCAGTTACGCACCGCTATTGAAAAGGCCAAGGCAGCAAGTATTCCCAATGATAATATTGAGCGGGCGATCGCTAAGGGTTCGGGTCAGTTAAATGATGGTAGTCAACTGGAGGAAATTCGTTATGAGGGTTATGGTGCGGGTGGTATAGCAGTTTTAATTGAGGCATTAACAGATAATCGTAACCGTACAGCAGCAGACCTGAGAAGGGCATTTACAAAAAATGGTGGTAACTTGGGTGAGACTGGTTGTGTGAGTTGGATGTTTGACCATAAAGGTGTGGTGACTATTACAGGGACTTATGATGAGGATGAGTTATTGGAAGCGTCTGTGGAAGGAGAAGCGGAATATTATGAAGTAATTTCGGAAGATGATTTTCAAGGTGCGGAGGTGTTTACAGAAACTACTAACTTAGAAAATTTAAGTCAGGTATTACAGGAAAAAGGTTTTGATGTGAGTGGGCTAGAGTTTCGGTGGATTTCTAGTAATACGGTTGAGGTGAGCGATCCGGAACAGGGGCGATCGCTACTTAAGTTAATGGATGCTCTTGATGATCTCGATGATGTGCAGAATGTCACCGCTAATTTTGATATAACAAATGAAATTTTGGATACTCTGGTGAGTTAGAAGGAAGAAGGAAACTCCTAATTTGTAAAGGGTTTGGATATCAAACCCCTACGGGGGAGTGAATTATAATGTAAACTGCTGTAAAAGTTTTCTTCCTCCTTCTTTCTTCGTTCTTCCTTCTTTCTTCGTTCTTCCTTCTTTCTTTACGTCGAAAGCTTAGTCAAAATTGCTTCTATTGGTGGAGGTAAACGACGCATAATCTTACCTTTCTTCAGGTCAACAGTTACTAATATCACCTTAGCAGTAACATATAATTCTTGACCATCCAAAGATTTAATTTGGTAATCCCACTCTAACCTAACCCCTTCAGTATTGACCATGCGAGTTTTGACCACAACTACCATCCCCAACTTCACGGGTTTATGGTAGCGTACTGAAAGTTCGACTACTGGTAAATCACAACCAAGATTCACTAACTCAGCAAATTCAACACCAATAGAACGTAACATTTCAACTCGTGCTTCCTCCATCCAGGAAATATAAGTTCCATGCCAAACAACACCTGCATAGTCTGTATGATGGGGATGAGCGCGAACTACATATTCAAACCAGATTTCCGGTTTTTGAATAGATTGACCTTCAATTGCACTTGTAGGTAACTTAGGTATAAATTCTTCTGATGAGGCCACTTTACAAAAATGAATAAAACTCTACATTTTTCAATTTTACCACTGCCACAAAAGATTTATCATAGTTTAAAAGTTATTATAATCTGATAATTTTAAGATATGATTAATAAAGTTTTGGTGGCAATTGCTGGTCGGGGATTATGTGAACAGATGCTAAATATGTTGATGGACATTCCCTATTTTCAACAAGCATCTGTAACTGTATTGCACGTTGTACAGCCTCAAGCTAGTGCAGAAGCTATGTCAGCCAAATTAGAAGAAGGTGGAAAGTTTCTAGCTGAAGCTGTTAAGTCTCTAAAAGTAGCTCCGGAAAAAATTAATTCTCGACTCAAACAAGGAGACCCGAAAGATATTGTTTGTCAAGTAGCTGATGAAGAAGAATCTGACTTAATTATTATGGGTTCACGGGGGTTAGGCAAACTGCAAGCTATTTTGGAAAATTCGGTTAGTCAATATGTTTTCCAGTTAACTTCCCATCCAATGTTACTGGTAAAAGATGATGTCTATGTCAAAAAAATCAGGCGTGTTATGGTTGCCCTAGACTCATCAGAAGAAGGGAAAAATTCTCTAAATATGGGCATTTCTATGGTGAGTCAATGTCCTGGGGCAGAATTAATTTTAACTCATTTGACAAATAATGGTAGTGGAAAATCGAGTCAGGATTATACTACTGATGCTGAAAAAGACCCTGTTATAGCTGAAGCTTTAGCAGAAGCGAAAAAAAAGGGTATTACAAAATATCGCTGTGTGAGTGGGAGTGGTAAACCTGGACCAGAAATTTGTAAGATATCCCAGGAATTAAATGTAGATTTATTAATCTTAGGTTCGCCGGATCGCCGTCCCTCGGTTGCTAAGAGTCTTGTAGATTTGGATCAACTATTGGGAAATTCTTTATCAGATTATGTAAGGGTTTATGCAAATTGTCCTGTATTATTAGTGCGCTAGAAAGTGCTACAGGCAAACTTATATAACTGAAAACAAGTCGAAATTGCTGTAATTTCGGGGTTAGTGGGACAGAAGGGGTTAGTGGGACAGAAAATGAAGTCTGGAAGTATGTAATTTTAGTAAGACAACCTTCCAGGTTGTTACAGCCTAGAAGGCTATGTTACAAATAAGTGTAATTTATCATCCAGGTTGTTACAGCCTAGAAGGCTATGTTACAAATAAGTGTAATTTATCATCCTGGTTGTTATAGCCTAGAAGGCTATGTTACAAATAAGTGTAATTTATCATCCTTAAAATTGCTGTAATCTCTGCCTCCATGTAGAAACGCTGATAACTGACAAAAGACTGATAACTCAAAAAAGTAGGAGTGTAATATAAAAAATCTGCTCCTACTTTAATTTTAAGAAAATACTAAATTTTTACCGTTCCTCTTTAGCAGTTTGAATATACAAAATGATTAAGAAAACGGCTGGCACAAATATGAACAAAATGGTTGCTACAAATCCTAGATTGTTAACTTCCATGATTACCTATCCTTGATTTTAAATACTTTACAGAATAAGAATATCATTATTTGCGTTTTGGTTTAGTTTTGACAACCACAGGGCCATTAACTAGGGTTTGACAAGCTAATCTACAGTTTGGGGACCGTTTTTTCAACTTTCGTTCTTCTACTGGAGTACGGGGTGAAAGGTTTTCCAAACCTTCAACAATTTCCACTACACAGGTCGCACATTGTCCATAGCCACCACAATTCATCATTTTGGCTGTAAAGGTATAAATGTCAATACGATTTTCTAAAGCTTTAAGCCTTAAATTAGCTCCATCTGCAGCAATTACTTCCTGATTTTCGTTTTCAAACTTAATGTTGGCCATGATGAATTAAAAATTTATTATTGTTATAAAGTTTTAACTAATATTAAGAACTTTAACTTATTGCCTTGTTTTGTACAACCTGATGATTTCTCTTCTGACCAAAATCTTGTCACCCTTAGAAAAATTGATGGGAGTATGTAGGGACTATGCAACGTCCTTACAAAATTAGGAGAAGGGTGGAGTTGTAGAAGAAGTGGTCAGATCATGTCCGGTTGAATAATTAGATTTTGGTGGAAGGAAGCCAGCTATGCTGAAGCTTTTATGGGATTTCCACCTTGTTTTATACAGGCTCTGATGCTACCGGACATGATATCATTTATAATTACTTCTTAATTTTTATGTCATAATTACCCCTTTTAGGCTTACTTTTTTCCCTCCATCAACCGAGAATCTCCTACTTTTAGGGTTCCCGATAAATCAGTACCTAAAATCCTTTAAACTTTTATCTGTTAATGGGAGGGATATTTAGGGCTTGCTGATTAAATATCAAAATCTTAATAGGTATAGGTAAAGGTAAGTGCCTTTTTTGATCTGGAAAAGGTACAAGGTCTTCGTTCTAAAACGGTCAAAAAGTTAGGATTTTGACTGGATTATGACAGAAACATCAAGGGATAATTCTTTCTTCTGCTTTCTCACTCATTTCCCATTCCTTCTCACTCCTGACTCCTCCCCTGACCAGAAGACTTTCCATACGCAAACCCTATTTAATCAGCAAACTCTAATTAAGAATCAAGAGGAATAGGGAAGGGAGTTATAAAGGAGGTACTAACTGATAACTGATAAAAGTTTATGGACTATTAGACAACCTCTCATCAGGAAGATTACTCACAGATCGTTGCAATTCTGACAAAGACCGATTATACTCAATAATCGCAGTTAACAAATTATCTTCAGCTCTAGTTAAATCTGTCTCCTGCTGAATAACTTCTAACTGAGTCCCCACACCAGCTTGAAACCTTAGTCGTGCCAAACGTAAAGCCTCTTTTGCCTGTTCCACACCTAACTCAGCAGTAGAAATATTTTTAAAGCTCGCTTCCAAACCAAAGAAAGCTTCCTCAACTTCCCGACGAATCTGATTTCTCAGCTCCTCAAACCTACTTTCTGCAATCTTCCTATCTATTATGCTCTGTTGAGCAGCAGCCTTTGCTGCTCCACCATCAAAGAAATTCCATGTAAAATTGAATCCTAATGCGCTACCATCAGCCCAACCTCTGATACCTTCGAGCCAACGTTCGTCATCAGTAGTTTGTGCCAATATAGTATAACTAGCAAAGAAATTCAAATCTGGTCTGACTGAAGAAAGAGCTTGTCGGCGCTGCTCTTCACTTAAATCTCTCTGTACTAACTGCTGTTCTAACTCAGAGCGATTCTTAAAAGCTGTTAAAATTGTTTCATCTAAAGATAGAGGCCAAGACCCGATCGGTTCAATCGGGTCAGCAGCAGTCAAATTGATCAACTCATTGGCATTTAGTGTTTCTGCCAAACGACGTTGGGCACTACGTTGGTCTCGAAGTGCATTGGTCAAGTTTTGTTGTTCATTTGACAATGTTACCTGAGACTGCAATACATCAAATCTGGTTCCGACTCCGGCTCTCTCTAGAGCTTCTGCGTCTTCCAAGCTTTTACGAGCATTTCTCACAGCAGCTTCTCCAATTCTGACTCGTCCATCTGCTTCTTGTAAATTATAGTAATCACTAGATACATTTAAGCGCAATTGTTCTAGAACTCTCTCTAGCTCTAACTCTCCTAAACGCAATTGTTCTCTAGCAATTCCAATCCTGGAAGAACGAGATTTATCAATATCAAAGTCATAAGTAAGTTGCAGTGTATTGGTAAAACTTGTGCTAGGGAAATTTTCATTATTTTCAAGTGGTGCAGTACCATTTACTTCGGCTTGACGTTCATTACGTTTTACACTCAAGTCACCTCCGGCACTTTCTGTTCGTTGTAAAGTTGAATCGAAAGTAAGACTAGGCCACAAATCAGCTTGAGTCTCTTTCAAGACAGCTTGACTTCTTTCAACTTGTAGTTGAGCAGTTTGAACTTCTGGGTTATTGCGTCGGGCTAAATCAATAGCTTGCTCTAAAGTAATTGGTATTGTTTCTTTGATTTGTACTTGCTCGGGAGTAATGGGGAAGTATAGTGGATTGGAGTTGGGAGAAATTTGAGAGGGAGGATTTGTTTGTAAGGTTCCTGTTGGGGGTGGTGCTGGAAAACTTTGAGTGTTTTGTTGGGCAATAATCAAGTTATTATTATTATTATTATTATTATTTGATGAATGTTTTTGATTTTCAATCTTTGCTAAATTAGGAACTGTTTTAGTCGTTGAATTTGGATTCAGGCTTGTTTCTATTTGTACAGAATTTTGTTGTTTTGAAGTATTTCCAAAAGTAGGTGGTCGCTGAATAATTGATACTATAGTTTGATTAGTTCTACCTGGTAATTTAATTACAGAATTGTTATTTGGTTGGGAGTTATTTAGTGCAGATGCTTGAGTTTCAATATTGGAAAAGTCGTTTATGGTTGCCATGACAGGAGCGTTATTAATACTGGTCATCATTTGGTAAGAGTTTCCCAGAGTTGGATTTCTTTGAGGTGTTATTTTTGTATTAATTGGGTTTTGTTGATTCTGATTTTCTGTTGTTGATGACTGGAAGTTTGTCTGAATTTTTGCTGTTTCAATTTGAGTATTTTTTGTTTCTAATGTTGACTCTGCCAAATCTAATAAATTGAAATCTAATTCTGCTAATTTTGGTGATTCAAGATTAAATTGTTGAGTGTCTTTATTGCCTAGATAAATAGATTGTGCCAAATTATTTCCTAGAAGAGGATTAATTTGATTTTGTACCTGAAAGTTTTCTAATTTTAACTCTGGTATATCGAATAAATGAGAAGATAAATTTTCTAAATTTGCTAATTTTTGGGATTCAGGATTCAATGATTTTTGAGTATTTTTAGCATTGGAAATAAGTGAATTTTTAATATTATTTTCAACCTGATAATTTCCTGAGTTCGACTTGGGCAAATCTAATAAATTAGAATCTGAATTATTCGATTTTGCTAATTTTTGAGTATTTTTATTCTCTGGAATGATAGGCTTATTAATATTATTTTCAACCTGATAATTTCCTGAGTTCGACTTGGGCAAATCTAATAAATGAAAATCTAATTTCCCTAAACCTGCTAATTTTTTTTCGTCTATGCTAAACTTATAATTCTGGTTTTCTGCAAAACTATAACTACTAATATTTTGTGGAATTTTTAACCCAGAAGTAGAAATACTTTCTTTTTTTGTTTGATACTTTAACTTTACAAATAAACTATCTTTGTGTTTAGATATATCTTCCAATTCTTCTAATACCGAAAGTATCCCTTCATTAGATTTTGACTCAGATAATTGTTGATTAATATTCTCTTCTGAGTGTTTGTTTGATGCTACTTCTGTACCTGAAGAATTTGATTGTAAATTCTCTAGATTAATATCCGATTTTACTTTTTGAGCTTCTGGAACCTCAACAGATTCTTCCCTGACCTCTTCTGGGTCTAAAATCGAATTTTCAGAAGTATCACTTTGGGAGTTAATAATTAGGAAGGATGAAGAACCCTGACCTACATTTGAAATAACTACTCCAATCACTCCCATTACCACAATATTACGAAAAACACTCATGGATTTTATTCTTTAGTTTCCAAGTTCAACAGATACAGGACTTACGCAAAGGTACTATATGTAGAGTTAAAAAACTATTGCGCAATAGTTTTAAGCACTATATCTAGGGTAGCTGCGTAAGTCCTGAGATATTTTCAATTAATGGCTTAATACAGCACTTTGCAACTCTATCAGGTAGACCTATCGTGGGCAAGATTCCCGCACTACAAGATTTTTACCATTTACCCTATAGAACCCCTAACCTTATCTTTACAAAGAAAGGTGTGTTTTTTTTTAGTCAGGAGTCAACCCACCCCTAACCCCTCCCTGGAGGGGAAATAGGGAAAAAGCTAGAATTAGATCTTTATATTCACTATCCACCCATCTCCCCATCCCCCCATCTCTCCATCTCCCAACTAATTTTAGAGACCCGTTTAGGGGTTCAGTACATCATTTGGTCGAAATCTGCTGTACTTTTGCTAATCTTAAATTCTAATAGTTTAATTGACTATTGCCCACAGCAGTCAATATCAGCTCCTCCACTCCGGCGACTGGCCAAATAGTTGTCTGGAGTTGGTCTGCTAATTCTTCTAGGGTCATGTCATCCAAAAATAGATTATCTCCCTGTTTGAGCATGACTGAAGGTAGCAAAATGCCTTCACCTAAATCTCGTCCCTGCAAACCTTCTAACAAGTCTTGGCCTGTTAATAGTCCAGTTACAGTAATTTCTTGTCCCCAATAATTGCTACATAAAGCTACCATATTTACTTCTAATCCGGGAATTTGATTCAGTTGATTGGCGATCGCTACAAAGGCTTTCTCAACTGCATTCCCTACTACCCACGTTAATTTTCTTGGGGTGCTTAAGCAAATGTCTGATTCTAAAAAATCTTTGACATAAGTTTCAAATTGTGATATAAACTGGCGAATGGAACCGACACCATTGCCAATTTGAGGGTAATCTTCATATTCTGAAGCGGGAGGTAATTCTCGACGGGCAATTAAAAACCATTCGTCAGCTAACCAGATACAATTAGTACCAGATGTTTGTCTAAGTTTGGCCTGAATTTCTTGCACTTGGTCTATAACTTCTTCTGCTTTGGCAGTAGTGACAGGTATTAGTTCATCTGCCCAAGGTCGAAAACGAGTCAACCCAACAGGTACGACGGCTACTGATGCAACTGCGGGTATCTCTCCAGTATAAAATTTGGCTAAATCTAATAATGTGCGTTCCAGATGAATACCATCATTAATTGCTGGACAAACAACAACTTGAGCGTGTATTTGTAGTCGTCGTTCTTGGAACCACTGAATTTGTTCCAGTATTTGACCAGCACGGGAGTTCTTTAAAAGACGCGATCGCAATTCTGGTTCGGTAGAATGAACAGAAACATACAGAGGCGAAAGTCTCATTTTTTCGATTCTTTCCCATTCTCGTTGGGGGAGGTTAGTCAGAGTTAAGTAGGAACCGTAGAGGAAACTGAGGCGATAGTCATCATCTTTGAAATATAGAGTATCTCGTTTACCTGGTGGTTGTTGGTCGATAAAGCAAAACGGACAACGGTTATTGCATTGAATAAGACCATCAAAAAGAGCGGTAGAAAATTCTAACCCCAAATCTTCATCATAGTCTTTTTCGATTTCAATATTGTGAGTTTTACCTTTAGCATCAATGACTTGTATTTCTAGATATTCCTCAGCGCAAAAATATTGATAATCAATGAGGTCTCGTGGTTTTTGTCCGTTGATAGAAGCGATCGCATCCCCAGGTTCAAAACCTATTTCGGCAGCGATCGAGTCGGGTATTATTTTGGTTATTAAAGCAGGTGTGATAGAAGTTTTACTCATTTGATGAAAGAAGAAGAAAGAAGAAAGAAGAAAGAAGAATTTACTGTGACTAAATTCTAAGTATATCAGGACTTACGAACGCGCAACGCATTTCTCTCATGGCGAGACTCGCAGCCCCAACGAAGCGAAGAGCAAAACCCGCCTTAACTCTCCGCAACAGCGTTGGCGAAGCAGTCCGTCAGGATAGCAATCTCAAATGACCAAAACTGGTCAATTATGGGTAAGTCCTGATAAATTGTAACAAATTATTTCAGATAGCAATATTTTTTTCCAATTTACTCTATAAATTAAGAGTTAAAAAATTATAACGCTATAGTTTTCAAAACTATATGCTATGTATGTGGTCTATGCGTAAATTCTAATAGCTAAACAAAGGTACAATGATCAAATGATAACATCCACAACAACATTAAGTGTAGGAGATCGTGCTATTTATTTTGCTTTACCAGATCAGTCAGAAAAATTATTATATTCTCAAGACGAAGCCGGAAAGCCAGCAATTATAATTTTTTATGCCTCTAATGAAATTGCTGCTTGTCAAGATATAGCTTGTGCATTTCGAGACTTAATGCCTACTTTTAATAAATTTGATTTACGAGTTTACATAATTACCTCTGATTCACCGAAAGTTAATCAAAAATTTGCCGAAGAAAATAATATTCCTTTTCCATTGCTGTCAGATTATGACCATAAAATTAGTCGTAAATATGGTGTTTGTTTTCCGGGAAATAAAGATTCGGATAATATATCATATAAGCGGACAGGTTTTTTGCTTGATCCTAACCACAGAATAGTTAACATTTATCATCTCAAGTATTTATCAAGTAGTATAGAAGCCATCTTAAAAGATATTAAAAATATACTACCTAAAGAAGAACCGCGACATATTCAAATGCAGGCTCCGGTACTGTTAATCCCCAACGTTTTTTCTCTAGAATATTGTAATTATTTGATTGATATTTGGCAGACAAAAGGTAATAAAGAATCAGGTTATATGCGTCAAAAAGGTGAGAAAACTATAGGATATATTGACCACACTCGTAAGATTAGAAAAGACCATTTTGTAAGAGATGAGGAAACTATTGACAGTTTAAATAAAATAATGAATTTAAGAGTATTTCCAGAGATTAAAAAGGCTTTTAATTTTGATGTTACAAGACAAGAAAGGTATAAAATAGCTTGTTATGATGGCAATCTTGGTGGTTTTTTTAATGCTCATCGAGATAATACTACACCAGGAACGAAACATCGAATATTTGCAATGACATTAAACTTGAATGCAGGGGAATATGAGGGAGGGTTTTTAAAGTTTCCAGAATACGGACCTCATTTCTATAAACCTGATACTGGTAGTGCGGTGATTTTTTCTTGTTCTTTGATGCACGAAGCTACTCCAGTAACATCTCATTTCAGGTTTGCCCTTTTGAATTTTTTCTATGGAGATAAAGAGTCAGAAGCGAGGAAGAATTATGAAAAGAAAGTCCAGAATGATTATAGTACAGTTGTCAGGTTAAATAGTTAGGGCTTGGGTATGGAAATATAAAATCATTGACAGATAAAACAGTAACTTGTTTGTTGGGAAAAAGTACCAGCTTTTAGATCAAAAAGGTTAAAAAAGATAGCACAAAAAGCTCACACAAGAGTAGAAAAATTAAGAGGCAATTTTTTCAAGTAATTCCTCTATAACTCCTATTCCTACTGACTGTTAACTATTCCCTACCTTAACTATCAGACTTTATTCAGCAATCCCTAGTTAATAGTTAGAGTTTACTGAAAAAAGTAGAGGGTGGGAGGAATAATTTTACCTTAGTTTTTTAGTGCTTGTCTATTCAAAATCCTAACTTTTTGAGGATGAAGAATAGAAGAAGGCGCGCTTTTTTCGACCAAAAGAAGACTAATATCAAATCCGTTGGCTTTGGAGAATAAACAGGACTTATGCAAAGGCACTATATATAGAGTATTGGTGCGTTGTGCGTTGCGCGGTTTATATGTCGCGTAGCGTTTCGGCGCTTGAGCCGACATATAAAGCGGAGCTTTGCGGAACGCAAAACGCACCCTACCAATAGCGTTCGTGCGTAAGTCCTAATGAGGAAATCAGGGATAATTATTCTGACTACCGATTCTGTAATTGCCATTTCTCCTGGATTCAGAATTGAGAATTCTCCCCCTACCACTCATACTTTCCATACGCAAACCCTAATTACATTATTAATATCTTCTAAACTTAATTTTAATTGTTGATGTTATCGTTTTAAGATTTGTTCATATTCTAGTATTAATGTTGTTGAAATATTGATTTTTATTTGTCAATCGTTGAGTAGGTTTAAAAGTTTAGTAGGATACTCCATTTTTTGAACGCAATCCTGATCAAATCATGTTAGTATCAATAACTAATTGATATATTTTCATGCTGATTGAATTTTGGTAAATGTTGTAAGATTTGAGCCTAGAGGTTTGGTTTACCAACCCAAATTTAAAGGGTTTTGGAGACCAAACCCCTACAATTTTTTTCTCACGAATGATGTCTGATTTCTATACCAGCATTACTTAATTATTAATTGTTTAAAAACGCTTCAAAACAACAATTGAACGTTCCATCACCGGAATCGGAATTTCACCTTGATAATGCTTACCATTTTCGACAAAATGAGACTTATTCGTATCAACAATAACCACCCAATTTCTATCTTGGAATTTAGGAGAAATTGTAAACTCTATCAACTCATAATGAGCATTAAAAAATATTAGAAAACTATCATCAAAAATCCTTTCCCCACGGTCACCACTAGCCGGAATTTCTTCCCCATTTAAAAATACACCCACAGCTTTAGCAAAATCAATATTCCACTGTTCCTCAGTCATTTCTTGACCATTAGGATTATACCAACCTATATCACTCACAGTTGAACCATGAATTGCCCGACCTTGAAACCACTTACGTCGATGAAATACTGGATGTTGACAACGGAAATAAATTAACTGTCGAGTAAAATCTAATAAATCTGCATTTTCTACTGGCAAATTCCAATCCAACCAAGAAATTTCATTATCCTGACAATAAGCATTATTATTACCTTTTTGCGTCCTGCCAAATTCATCTCCACCTAATAACATAGGTATACCCTGAGATAACATTAAAGTAACTAAAAAATTACGTCTTTGACGATTTCTTAAACTTAATATATCAGGATCATCAATTTCTCCTTCCTCTCCACAATTCCAAGAACGATTATATTCTTCTCCATCATTATTATCCTCCCCATTTGCTTCATTATGTTTTTCGTCATAACTAACTAAATCATTCAAAGTAAAACCATCATGAGCAGTGACAAAATTAATACTTGCATGAGGCAACCTACCATTAGCAGCATATAAATCTGAACTACCAGTAAAACGATAAGCAAATTCAGATAATATTTCCTTTTCTCCTCGCCAAAAATCTCTAACTATATCTCGATATTTACCATTCCATTCTGACCATAATAAAGGAAAATTACCAACTTGATAACCACCTTCTCCCACATCCCAAGGTTCAGCAATTAACTTTACATTAGAAATAACAGGGTCTTGATGCACAATATCAAAAAAAGCTGCCAAACTATCTACTTCATATAATTCCCGCGCCAAAGCTGAAGCTAAATCAAATCGAAAACCATCAACGTGCATTTCTGTCACCCAATAACGCAAACTATCCATAATTAACTTCAATACTTGGGGGTGACGAACATTGAGAGAATTTCCACAACCAGTAAAATCCATATAGTAGCGGGGTTCATCTTCTACTAAGCGATAATAAGCAGCATTATCAATACCTTTAAAAGATAAAGTCGGACCCAGATGATTACCTTCTCCAGTATGGTTGTAGACCACATCCAATATCACCTCAATACCAGCATTGTGCAATGCTTTAACCATTTGTTTAAATTCTCGAACTTGCTCCCCTGCTTTACCACTAGAAGAATAACCACTGTAAGGGGCAAAATAATTAATCGAGTCATAACCCCAATAATTTGATAATTCCTTGTCAACTAAATGTCCTGGGTATCGGAGAAAATGATGTACTGGCATTAACTCTACTGTCGTGATACCTAGAGATTGGAAATAGGCGATCGCACTCGGATGTGCTAACCCAGCATAAGTTCCCCTGAGATTTTCGGGAATGTCTGGATGTAGTTTAGTAAACCCTCTGAGATGAATTTCATAAATTATGGTTTCGTGGTTAGGAATATTTAATAATTGGTCATTTTCCCAATCAAAACTTTCATCAACTACCACAGATTTTGGCATGAGATGAGCATCATCATCTAGGGTGCAGACTAAATCTTTTTCTGGATGATCCCAAGAATAGGCAAATATTTCTTGACCATAAAGTATATCTCCATCTATTGCTTTAGCGTAAGGGTCAATGAGTAATTTATTGGGGTTAAAACGATGTCCTTCGGATGGTTCGTAGGGACCATGTACTCGAAATCCATATTTCTGACCTGGACTAATACTTGGTAGATAGCCATGCCAGACAAAGTTACTTACTTCTGTGAGGGTGAGTCGTGTTTCTTGGTTTTCCTTGTCAAATAGGCAAAGTTCTACGTTCGTAGCATTTTCAGAGAATATAGCGAAATTAGTGCCTTTACCATCCCAAGAAGCTCCTAGGGGATATGGTTTTCCAGGCCAAAGGGGTACATACATAATATAAACGGAGAACTTTTCAAAATTAGAGGACTATTGTTGTAGTTATAACTTATATCATGTCCGATTCACGGAATTTAAAAGTTTGTAGGTTGGGTTGACGAAAGGAAAGCCAACCAAAAGATGTATCTGGAAAAGGGGGAGCCAAACCGGGTTTCTTTGGGTAGTTCAAAAGTTTGTAGGTTGGGTTGACGAAAGGAAAGCCAACCAAAAGATGTATCTGGAAAGGGGGGAGCCAAACCAGGGGAACCCAGAAACCCGGTTTCTTTGTGTAGTCCTAAACTGATTCAAGGAACGTAACCCTGTTCTCGAAACTTATTGATTTCTTGATTTTTTGCCAAAATGCGATCTACGGCGATCGCTACATTTTTTCTCATTCTTCTTCTGAGTCTTGGGTGATATTGGTTTCATCCTCTGCCGATATTGGCGCACTTCTAAGAATACGCTCGCGATCTATAGGTTCGGTAATACTATACAAATCTAGCACTTTGTCATCAATTTCTGCATCTATTTGGACGACTTCATTGAGAAGAGTTTGAATTTCTGTACGTCGTTTTTCCTCGGTAGCAAAGAAAGTATCTAGCTCTTGAGTTTCTCCTGGTAAGGTTGCCTGATCTTTAATTTCGTTCCAGGTTTTACCCTGCCACTGAGGAAGTTTTAAGTAACTGAGTAGATAACGTCTAATTTTATCGTTGTCAGCTACAAGCCAAAGTTTATTATGACGCAATACAATGCTGGTAGGATAGCGAGTGGGAGTAGAAACATTCTTGCTGATTGTGACTCGCAAATCGCAGCGTTCGGGAATAGTAAATAACCCGACGGCTTTAGCATCAAACAAAGTTAGAGTAGAAAAATTGGGATTATTTTCTTGGATTTCACTTAGAAGGCGATCGTAGGGAATTTCGATTTGGATATTACCATCTCTTTGTTTGCGAATAACGTAGCCTTGTTCTCGAAATTTATTGATTTCTTGATTTTTTTTCAGAATGCGGTCTACTTTTTCGACTAACTCGGCTTGAGTTTCAGTATCAGCAGGATAAATAGGAAGTTGACGGAAGGTTTTGGGGTTAATATTAACGTTGTCAAATCGATTTCTATACCAATGATTTAAAACAGATGAGTTAAACAGAGCCAACAAATACTTTAGCTTGTAGTTTGTATCTGCTTGAATTATATTATTAAAGTTGTCTCGGTTATAAAATCCAGTATCATCAAACGTTGCTACAAGACGCCTTTTTAGAGCTTTGTTTCTTAACCGAACCAGTAGAATTTTAGGAGAATCAAAATATTTACGTTCGCGATAACGGCAGAGCCAATGGCCGTACTTAAGATATGGTTGTTTTTCACCCCAGCGCAATTCATATCGCCCCAGAAAGCCAGTGGTTTCAAGTAAAGGATGCCAGTCAGTTTCATTATAACCCACATTGGTTCGGTCTTTAATATATACATTAGCCTGACCTTCAGCTTTTGTCTTATAAACAATAATTCCTTGAGTGCTTTCAGTCACATCTCCTAAGCGCAAAACTTTTTGTGGCGCTCCGTTACCCTTGACTTGAATAAGACAAGCATCTTCAATTTTCTGTATTAGTGCATCATAGCGTATGTCGATCTGATTAGTTGAATTTTCTAACCATCTATATTGTTGCTGTTTAACTGTTTTGCTCCAACTCCTTGTTGTCAATTTATCAAAAGTGTCGCGTACTCCTAATAAATTAATTTGTGGCTGTTGGGTTTGGCGCTGTTCCTCATTACTTTCCTGTGTCAAAAATAGCAAAACACAATCAACACTAGCATCTTTCCAGATTCCTTGGGGCAAATCAACAATTTGCTCGATTCGTCCTGCTTCTAACAAAATCTTGCGCAAAGCAGCAGTATTCTTTCCCATTAAATATGTATTAGGCGTAATAAAACCTAATTTTCCTTGATTGCCTAATAGCTCGATTCCCAGTTGGAAAAAGAATACATAAGTGTCAGGTTGACCGAAAAATACATCTGCATAATCTGACTTCAGTACATTCTTGTATTCATCGCTCAAACTAGGGCCATAAGGTGGATTCCCAACTATAAATGCAAAGCCATTGGCATAAGGTGTGTTGGGCGATCTGCTTTTAATTTGGTCTGCGCGATCGCTTTCCCGTGCAATCAAAGTATTGAACATCAGAGAACGATAGCTTCCCGTCGGACGAGCTAGAGCATCAACATTAAAAATGTTAAAGCGTTCGATTCTTGTAGGTTGACCTCGGTCATTTGCTAGCTTCACCAAATCCAGGACTTGAATCAACAAATTTACTTCTGCCAAGTAACAGGCAAACGGGTTAAGGTCAAACCCATAAAGATTATTTTGTACCCTATCTAAAACTGAAGCAGGATCTTCAATTTCCTCAGTATTGCCTTTATAGCTTTCCACTAACCTTTTTGCTGCTGCCACCAAAAACGAACCGCTACCACAAGCCGGATCTATGAGGCGTTTATTAGCACCAATAATTCCCGATCCAGTTTGATATCCTACCTCATCGAGAATGTAATTAACAATTTCTGGTGGCGTGTAATACTGTCCTTTTTCCTTCTTTTCTTTACGGTCTACATAAGTGCTGTAAACCGTTCCTACTATATCCGAATCTACCCCTGAAAAATTGAAGCGACTAAGTTGATGCAACGTTATCACCAACTCCCTTTGCTCCAAAACAAACCAATTAAATAGATCCCGTCCAGTAAAAAAGTGAGCATAGATATTCTGGGCATTTTTATATGCCATATCTAACAGCGGACTGTAGGGATTACCAGTCGCAAATACCCAATACCGCTCAATATTTTCCTGCCAACGTTTTACCCCACCATCAGAAACAAACCGATGGGGAAAAACTCCTTTATCTTCACAAACTCGGAGCAGCAACAGTCGGATGAAAACAACATAAGCTGCTTGCAAAGCAAATTCATCCTGTCGTTGACTCTCTTCCAATCCTCCTAACATAGTTTCCTCCACTAAAGCAGTCCAAACCATGTAATCATCATGCACTCTAATTTCTGCCTGATAATCTTGCCGAAGATTTGCTTGACGTTGATGCCAGGCAAATACTTTTTCGACGTAGGGTTTGAGTGCATCATTCAGGGGTTGATATCCAGCGGACAATGTAGATGGTGGTTTGGGGGGTTTGGCTTTGTTTTGGTGTTTGCGATTGAATCCCTCATTCAAAATTGCTAAAATTTCGGCAAATACCTCTTTCGGACTGATGTAAGCTCTGGCATCCTGTTCGAGTCGTTTGCATATTTCCTCAATTGCTGCAAAATCGCGATCGCTAAGATCGACCAAACTCTGATTCTGCTGCAAACGAGTTAATACCTTTTCTCGTAACCATTGAATTTCTTGAATAGCAGTTGCTACTGCATTATCGGTAATTCTGTTAGCCCGATCCTGATACTCTGCATACCGAGCCAACTGTTCTGTCAGCAAGCGTCTGGCATTACGCTGAAGCTCTAAAACAAGAGACCGCAATGCTTCCACTAATACAGGTTCGTTGCCACTACCATTTCCCAAAGGTAGAGCTTGCCGTTGCCATTCTTCCTCATCCAAAGCCAGTTCTGCTTCTAATCGTTTCAGACTGGTAAATGCTTCTTTCTGAAACAGATCGAATAAATCGTGCAACTTCTGTTCCGTTGTTTCTGAAAGCGTAGATACTCCTCTTCGATGCCAATCTTGAATCACATTTTTCAGATCGATATTGATAAGATTTTGAGGACGAGCCCAGTTGTAAAATCCCCACACAGTCAACTGTTTGCCATTAGTGAGCCAACCCAAGGTAACGCCCCGGACTCGCATATAACTTCTGAGTTGGGATAGGTGGCTATCGGGATCGTTTAAATCAAAGGTCAAAGAAATTGATGTACTCTTGTTCTCGACAACGAAACAAGTTCCATAGACTGCATCCCTGGGCGCAAAGTCCGGGCGATCGCCCAAATGTTGCTGGTTATAAATTCGTTCTGCTGGTTCAAAGCCCAATAGTCCTAGAAGCGGACTTACTATTGCAGTATCAACTATAGATGCTTCGTCTCCACTTCGTTCATCGTCCGAACGATTTAGATAACTCAAAAAATCCATGCCACTAAAACTTCTTTGAGTGAAAATTCCTAATAAAGCAGATAAAAATTTGTCAAAGCTTTTTGGATGAGTCATGTTATTTCTTATAATCAGGTATTACAAAAACAATTGCTAAGAAAATAATTTCCTAAGTTTTCACCTTGGCATATTTTGTCTTTTCCTTCAAGTGTTTTTCCATAGTTTGATAGTGCTCAATATCTAATACCATTTCTCAAAAAGTTTTCTACATTTTATTGGGCAGGGTAGGGACGTTAGCATTTTTGTTATGCAACGTCCTTACAGGAGTAAGGGAGTAGGGGAAAAGTAAACATCGTTGATAGTCGGGGAGTCGCCAGGGCATTAACTGGGAATATTGAAGGAGCGATCGCTGATTTTCAGGTATATGTAGACTGGACTGATGATGAGGAGGAAAAAGCCAAACGACAAGAATGGATTAAAGCACTGCAAGCAAGGGAAAAGCCATTTACTGATGAAGTGTTGCAGGAGTTGAGAGATTAGACCAAATCCGGGTTCAAAAAATAATCAGTTAACACCTTTTATTATTAGGTGGGGAGATGCAGAAATAGAATCGGGAAAAAAGTAGAAAAATAGTCTGATATTCACCATATTCTCATTCCCCCATCACCCCATTTCCTTAGAAATACTTTTTTTAGCAAGGTAGTGGCATGTCAATAGTAAAATTGTGGATTAGGAACGAGCAACGAGCGAAGACCTCTCCCCCAACCCCTCTCACTCATCAGGAGAGGGGAGAAGTCCCCCCCCAACGCGCTTCTGGGAAAGGGGTTGGGGGGTTAGGTTTTTGCTATATTTTCAAGCTTGACACGGTACTATAGTATAAATACTTAGAGCTGGCTGATTAAATATCAAAGTCTTGACGAGCTTAAGGTTTTACTCTTTTCAGGTACTAATAAAGTACCAGCTTTTAGGTGGTAATGGTACGGTTCCCGAAAAATCATGCATTCTAGGATTTTCGGGAACATAGGGGAAGAAAATCAAGGAACGATTTTTCTGTAGGGACGTTGCATAGTCCCTACTCTTCCATCATTCTCATTCCTTCTGACTTCTGGATTCTCGATTGTGGATCCTTGCTACTTATACTTTTGAGCGTAAACCCTACTTAATAAACCACTGTTTTTTATGCTAATGCGGGATGTGGGCTATAAAATAGAGAAGTAAGTTTATCAAAAACATAATGACTATAAATGTTAAAGCCTTTTTTCAGGCAACAAACCCTGGTAAAGCCTTATTCCAAGATAACCAGGAACTTGAGAAAAAATACTATATTGACTTCTCTTGTGTACGGGGGGGGCAAATAATTGAAGACCTCAAAGACAATATTGCTCTGTGGTCTCCCGACGAACCTACTTGTCAGCTATTCACTGGACATATTGGTTGTGGTAAATCTACCGAACTCTGGCGACTCAAACAACAATTAGAAGCAGAAGACTTTCATGTTGTTTATTTCGAGTCAGACAAAGACCTAGAAATGGGAGATATAGATGTCAGTGATATTCTGCTAACTATGGCGCGACAAGTCAGCCAAAGTTTACATACATTAGAGGAAGTTAAAATAGAGGAGCCAAAAGGATTAAAAAGTATACTCAATGGGGTAAGCAAGCTTCTACACACAGAACTAGATATTTCTGCCGAAGCAGAATTTGGTGTACCTGGAGTTGGTCAGGTTAAAGTTGACCAAGAAGGACTAGAATTTGTGGCTTTGGGAATAGGTAAAATAACAGCTAAAGCTAAAGCTAGTCCACAACTTCGCAGTAAACTAAGAGATTATCTCGGACCTCGGACTAATGGCATTATTGAGACTATTAACCAAGAATTACTGGAACCTGCTCACGAAAAGCTGAAGCAGTACGGTAAAAATGGATTAGTCGTTATTGTTGACAATTTGGATAAGGTTGATAGTTCCCCAAAACCCTGGGGGCGACCTCAACCAGAATATTTATTTGTCGATCGCGGCGAACAACTAGCAAGTCTCCATTGTCATGTAATTTATACTCTTCCTTTAGCACTACGATTTTCTAATGACTATGGTACATTAACTCAACGCTTCAAGAGTACCCCCCAAGTCTTGCCAATGGTGTCGATGGAGTTACGGGATAATAGTCAATGTGTAGAAGGAATGAGATTACTTAGGCAGTTAGTTTTAGCCAGAGCATTTCCTAATTTGAAACCAGAACAACGTCTAGAGAAAATTACTGAAATTTTTGACAGTGAGGAAACTCTAAATCATCTATGTCAGATGAGCGGAGGTCATGTCAGGAATGTATTGCGAATGCTCAATGAAGCTATTAAAAAGCAAAAAGGCTTGCCTATCTCCCGTGAAAATCTTGATAAAGTAATTCAAAATCTTCGCAATGAACGTACTCTGGCAGTAGAGGATGAAGAATGGGAGTTGTTGCGCCAAGTAGCAAAAACTCGAAAAGTTACTGGTGATGATGGATATCAAAGGTTGATTCGGAGTATGTTTGTCTATGAATACCGAGATGATGAAGGCTCTTGGTTTGATATTAATCCTATATTGAAGAATACTGTGGAGTTGAATTATTAAGCAGCAAGAAGTTTAGTAGTGGACTGACACGCCTTAAATGGTGCGTTACTTTTTGGTTATGGGTAGACAAGGGAGACAAGGAAGACAAGGGAGACAAGGAAGACAAGGGAGACAAGGGAGACAAGGGAGACAAGGGAGACAAGGGAGAAAAAATCGCTCTGCACTATTTTAGCTGTGTCAATCCAGTAGTGGACTGTTTCATCTAAAATAGTGCATGATTATTTGTCATTGCCAACGAATGTGTTTACTTAGCATTCCGTCAGGAAAGCAATCTCAGGCCAACTTCCTATTGCATCATTTAAAATGAAACAATCCAGTAGTCCCTATCGACGAAGCGGAAGCAGTCTCCTAAACCTCTGATATCATGTCCGGTTGAATACTTGTTGTATATTTGGCTCT
Source organism: Okeania sp. (assembly GCF_035285525.1). Taxonomy (GTDB): domain Bacteria; phylum Cyanobacteriota; class Cyanobacteriia; order Cyanobacteriales; family Microcoleaceae; genus Trichodesmium. The sequence continues at coordinate 47,231 of NZ_JAYKGW010000128.1, read as the reverse complement.
GTGTGGTCTGTGTGGTCTGTGTGGGGAGATGGGGAGTAGAAAGTGTAGATATAATTATGAACATATACTATATAACCGGATTCTATATGAGATTCCTTCCTTAGCAAATTCTGCCCATTCATGCCGCCAAGCGTTTGGCTGCGCGACATATAAAGCGGAGCTTTGCGGAGCGCAAAACCTGCCACTAACTGATAACTGAATTAGATGTGTCTGTCCATTACTGGGCTGATAACTGATAACTGATAACTGAAATAGAATGCCAGATTTTAATCATCATCGAGAATCATTGTCCGAGCTAATGTTTGGCCTAGAAATGTCTCAAGGAGAATTTCGGCTATTTTTAGCTTGTTGTAATACTCTGACTCAGCGCGATCGCCTAATGCAAAAACTCCAAGAATCTTTTTCTGGAGACTTAGCAAGGTTACAGTTAGATGGGTCAGCGAAAGAACTTTATGCCACTATCTCCCAATATTTAGGAGAGCAACAACCAGATGCTCTTATGGTTTCTGGTTTGGAGTCGGTGGCGGATCTTGATGGACTGCTCATTTCAATGGGGTTAGTGCGGGAAGAATTTCCCAAAAATTTTCACTTCCCAATAGTTTTATGGATAGATGCAGAGATTTCCCGAAAGTTTATTCGTTTAATTCCTGATTTTGAAAGTTGGGCAAGTCTGACTGTCTTTGAAACTCTCACTCAAGAATTAATAGATTTTATTCAACAGATGGGTGAGAGTGTTTATCAAAAAGTATTAGAAAGTGGGGCTGGAATATTTTTAGATTATGCCGAGCTAGGTTTGCTAGATTCTACTTATCAAGAATTAGTAAATGCTCGACAGGAATTAGTAAATAGAGGAGTTAATTTAGAAACAGAATTAGAGGCTAGTCTAGAATTTTTGTTAGGAAGAATAACAGATAATTCTACTGAAATAGCATTAGAACATTATCAACGGAGTTTAGAACTTTGGCAAGAAGTTAACAACTCTTTGCGAGTGGCTCATACTAATTATTATTTGGGTTTATGGTGGCGGAGTTATGGGGTGAGACATAGAACAGCAAAACATCAAGCTTATGAGAAAGCTGGCTGTTATTTTCAACACTCCATAGAAGGCTTCGAGACAATTAATCGTTCAGATTTAGTTGCTAAATTTATCAATGCTTGGGGAGAAGTTTTGCAGACTTTGGAATGTTGGAATAAGTTAGAGACGATTGCGAATAGGGCAATAGAACTTTTTAATTCCTCCCAAAATGGAAGTGGGGGAAGTGTCGGAGGTGTCGGAGGTAAATCCTTTTTGAGAAATATCGCTTCCAGACCCTCTACTTCCCCATCTTCCCCCTCCTCCCCATCTTCCCCATCTTCCCCCTCCTCCCCATCTTTCCCATCTTCCACCTTTTCCCACACCCTAGAAATGAAGGGGGATTACTCATCATTTAGATTAGCTTGTGCTTATGGTTTTCTCGCAGAATGTGAATTAGCAAAAAGTCACTATAAACCAGCCAAAAAATTTGCTCAAACTGCTATAGAAATTTTCCACAAAACTTTAACTGCTGCATCTTCTTCTACTTCTGAAACAGACAAAATCACATTAGATTGGGAACAGTATTCTCATCTGGGTAGATATTTATTTTCTTTGGCTAAAGCGGAAAAATATTTAGGTGAAATAAAATCTGTTATAGCTATTTTTGAAGAAGCAAAAAATACGACAAAACCTGAATACAATGCCGATTTTTATCTTGATATTCTCACAGATTTACAACTAATTTATTACCAAGAAAAAGCATATTTAAAAGCTTTTGAAATCAAGCAAGAAAAACTCAAGATAGAACAACAATTTGGGTTTCAAGCTTTTGTTGGTGCTAATCGTTTGAGAGATATAAAACTAAATATTAATCCGGCTTTACCTCAGTCAAAATCTAAAATTAATCAACAAAAACTCACTCAAGAAATAGCTGCATCTGGACGACAGCTTGATGTCAAAAAATTGGTGGAAAGAATTAGTCGCCCTGACCATAAATTAATAGTTATTCATGGACAATCAGGGGTAGGTAAAAGTTCGATTTTACAAGCTGGATTAGTTCCGACTTTAGAAGGAAAATCAATTGCTACTCGTGATGTAGTAGTAGTTTTACAACGAGTTTATGTGCATTGGATTTCCGAATTAGGGAAAATTTTAGCAGAACAACTACAAATAATTGCTAATTTAACAATTGATTCAGAGAATCTAAATTCGGCTGAGGAAATTTTTGTTCAGTTGCGAAATAATGGTAATGATGAATTAAATCTACTCACAGTTATTATTTTTGACCAATTTGAGGAATTTTTCTTTGAAAATAGCGAACCAGAGGATAAACGAGAATTTGCTAAATTTCTCCAAGAATGTTTAGAAACATCTTCTGTGAAAATAGTTTTATCTCTGCGGTCAGATTATATTCATTATTTATTAGATTTTAATCGTTGGGGAAATTTAGAGACAATTAATAATAATATTTTAGATAAAAATATCCTCTATTACTTAGGAAATTTTTCTCCCTCACAAGCCAAATCTGTTATTCAAGGATTAACCGCAAATTCTCAGTTTAAAATAGATAAAAATCTCACAGACAAATTGGTAGAAGATTTAGCTGAGGAGTTGGGAGAAATTCGTCCCATAGAGTTGCAAGTAGTAGGGGCACAATTGCAAGCTGAGAATATTACTACCTTAGAAAAATATCAAGAATTAGGAGATAATCCCAAGGCAAAATTGGTAGAAGAATATTTAGCATCTGTCGTGAAAGACTGTGGGGATGAGAATGAAAAATTAGCTTGGTTGGTGCTGCTATTGTTCACTGATGAAAACAATACTCGCCCTCTGAAAACTAAAGCTGAATTGGAGAAAGAAAGTAAGTTTAATATGGAGGAGTTAGAGTTAGTATTAAATATTTTTGTAGATTCTGGTTTAGTATTTTTGTTGCCAGAAAAACCAGCAGACCATTATCAGTTAGTACATGATTATTTAGTAGGGTTTATTCGCCAAAGAAAAGGCACTGAAACATTAAAAGAACTAGAAGAAGAACGCAAAAAACGACGGGAAGAACAAGAAAAAAGACAAAAATTGGAAAAGCGGGTGTTTAAAGCTTCCGTTTTTGTTTCCTTATCGATGGCGCTATTGACAGTAGCGATGGGAATCTTTGCTGGCATGGCAAAACAAGAAAGTCAAAGGGCAGAAAAGCAAACCATTATTGCTCAGGCAAATGAGGCTAGAGTTTTGTCGTTGTCAGGACAGCGGCTAGATGGGTTGCTCAAAGCTATGGAGGCTAGGCAAAAACAAGGAGATGCTAATTTTCCAGCAACAGGTAAAGCTAGCAACATTATAAATGCTCTCCGAGTAGCAGTTTACAGACGCAACCAAGAAGCATTTAAAGAGTTCAACCGTTTTCAGGGGCATGATAATTCGGTCAACAGTGTAACATTTAGTCCCGATGGAGAGACTATTGCTACTGCTAGTGGTGACAAGACAATAAAGTTGTGGAACTGTCAGGGGAAACTTTTACATACTCTCAAAGGCCATAAAGATTGGGTAATAGATGTAGTTTTTAATCCTGCTGGAGATACAATTGTTTCTGTCAGTCGTGACAATACAGTAAAGTTGTGGAACCTTCAGGGGAAACTTTTGCGGACTCTCAAGGGCCACCAGAATTGGGTTAATGGTGTAACATTTAGTTCTGATGGAGAGACTATTGCTACTGCTAGTGGTGACCAAACTGTGAGACTCTGGAACCGCCAAGGGAAACTTTTGCAAATTCTCAAAGGGCATCAGGGAAAAGTCAGCAGTGTCGCATTTAGTCCGGACGGAGAGACTATTGCTACTGCTAGTGGTGACCAAACAGCAAAACTATGGAACCTTCAGGGGAAACTTTTGCGGACTCTCAAAGGGCATCAGAGTTGGGTTAATAGTGTAACATTTAGTCCGGACGGAGAGACTATTGCTACTGCTAGTGCTGACAAAACAGTGAAATCGTGGAACCTTCAGGGAGAATTATTGCAAACTCTCACAGGGCATCAGGAAGGGATAGCTAGTGTAACATTTAGTCCGGACGGAGATACTATTGCTAGTGCTAGTGCTGACAAAACAATAAAATTATGGAACCTCCAGGGGAATTTGTTGCAGACTTTGGTTGGGCATAAGGATCGGATTTATGGTGTAGCATTTAGTCCGGATGGAGATACTATAGCAACTGCAAGTGCTGACAAAACAGTGAAACTATGGCAACCTCAGAAGCAGTTTTTGCAGACTCTAACGGGGCATGAAAACTCGGTTTTTGGTGTAGCATTTAGTCCTGATGGCAAGACTATAGCAACTGCTAGTTGGGATAATACAGTAAAATTGTGGAACCATCAGGGGAAACTGTTGCGGACTCTGGTTGGGCACAAGAGTTGGGTTTATGGTGTAGCATTTAGTCCTGATGGAGAGACGATTGCTACTGCTAGTCGTGACAATACAGTAAATTTATGGAACCTCCAGGGGAAACTATTGCAGACTTTAAAAGATCATAAGAGTTGGGTAATAGGTGTAACTTTTAGTCCGGATGGAGAGATGATTGCTACTGCTAGTGGTGACAAGACAGCAAAATTGTGGAACCGTCAGGGGGAACTGTTGGAAACTCTAATCGGCCATGATAATTTGGTCATGGGTGTAGCATTTAGTCCGGATGGAGAGACTATCGTAACTGCTAGTCGTGACAGTACAGTGAAATTGTGGAACCGTCAGGGGAAACTTTTGCAAACTCTAACCGACCATGAAAATTCGGTCAATGGTGTAGCATTTAGTTCTGATGGAGAGACTATTGCCACTGGTAGCCACGATCAAACAGTCAAACTATGGAACCGCCACGGGAAACTTTTACACACTTTAGAGGGGCATGGAAATTCGGTCAATGGTGTAGCATTTAGTCCCGATGGAGAGACTATTGTTTCTACAAGTAATGACAATACAGTGAAATTGTGGAATTTTCAGGGGAAACTGTTGCAGACTTTAGAAGGCCATGAAAATTCGGTTTGGGGTGTAGCATTTAGTCCGGATGGAGAGACGATTGCTACGACAAGTGATGACAGAACTGTAAAATTGTGGAAAAATTGGCAGATAGAAAAGTTAACTGATATTGGTTGCGATTGGTTAAATGATTACCTAATTTCTCATCCCCAGGAATTAGATAAACTTAAGGTTTGCCAAACTTATGGACGCAAGAAAGTAGCTTCTGGTAATTTGGTAATAGTGGGAGAAAAATTAGCCAGAGAAAGCAAGGGAAAAGCAGAAAAACTTGAGGAAGCAGTTGCAGTGTTTAAAACAGCTCTGCAATGGAACTCCGATCTTGACCTCAGCCCAAATTTAAAAGCTTGGGCTGTCTCATTGTCGGAGGCAGAAAAATTAATGGAGGAAGGAATAAAATTAGCAAGGGAAGGAAACATTCAAGCAGCAGTGGTAAAGTATCAACAAGCAAAAGAACTTGATATATTAGCATTTAGCTCTACTTGGGAAAATATTAATCTAGAAGCTAAAGCTAAATCTGAGGCAGTAGATGAATTTTTGGATAACGGCAGGGAGCTTGTCAGAGATGGGAAAGTTAAGGAAGCGATCGCTTCCTATCAGCAAGCAGACAAAATTGACCCCACTCAAATTTCTGCTCGTGATTGGGCTTACCTTTGTCGTCAAGGCAGCCTTAATCAACAAGCTACTGATGTGATGTTTGCTTGTGAAAAAGCAGTCACTCTTGATTCGGCAAATGGCAATATTGTTGATATTCGGGGACTTTTCAGGGCTTTAACTGGGGATATTGAAGGAGCGATCGCTGATTTTCAGGTATTTGTAAAATGGACTGATGATGAGGAGGATAAAGCACAACGACAAGAATGGATTAAAGCACTCCAGGCAGGGGAAAATCCATTTACTGATGAGGTGTTACAGGAGTGGAGGGAATAGGTATGATACTAAATCTGGTTTAGAAGAGAGCATTGACTTAATCAAAGAATGAAGGGTTGGCGAAGAATTCCAGAACGGAAAGCAATCACAGCACTTTGAGATTACTTCACTCTGCGATAGCGGAGTGCGTAATGACAACTTCAGGACTTACGCAGCCACCCTAGATATAGTGCTTAAAACCCCATACGCAATAGTTTTTCGACTCTATATTACATTTGCTTAAGTCCTGAACTTTTCAACTGAACATGATATTACACAAACTAAACAAGAAACCGGGTTTATTGCCAGGACTTACGCAAGTGCAACGTATTTTCGTCCGATACGACCCCAGGGAAGCAATCTCAAACCCCTGTTTTTCGTACCTCATGGCTTTAGCCCTAATTGCCTTTTGTTGATAAACCCGGTTTATGTGTAAGTCCTGATAGACTCTTAAATACCTAATCTTTGATACACATCATCTAAATTTTTTAAATGATGTTTCGGGTCAAAACAAGTTGCAATTTCTGCCTCAGATAATTGACTTTTTATCTGTTCATTTTTACTGATTAATTCTTGGAAATTACCATTGGGTTGATTCCAAGCTTGATGAGCGCAAGACTGCACAATTTTATAAGCATCTTCTCTAATCATGCCTTTTTCTACTAATGCTAATAGCACTCTTTGGCTAAAAATTACTCCTCCATAAACATTCATATTTCGCTTCATGTTTTCTGGATATACTAACAATTTCTGGATTAATTCAGTGGTTTCTTTTAGCATAAAATGAGTCAAAATACAAGTGTCTGGTAATATAACTCTTTCCACTGAACTATGAGAAATATCTCGTTCGTGCCACAGGGCAACATTTTCCAAGGCAGCAATAGAATGACCCCGCACTATTCTGGCTACTCCGCTTAACCTCTCGGAACGGATGGGGTTCCGTTTGTGAGGCATGGCACTGGAACCTTTTTGACCTTGAGAAAAATATTCTTCAACTTCTAAAACATCAGTCCGTTGCAGGTTCCGAATCTCTACTGCAAAACGTTCGATAGAAGCAGTCAGTAAAGCCAGAGTTTGTACATACTCAGCATGGCGATCGCGAGAAATTACTTGAGTAGATGCTGTATCTGGTTTAAGTTCCAGTTTTTGACAAGCGATCGCCTCTACTCTGGGGTCAATATTGGCATAAGTTCCTACTGCGCCAGAAATTTTACCTACAGCAATATTCTGACGGAGTTGCACTAACCTCTGGCGATGACGACAAACTTCTGCTAACCATCCTGCTAATTTAAAACCAAAAGTTATTGGTTCCGCATGAATACCGTGGGAGCGACCAACCATAACTGTTTCCCGATGCTGTTGTGCCTGATAGCGAATAGCTTGTCCTAACTCTTCCACGCATAATAACAACACATCTAGACTTGCCACCATTTGTAATGCTAGGGCAGTATCCAAAATATCAGAACTGGTTAAACCTAAGTGAATATACCGTCCGGCATCCCCAACATATTCGTTCACATTTGTCAAGAAGGCAATCATATCATGGCGGACTTCTGCTTCTATTTCCAATACCCGCTGCTGGTCAAAATTTGCCTTGGCCTTAATTTCTTCTACCGCATCAGCAGGAATATAACCAAGTTCTGCCTGAGCTTCACAAACAGCTATTTCTACTTGGAGCCAAGTTTTTAGTTTGGCATTATCAGTCCAAAGTTCACCCATTTCGGGTAAAGTGTAACGTTCTATCAAACTCTTTATATAAAAAAACAACCGTTACATTGTACTACTGGCAACCAGAAATACTGAAGTTACAATTCAAAATTCATGCATTTAAAATTGCAAAGTAGAGTTTTATAACAGGACTTACACAAAGGTACTATATATAGAGTTAAAAAACTATTGTGCAATAGTTTTAAGCACCATATCTAGGTTTGCTGCGTAAGTCCTGAACCACAAACCCGGTTTCTTGGTTGCTTTCCATTGATAGTGAACTGTTAGGGAGTGGGGGAGTAGGGGAGTAGGGAAGTGGGGGGAGAAAGATTTTTCTTGGGTTACTCCTGCACAAAAGCAAGCTACATACCTCAACCCAATCTACATCTGTAGTATCGGCAAAAAAATAGGTTAAAAATCAGGTCAAAACCTTATACACAGGACTTATGTAGACAAACCTAGAAACCCGGTTTCTTGTAGAAACCGGGTTTCTTTGCGTAAGTTTTATTAATATTACTTATTATATATATTAAAAAATAATTATAATAATCTTGGTTTTAATAGAATGTAGTAACCTTAATAAATTAAACAAATATCTATTAATAAACATTTCAATTTATGTAGATTTATAAACTATGAAAACTTCTCAACCAGGAAATTCATATCCCTACTAATATACTTACCATAGTAGCAGTACCTTCTGTTGCTAATTTCCAACCCATCACTCCAGCTAAGGATGGTACGGGTACAACGGTAAATCAAAATGGCGATCGCTTCAATAAGAACTTGAAGATGTGAGGATTTCTAATGTAACTAATTTTAGTTATAAAACAATAGTAGTTGACGATCTATCAAGCTATTCAAACTCATTATCAATGTAATTACAGACAACGATGTACCAACCAATTTACTGAATCAAGCGATCCCTCTATCACCTTCTTTGTCGAAGACAGTGGCGCTTGTGCAGCGGGGATAGCTTTTAGCGATCGCTTTGGAGACGAAATAACCGACGAGAATGATATTGTTGCTCAAAGTACAGGAGAAGCTAGCTTCACAGTCAAACTCACCTCAGAACCAACAGATCACGTAACCATTACCCTGTCGTTAGCTAGTGGTACTCTCAGCGACAACAGGATAACCTTCGATTCCAGTAACTGGGATACAGAAAAAACCGTTACTATAACTGGCCTGACCGAAGACTTGGATACCTTCGATATTACCGCCAGCGATAGCAGCAACGAGGACAACTACAACAGTTTAAACACTACTTTAGGAGTTGTCGAGTTCCCCCCCACCGATACCGCCAAAATCAAAGTAACGGAGGGAGGAAGCACCCAAGACACTGCAGAAATAGCCGTCAATATTAATGGGGTTCAAGATGCCCTAGAAGGACAGCCCACACCAGGACAGTTTACCGTTAGTTTAAAAGATGAAGCATCCGCAGGAGGATAGGAAGTTCCTTATGTAATTTCGGGTACGGCAGATATAGACGATTATATTGTCACCGAAACAGATAATAATATCCCTCCCGAACGAACTATTTCCTGAGATGGAGACAACGATGATGTGGAAATATCTGAGAGCGATGCTTATAATTTCTCTGATTCCTCCTCTTTTACAGTAGAAGCTTGGGTTAAGAACGACCAAAGTAGCGGTGTAGATCAGAATAGTATAGTAGCGAAAATAGGAGGAGGAGGAACTTCACAAGGGTGGGATATGGGGTTGAATCAATCTAACCAACCTCAATTACTTTTGGGAGATGGTCAAGTTTTGGCAGATGGTCAAAACCGAATAAGCATTGAAGGCCCCGACCGTCTGACAACAGGAGAATGGTATCATTTAGCAGCAGTTGTAGATCGCTCCACAAATTAAGCCAAGCTCTATGTAGATGGGACTTTAGTAGATACTCAAGATCTTAGCGTTCTGGGTAGTCTCAGCAATGATTTGAATGTTCAATTTGGAAGTAGGAATAATAGTGATTGGTGGGAAGACGAACTTGACGAAATTCGTATCAGCCAGATGGGGGCGATGTTCTCAATGGTGGTCAAGGTCGCGATCACCTCAATGGTGGTCCTGGTAACGATACACTTACTGGTGGTGCAAGTATTGATCGCTTTATCTTTAATACTAATGAGCCATTCCAAAGTGAGGAAGTTGGTGTAGATAGAATTACTGATTTTTCTGAAACTCAGGGAGGTACAGGAGGTATTATTCTCTTAGACCTTGATACCTTTACTGCCATCAATAGCGAACTAGGGGAAGGATTTAGTATTGTTGATGAGTTTGCTGTAGTTACTAATGGTAAAGAAGCAAGAACTTCTGATGCAGTTATTGTTTATAACAGTAAAAATGGTAGTTTGTTCTACAATCAGAATGGTAGCGCACCTGGTTTCGGTCTGGGTGGAAAGTTGGCAGTTCTGCAGAATCCACCCGATATTACTGCTGATGATTTCTTTCTCCGATAGAGACTGAGAAGAAACCGGGTTTATTGAAGGTAGATGGTAGGGACTATGCAACCTCCGTACAAGGGGATTTGAGACCAACCCGGTTTCTCTGGGCGACATGAAACGTCTTTCTTGGGAACCGTACCAGCAAATTTGATATTACAGCCTAGAAGGCTGTGCTATATCTAGAGACAAAAGTCATAATTAAAAAGCTATAAGTCAAAAGTCATATTATCGAAGAAAGTAAGGTATAAGACAAAAAGAAAGACAATGTTAAATTTTGCACAAATTATGAGAATATAAACTATTAAATTATTACCTTTATTAACCATGACAACTACTACAACAAAATTTCCAATTGACATAGGCAGCTACAAACCTTTGTCCCTCGACCCTACAAACTCCACCCTTACAAATGAACAACGAGAAACACTCAAAGCAAATATTCAACTTTGTCGTGATACAATTATATTCTTTACTGCCACTGGCGCTGCGAGAGGAGTAGGTGGTCATACAGGTGGCCCTTTCGATACAGTTCCAGAAGTAATGATTCTAGATGCCTTCTTCCGAGGTATGGCAGAAAAGTTTGTACCAATTTTCTTTGATGAGGCAGGACACCGTGTAGCTACCCAATACTTAATGGCAGCTCTACAAGGAGACATTCCTTTTGAACATCTTGTAAATTATCGGGCAGCTCACTCTCATCTCCCAGGACATCCAGAATTAGGATTTACCCCAGGAGTGAAATTTAGTTCGGGAAGATTGGGACACATGTGGCCTTACATTAATGGTGTGGCTATGGCAAATCCTGATAAAGTAGTATTTTGTCTCGGTTCTGATGGTTCTCAACAAGAAGGTAATGATGCTGAAGCTGCAAGATTGGCAGTAGCACAAAATCTGAATGTTAAATTGCTGATTGATGATAATGATGTGACTATTGCAGGTCATCCTTCCAGCTATTTAAAAGGTTATGACCTCAACAAAACTCTTACAGGTCATGGTTTGACTGTACTTGAGGGAGATGGAGAAGATTTAGATAGTCTTTACCAAAGAATTTGTCAAGCTGTTACAACTGAAGGTCCGATCGCTGTAATTAATAAGCGGAAGATGTGTCCCGGAATTGAAGGTTTAGAAGGTTCTACCCACGGACATGATGTAATTCCTTTAAAATTAGCGATCGCTTATCTAAAAGATAGAGGCATAACTGAAGCTGTTAACTATCTGGAAGGTATCGAAAAACCCAAACCAAGCTACACTTACTTGGGAGTTAGCGAGAAAGCTGGTTCTAACCGGAACGTATTCGGGGAAACTGTGGTATCTGTTCTCGATGCTATGAGTGAAACAGAACGTCAGAACCACTTATTTGTTGACAGTGACTTAGAAGGTTCCTGCGGACTACAACAAATCCGTAAAGCTTACCCAGAGCGATTTGTTAGTGGGGGTATTATGGAAAGAGGCAACTTTTCTGCTGCTGCTGGTTTTGGTATGGAAGCTGGAAAGCAAGGTATTTTTGCTACTTTCAGCGCTTTCCTAGAAATGTGCATTTCCGAAATTACTATGGCGCGGTTAAATCAGTCTAATGTTTTATGTCATTTCTCCCATGCTGGGATAGATGACATGGCAGATAACACTTGTCACTTCGGTTTAAACAATATGTATGCTGATAATGGTTTAGATGATGGTTATGAAACTCGCCTCTATTTTCCAGCGGATGCTAATCAAATGAAAGCTTGTGTTGAGACAGTATTTACTCAAACTGGAATGCGGTTTATTTTTTCGACTCGCTCCAAAGTGCCTATTATGCTTGACAGTGAAGGTACAGAAATTTTTGGCGAAGGTTACAAGTTTACTCCTGGCAAAGATGAAGTGATTCGCGAAGGTACTGCTGGTTACATTGTTAGTTTTGGTGATGCTTTGTATCGTTCCCTTGATGCAGTAGAACGTCTGAAGCAAGAAGGAATAGATGTTGGTTTAATTAATAAACCGACTCTGAATGTCATTGATGAGGATATGTTGCAGAAGGTAGGTGCTGCTCCTTTTGTATTAGTAGTTGAAGCTTTCAACCGTCGTACTGGTTTGGGTAGTCGTTTTGGTTCTTGGTTATTAGAACGTGGTATGACTCCAAAATTTGCTTATCTTGCTACTCACAAAGAAGGTTGTGGCGGTCTTTGGGAACAGTTCCCTCATCAAGGAATCGATCCAGAAGGTATTATGAGTAAGGTAAAAGAGTTAGTTAAGTAATCTAGGTTAATGAAGACCTTTCCCCCAACCCCTCCCCTTGCAGGAGAGGGGGGAAATTCTCCCCCGGTTCAGACACCGGGTTTCTTTAGCTCTGGACCTAAAAAACAAGCGGAACTTTAGACCAGTTAATCTCCCATGGGATCAAACAGAACCCTGAAAAATTCGCAGCATGAAAAGGGAAACTCCGACCCAGGAGGCTAACTGATAACTGATAACTGATAACTGATAACTGAAATGTCATCTGGTATGAATTCTATTTAACTGTTGTAAAGCCCATTTTGCCGTTTGCTCAACTTCTATATCTTGGTCATATTCTGCTTGTTGCAAGAGATTAGTTATAGGAATCATTAACTCATAAATTCGAGTTAAATCTCGGATAGCATTTTTTCTGACTTCTGCATTATCATTCTGAAGTGATATCGCTAATGCTCTACTCATTGGTTTTAAAGTTCTAACACTAATTTCTGAGAGAGTCGCTAAAATTAAACTTTGCTGTTTAGAATCAGAACTTATAAGTAAATTAACTAATGGTTGAACAGCTCTAGAATCTCCTTTTTGCCCAAGTTCCCAAATAGCTTGATGCCGTTTCTTAGGGTCAAAGTTTTGTAATTCATTAATCAATTGTTCAACAATATTAACTTGAAGTACGGGATAATTATTTTGCTGATTAGTATTGTTAGCATCTTGAACTATATAATTTTCTTGAGTTTCTGGTTGCTCATAATTATTATTATTTTCTTTATTAATCAAAGAATGACTATCAACTATAGGATATTTTTCTACTTCAATATCTTGATGATGCTGTTGGAAACTATTAGGAGAAATTGGGACAGTACCATCTGAATAATTTTTTAGATTGGCCATAAAAGGATTTTCTGCAGCTTCTGGCCATTGATGGCTATAGTTATTTTCAGAATCAGGTAAAGTTACTTCTGATATTTCTTCTGAAGGGGATAAGTCTTCTGGTTCTTGCTCTTCAGGTTGATTATCGTCAAACAGCTTGAGTAAAATAAATACAGCCGTAGCAGTAACCAAAACAGATATCATGCTCAGTAAAAAGAGTGTTTTTCGCCCTCCTAGAGATTTAAGTATGGAACGAATTTTTTTAGGGACTTTTGAAACAGAGGAAGAGGAATTTGATTTTTTTTTCTCGGCCTCTTCAGGTTTTGTCTCTTTCTCCTCTGAGTTGTTATCTTGAGCAAGATACAGAGGGACTGGATAATTTTGATGAGATTTTTGTAGGTTTGCCGTTTTTGTAAAGGTATGATTACTGAATGCCCCTGTAGTAGAATCATAAATGATGGCTTTACTCGCAGTTGGAGAAAAGCAGCAGAAAGTCAACCATGTAACAATAAAAAGAGTGGATTTGTGCTGGAGCATGATGTTCTCTCAGGAGTTTTCAGAGGCAATTTTTACAGACTATATACATAATTATAGTTTAACCTGAGTATTGCTGACATTACTCAAAAACAAGAAAATTTTAGCTGTACAATCTCGAATATTTAGTACAGTTAAGGTTTGACAAAATTGACATAACTATGGCATTCTTTTTCACTTTTGATATAATACGAACCAGGTTTCTATACTTTAGATTTATATTGATACTACTGGATTTAATATTATTCCGGATTTTTATTAATTGATTAAGGTAAGGCAGATGGTTTAGAGGAATAAAGTAAAAATTTCTCCACGCCAATGTTGAGAATTATTAGTTCTTTCTTCTTCTTAATATTGATAAAGTAGTAACTGTTGAATAATTAAAGTTACGAAACTTTGAATAGCACTTTTTTCACTTTTACCCAATGCTTCTAATTCTGCTATTAAGTTTTCATAGTCTAGGTTTTATAATTGATGATTATTTAGTAGTTAAATTGTTTTTTATAACTACTCCAAATAATCTATTTCAGAAAGTAATTTTAAGTCAGCTATCTGTAGGGTCGTTACGCTGACTAACGCACCAAAACTCTATATATAGTGCTTCCCGTGTAAGTCCTGATCAAGTAATTTTAAGTCAGTAATTTGATTAACCATATTTTAATTTTCTGTCTATTTGTGAGAAGATTTAGCGATCGCGTGGCAGAAACCTGGATGGTTTTTGAACCCGTTGTTCAGTTCGGTGAGGCGAGTTAAGCAGATACTATCGCTGGTGGAAAAATAATATAGGGCTAATAGGCAATAGGCAACAGGGGGAATAAATTACTGAGAAGATAAGACTTTTAGCTATTTAGCCCCTCCGGCAACTTGTAAATATACCAGCGCTCATTCCTATAACTCTCAAACTCGCAACTAGCATCCCTAAATTCTAGCCAGGCAATTTGGGCAGACTGAAGTTTCTGTGGTTCTCTTAGAGAAGAGGGCAGTTGCTGATCAACTTGGTTAAGATGGCGATCAACTACTTGATAATTTCCACTTTTAGTTTAGATCGTAAGGTTTGACGACGAATATAGGTTTGTAACTCAAGGGTAGGTTTTTTAGTAAAACCTGTATAGAAGTTTGATTTAATGCCAGGGTACATACTGCCACCAGGACTTAACTCTTGCCATTGTGGATAAACTAAATACCCATTCTTTGTTTCTAACAGGACTTACGCAAAGGTACTATATATAGCGTATCGGTGCGTTATGAGATACGCTTTCCATGTCGCGTAGCGTTTCGGCGCTTGAGCCGACATATAAAGCGGAGCTTTGCGGAACGCAAAATGCACCCTACGGATAGCGTCCATGGGTAAGTCCTATTAAACTGAAAATAGCTGATATTTTTAAAACTTGTTTCATGGTAGTTAGTGATTTATGAGAATAATTTAGATTTTATTACTGGCGGTTTATCCTAACCTCGATAATAACAAAACCCCGTCAAACTTTTGATAGTTTGACGGGATAATATACAATTCTAGATTAACTTAACAACCCGCAAGCCAAACATCAGAACTGTAGCTACACTTAAAGCAGCAAAATAAATCCCAAAAAAAGCAATTATTCCTTCAACAGTCATTAACTTTTCTCCAAAATGGTAAATAAAACTATTAAGATATAAGTTTAATACCAAATGTTCAAAATAGCAAAATCTTAAATTTCTCATGGCATCTATAACTGTCCAACTGCCCCAAAAGTCCTATCAAATAGCGATCGCTCCTGGCAACCTTGACCAACTTGGCCTAAAAATGTCACCCCTTAACTTGGGCAAAAAGGTCTTGCTGGTCTCCAACCCAGAAATATTTGCTCATTATGGGGAAAGAGCGATCGCCTCACTCCAAAAAGCCAATTTTGATGTCTCTCACTGTATTCTCCCGGCAGGAGAGGAATACAAAACTCCCCAAACTCTGCACAATATTTATGATGCTGCTTTAGCACACCGTCTGGAAAGGTCTTCTACAATGGTTGCTCTGGGTGGTGGAGTGGTTGGGGATATGACTGGGTTTGCTGCTGCGACTTGGTTACGGGGTTTGAATGTGGTGCAAGTTCCTACTTCTTTGCTGGCGATGGTGGATGCTGCTATTGGGGGCAAAACTGGAGTTAATCATCCTCAAGGGAAAAATCTCATCGGTGCTTTCTATCAACCACGGTTAGTATTAATTGACCCTGATGTACTGAAAACTTTACCTGTGCGAGAATTTCGGGGTGGAATGGCAGAAGTAATTAAATATGGGGTAATTTGGGATGCTGAATTATTTGGTCATATGGAGAATAGTCAAGGTCTGGATGAAATTAATAGTTTAACACCAGGGTTATTAGAGGAAATTTTGATTAGGTCTTGTCAAAGTAAGGCAGATGTGGTAGCAAAAGATGAGAAAGAGTCTGGGTTAAGAGCAATTTTGAATTATGGTCACACCATAGGTCATGGGGTGGAAAGTTTGACTGGTTATACGGTGGTGATTCATGGGGAAGCGGTTGCTATTGGGATGGTGGCAGCGAGTCGGTTAGGGGTAGAGTTAGGAATGTGGGATGAAGAGAGCGATCGCCGTCAGTTAGGTTTGATAGAAAAAGCTAGTTTGCCGACAAAATTGCCTAGTGGATTAGATATTGAGGAGATTTTGGTTTCTTTGCAGACTGATAAAAAGGTAAAAGCAGGTAAGGTGCGGTTTGTGTTACCGACGGGAATAGGAGTTGTCACAGTGACTGATAAAGTGAGTGCTGATGTATTGAGGAAAGTATTGCTGAGAATGAGTTAATAAATAAAGTCAAAAACTTTAATATTTTACAACAAAAGTTGATTTTGTGATTTAGTGGTTAACGAACTTTTTAGTTCGGAAAATAGCCACTGAATTATTTATAAGAAAACATTATTTTTTATATTATGAATTATTTGGAAAGGAAATGAATCAGAATACACTATATTGAACATCCTGTTGGCGAATTAGTAGTTACTCAGTGCTATTCTGATGGCTATATAAATGTAAGTAAGTTAGCGAGAGCATATAAAAATCAAACAGGAAAGTATAAAAACCCCAATAGCTGGTTTGAAACAGATAGAGGAAATGAATATATAGAGCTTTTATCCGATAGAACAAAACTTGAGGTTTATCAGCTTGTGGAAAAAAAAGGAGAAGGTAAAAATAGAGAAGTTTGGATTCACCCTAAACTTGCTATTTCTTTTGCTATGTGGCTATCGCGTGAATTTGAAATGATGGTGTCTGAGTGGGTTGAGCAATGGCTTTTCGCAAGTCAAAAACCTGCTACTCAAGAACCTATAAATTTGCATCCTTATCAACGTGTTTGGTACGAACGCTTAAGGTTGTTTGAGGAAAAAACTGAACTACCAAAAGGTAGATGGTGTGTTTTTGAAGAAATTGGTAAATTAATGAGGAAATTAGAATCTAAGAATGTGATTTTACATGATAGAGCAACTATTGAAATTTCGGTGGGTAAAACTTGGTGTTATTGGTTAAGAGAGAACGGATATGAAACAGATTTTGAACAGTATCTTCACCATTATCCAGATAAAAGAGGTGAACAACTTGCTAATATTTATCCCTATAAATTACTGGGAGAATTTCATCAGTGGCTACAAGAAACTTATATTCCAGAAAAACTTCCTGAGTATGTCAGAAAATTGGTTACTTCAGAAGAATGTAAACTAATTTCACAAGCTATTGGTTATGAAATTAAACCAGTTTTAAAAAAACTTAAAGCAAATGTTTAAGACAAAAAATCAATATTTATGTTTATACTGTAATGTGGGATATATTGCCCACTAACAGTAGAGCTGAACTGAGATTAAACTCCCTATAATAACCTAAATTTTACGACGATTATCAACCAGAATAAGTATTTTTAATAATAGAAACTAAAATTCCCAACAAATATTGCAAATTTCCAATAAAATACTCACCTACTTCAATATCAACTTGATTTTCTGTTAACCTTAAAAATTTCCAATTACTGCCAGTTGTAATAATTCCATAAATACAATAAATTTGATTATTTTTTTGTTGGTTAAATAATTGAGCAGCCACCATTTCTGCTATACACTGAGCTAATCCAGATTTAATATTATCGTTTTTTGCTTCAATAATTGTCACGACAGGAGCAGTTATTTCTGATTGTTTTGCAGAATAACTAATAATAAAATCACATCTTCCTGTTAATCCTTTACTTTGATTTACGTTAAACTCTGTTCCAGAAAATAAACTAATTTGGCGATTAAAATATTTTCTAAGTTCTACCATGATTGGAGAAATAATTAATTCTGAACGAGCTTTTTCTGTATCAATTTCTAATGCTAAAGGAATATTTTCAGCTAAAATTTCTTTTAGTAAAGCACTAGGATTTACAAATTCTATTGACTTGAATAATTCTACTCGTTGCTGAAGTATTAGGTTAAATTCAGATTCTAATTTTGAGAGAGTAAATTCATTGTAAGACATATTATGGAGGAAGAGGGAAGAGGGAAGAAGGAAAAGGGAAGAAGGAAAAGGGAAGAAGTTATAAAAAACCTCGTCTAGAAATTTATTTTAGCAATAATACAGTATTTGACAACTAAAGTAAAATTTTTTTGCTGAAAACTGCTTTCAATGTTAAATTGAAAGCAGATTAAACTATATGAATAATAGATAAAAATATTGTAGGGATATTTCATAGAATATCCCTACATTCTCAGTTAATATTATTACCTATTTGCCAATGGATAATTAATAATTAGGTCTGGCGTATGGAAATATAAAAGAATATAAATATAAAGCTTTTAGCTTTTTTAAGTCTGGAAAAAGTGTCAGTTTTTAGGTCAAAAAGGTTGAAAAAGTTAGCATCAGAAGGCTCACGCTTGAGGTGAAAAATTAAGAGACAATTCTTACTTCTAATTCCTCTATAACTGTCATTCCTTTTGGGAGGGGTTAGGGGTAGGTTGACTCCCTACTCCCTACTCCCTACTTTCACCAAAAGAGTTTTTCAGCAAACCTTAATTAGAGATAGTTTTCATTATGAATTATGAATTATGAATTATCCATCTAAAATTACTGACGCATTTTCCTCAGTTGCTTGCCACAAGTTAAAAAGTAATAATTCAATGCGATCGCTTAAAGCAGCGATAAAAATTCCATTCTGTTGTTCTGGCTCAAGTGTAATCCAATTTCCTCCTAAACTAACTTCTGCAAACTCATCATCAGCAACACAAAGGGCAATATTTTCCCCACCCTCATCTCTGACAGCTACCTCTAACATTGACAACTCAGGTAAATTTATAGGTAGTAAAAATGCGGCAGAACTTGGTTGAACTACAATTTTTTGACCAACTCGCATAGCCAATATTACCCGTAGTGCTACCAACTGTTCGGGAGATTGAGCTAAACGCTCCATATAAAAGTCAGATTCAGTATAAGTTAATTTTAGCATTCCCGGTGGTCTCTCCTTTTTTAACTAGCTGTTAGCTGTTAGCATTCAGCGTTCGGCTTTTAGTAGCTCTAGGTTAACTAGCTGTTAGCTTTTAGCAGGTTTGGGTTTAAATCCCTAATTTCTATAAACCTGATGGTTGAGGAGGAATTTCAATTACCTTGACTCCTTACTGCTGATTGTTAACCCCTTTATTTACCTAAAAAACTTGTTTGTGCTGATGGCTAAGTGCTGACTGCTGCCTGCTTTTTTAATTTGAAGAGCTTCGGATGTTATTGAGTAATTAATCAATAACTCAAAACTCAAAACTCTGTGCAGTTATTAAAATTCGTTTTTTTCACAACATCTGGCATCTGTAGGATAACTTCCTTGCTATTCTCTTCTTTCAATGACCAAAAAATCAGCTCTCAAGCTACCGGATGAAAAAATAAACTTTAGTATTTCAAGTCTCTGACTTCAAGCAACTGATAACTGATAACTGATAACTGAAAAGGCAGCATCAAAATTTAGCTCTAGTTACTTCACTAGAACTAACGAAACTTATCAGCAACTTTTCCGGTTTTCTCCTGGAAAAAAAATAGAAATTTCTAAACCTCGTGTTGCCGTTCGCGCCAGAACTGTTCAGCAAATGCAATAGTCGGATGTATTGGTGTTTTCGGTTGATGTAATAACTTCATCCCTGCTTCGGTGGGAGTACGACTACCCTTAAAAGCATTGCACTGTTCGCAAGCTGTAACTACATTATCCCAACTATGCTTACCACCTTTTGAGCGAGGAATGACATGATCTAAGGTTAAATATTTAGTAGTTCCACAATATTGACAACGATGATGATCTCGCTTTAATACTTCCCTTCGGTTCACTGGGGGAACTTTCCACACCCGTTCTTGGGATGCCATTGTTAAGCGAATCTGCTCGGGTACATATAAAACTAAACTAGGGGAACGCAGAGGCCAGCCACTTCCTTGCTCAAAATTTAGGGGTTCAGCTTTTCCAGTCACCAATAGAGCGATCGCTCGCTTAATATTCACGCGAGTCATGGGTAGGTAATTCTGAGAAAATACTACTACAGATTGGTTTAATACTTGAGTCATACTGGTCACTGCTTTACCTCCTAATTTTAAGATTTTAGATTTTTATAGCGACTGGTTTCTCAATTAGTTGTCCAAATTACAAAATTTACTTTTATTTCTTTACTTCTTTATCTTATTTAAAATCAACAACCCCTACTTCGGGTTATTCGGAAGCGGGGGCTACAAAAAAGATATTTATACCTTTTAGTTTGACTTATGTACAGATATTTTTGGTCTGTACCTGCCCCTTCTTCTTCCTATTTGATTTGACCTGATATTTTGCCTTTCAATTGGAAAAATGTTATGAATTTTGGTAATTAGTCTCAAGCCTCCATAATCAATGGCAAAATTTCTTTCATCAAATATAATTTTTGCCAAAATTAGCCACGAAGCAGTACGACAACCCTTGAATGGGTTGCTTTTTGACCGATCGATGGTTTGGACAAATGAAAGTTTCACACGAAGGTTCTTTAAAAATTGGGTTTCACATCTAATCTTTTTTATACTACACTAATATTACAGATATGTCTAGCTAAATTTTCAAGGAGAAAAAAATCATGTACACAATTCCCAAAACCTCAACTACTGAAATGGAAGTTACTAGCATTCGTCTAGAAAGAGAGTTAAAGGATAGATTGAAAAAACTGGCCAATAATAAGGGCTATCAAGCTTTGATTCGGGATATCCTCTGGACTTATGTCCAGCAAAAGTCTGGGGATTATAGGCCACAGTTATCTAATTCGGATATTCGGGCCAGTTTACCTGCTACTGCTCAACAGGAGGAACGGTGTGTTCTCACTGGCAAGGTGATACGGCCAAGTGAGGAGATGTTATTAGGACTTACGATTAATGGTGATATGGTCCCCCTTTGTATGGATAGTTTAGAAAGTTAACTAGGATTAAGTATTTGGTGATGGGCAATGGACTATGAAAAAGTATGAAAGATGACGACGCCCAAATTTATTTGTCTATTAGTCCATCACCGGAATTAAAGTTAAGTTTCTCAGAGTTATGAATTTGATGTGGATTTTGTCGCCCCTACTTTATTTTCTTTTGTTGAATAAAAAGTCATGTGTATATACGAATAGTCCTAGTTAAATATACTATATCAGAAATTTAGATGGAATGCAATACCTAAATTCCGGGAAAAATTTTTGGGGTGCTTCAGAGGATGAAAGGGGGAAATTAAGGAAAAATTGTGGAAGGCGATCGCTTTGACTGGAGTTATAGTAGTTGAAGCAAAGAGTGCAGACCCATCACATATCTGGCCAGTAGTCTCTGAATTTGAGGAGGTCGAGTTGATTTCTGCTGGCAATTTATTAACTTTAGGGAATGTCTTACGCTTAACTAAATTAATTTCTTTACTTGAATAAAAAGTCATGCTTGTAGACGAACAACCCCAGTTAAATATACTATATCAGAAATTTAGATGGAATGCAATACCTAAATTCTAGGAAAAATTTTTGGGGTGCTTCAGGGGATGAAAGGGGGAAATTAAGGAAAAATTGTGGAAGGCGATCGCTTTGACTGGAGTTATAGCAGTCGGCAGTCTGTGAATTTGAGGAGGTGGCAATTTATTAACTTCAGGGAAAGTCTTACACTTACTAACTAAATTTATTTACTTGAATAAAAAGTCATATATGTAGACGAGTGAGGACAGTTAAATATATTATATCAGAAATTTAGATGGAATGCAATACCTAAATTCTGGGAAAAATTTTTGGGGTGCTTCAGAGGATGAAAAGGGAAAATTAAGGAAAAATTGTGGAAGGCGATCGCCTGTAGCTTGGTTATCTTAGTAGTTCTACTTAAGAAAAGATGAAATCCCCAATTATTTGATAAAGTCTTTTTTGCTGACTATAAATGTCAAAATAATCAGTGAAAGTGCTTTAGCTTAAATACCTAAGCCTATGCGTAGATTATGGCAATTTGGACAAACTGTACTCGGCTTAATATTCCGTCATCCCCTGACAGGTGCCAGTGTAGTCCCTATATTACCCGATGGCCGGATAGTTTTAGTTCGTCGTCGGGACAACAATAAATATGCTCTACCTGGAGGTATGGTTGAATGGGGCGAAGATATTTCGACCACTGTAAAAAGGGAGTTATTTGAAGAAACAGGGTTAGAATTAGTAAAAATTCGTCGATTGGTGGGAGTATATTCTGCACCAGATCGAGACCCAAGAGTACATTCTATTAATATTCTAGTGGAAGCTGAGGTTCGGGGAAATATGGATGTTCAAGACACCTTAGAAATTAGTCATGTTCAAGCTTTTGAACCGACATCTTTACCGCAGGATCTTAGTTATGATTATGGCCAACAATTAGAGGATTATTTGAGTGGTTTAACCGTTTTAGCTTAAATATTTCTCTATCTAAATTAGGGATTAGGGGTTGCTGAAAAAGTCTGATGGTGGAGGTAGGGAATGGGGGGGGGTAGGGAACAGAGGAAATAATTGAAAAATAGTTCCTTAATTTTTCTGTCTTAGTTAACCTAAAATGCTCATATACCTGACCCTGAGTAGCCTAAAAATTTGTACTTTTAGGGTTCCCGATAAATCAGATACTAAAAAGACTGAAAACTTTCTGTATCAATGCTTTTATATTTATTCAGTAAGCCCTAATTAATTTGTAAGTATTCAGCTATTCTTCTGGAATGCTGCGCAAACAGCTTTTTAACTTATAGCACATTTTTAACTAGAGAATTGAAGTACAAAAACGACAGTTTGAGTTGTTAATCTATACAATTAATTGTGTGGCGGTAATGTAGATTTTGTTTGGAAGCTGATAGCTGAAGGATGAATGCTGAATGTTTACATTAATTCTATTCTTTTAGCTGATAATAAAATTGAATATATATGAATTTTTTATGGCTTAATTCTCGTGTCAAGTTATCTGATGGGCTATTATTTTGGCGTGAAATTGGTACTGGTTCAAGTTGTATAGTTTTTCTACATGGAACTTCTTTTGATAGTAGTCAATGGTTATTGATTATGGAGGAATTGAGTCTAAACTATCATTGTTTTGCACCAGATTTGCCTGGATTTAATAAGTCAAAGTTTTCCTCTAAGTATAATTCAATTAGTGAAATGGTAGAGTCTTTGGCTGAATATATAGCTGCTTTAAAGTTAGAGAGGATATATTTAGTTGGTGAGTCTCTGGGAGCTTGGATAGCTGTCAGTTATGCTCTTAGATATTCTGATAAGTTATTGGGTTTAATTTTAGTATCTCCTGAAGGAGTTGATATTCCTGAAGTGAAGGCACGTTGGCAATTTTTTGGTTGGTTGTCTCTCAGGCTTTTTTTGTTGCGTTTTATTTTAGGATTAATATATCGTTTTTATCGTTTATTAAGGCTTAAAAGGAAAGCAAAAAGGCTGCTACAAGTCAGAGAAAAATTATTGCTTTGTATGGGAGGAAATAAAGTTTTATTTTGGCGGAGGTGGTTAGGGATTAAAGTTGAGTTGTTAGGAGAAAGTTTGAATGATTTAAGATTATCAACATTGATTTTACAGGGTGATAAAGATCAAGAAATTTCTCTGGCTATGAGTAAGTGTTATGCTGATTTATTACCAATGGCTAAACTTGATTTAGTTGATTCTGGTGAGGATAATTTACCTGAACAAATGCCGGATATGGTAGTACAAAAGATTCTAGATTTTTTGCAGCAGGAAGAGGGGAAAAGGAAGAAAGAAGAGGGAAGAGGGAAGAGGGAAGAGGGAAGAGGGGTAGAAGATGAGTCTATAGATAATTAATAATAGATAATGTAAGTATTCAGCCACCAGCTAGCTTTTTTCTTTGGGAATGCTTCGCAAAGAGGGGAGATACGCTTTTCATGTCGCGCAGCAAAACAGCTATCAGAAGAGTGCTTCTAGTTTTTGATAGAAGGGTTATTATACGGTTCCCGAAAAATCATAAATTTTATTTGACTATAAAAGCCAGTTTTGACTTTCTTTATTCCTTTAAATATCTTGCTTAAACTTGAGGTTTTTGTTGCTGACATATCACAGGTAATAGCTGAATGCTTGCTTGATAATTACTTTTCTTTAAAAGGAAGAGAATTGATAATTAGATATGCTGAGAAAACCTTGGTATCTCTCGACTGCTTTTTTACATTAAAAAGGGAGGCTAATAAATCTGAATTATTGAATTATTAGTTATTCAGTAATAGTTTTGAAGTTTATTTCTAGTCTTTGAGTTGTTATGACATATTTAGGGTTTGTCTGTGGAAAGTCTGATGGTTAAGGAGGGAGTAGGGAGTCGTAGGGAAGCCTTTCTGCAAGGTTTGTACAGAGTTAGGAGGAATGGGAGTTATAGAGGAGTAGGGACGTTGCATGCAACGTCCCTACAGAAGAATTGTCTGTTAATTTTTTTACTCTTGTGTGAGCTTTGTGTGCTAACTTTTTTAACCTTTTTGATAGAAAAGCTGGTACTTTTTCCTGATAAATAAGTTGCTAAAACGATTAATATGTCAATAGTTTCATATTTAATCAGTAAGTCTTATTTAGTCTCTTGATTTTTCCTGAAATTAATATTGATTCTGTGTTTTACTAAAAGACTTTATTATGTAAACTATAGTTAGTATTTTAGGCTAACTTTTTTAATCTTAGCTACTTAAAAGCTTGTACTTTTTTTGAAACAAATAATTAGGGTTTACTGAAAAAGTATGAGTGGTTAAGGATAGGAGTCAGAATCCAGAATTCAGAATTCAGAATTCAGGAGCATTATTAAAGGAGGTAGTCGTATGGAATCGTCTCTTGATTTTCTTGCCCTATCTTGCTTGCCCAAAATACACTACTTGTTGACTATGAAGAGCCAAAAAACAGGTACTTTTTCCAGACATAAAAAGGCTAAAACCTTGATCTATCAATCTTTTTATATTTATTCGGTAAGCCCTAATTAATTCTTAAATATTTATCTGTTAATTCTTTTAGATTTAATCAGGAAGTCTTATTTATTTTATGGTTTTGATATTGAGGTAAATTACGTCTTACTATGAAAGCTTTCTTTATAAGTTATATTCATTGAAAGCTCCTTCTTAATATTTGGATATTCTTGCTGAATGCTGAATGCTAATAGCTAAATGGTTAGAAATTAATTAATGCTTTTACTAATTTCTGAAGATGATTTTTTTGATGGGTAGCCATTAGGGAAATACGGATGCGACTGGTATTAACAGTGGGTGGGCGAATGGCTGGAGCCAATATTCCTTTTTCTTTCAATTTTTCTCCTATTGTTAATGCTTGAGCTGCATTTTTGAGAGGGAAACAAATTATTGGTGATTCATAATTTGAGATTTTTTTCTCTGTGTAAAAAGGTTGATTTTCTGTTTCTAATAAATTTTTGAGAGTTTCTACATTTTGCCATAATTTGCTACGACGTTCTGGCTCTTGTTTAATAATTTTTATGGCTGTTAATGCAGCAGCAGTATCTCCTGGTGTTAAACCTGTGGTATATATCCAACTTGGCGCTCTATTTTGGAGAAATTCTATTAATTTTTTTGAGCCAGCAACGTAACCTCCTAAACTTCCTAATGCTTTGCTTAATGTACCTATTTGAATTAGTTCTTTTCCTGTGCATTTAAAATGTTCAACACAACCTCCTCCGTTATTTCCAAATATTCCTGTTGCATGAGCTTCATCTACTAGAAGCATACTGTTATATTTTTCTGCTAATTCTAATAATAATGGTAATTTACATAAGTCACCATCCATACTAAAAACACTGTCTGTAATGATTAAAGTACGACGATAATTTTCTCGTTCTTGTTCTAGTTTTTTTTGCAAATCTTGAAGATTGTTATGATTATATTCGATAATTTTTGCACCACTCAGAATTGCTCCGTTTTTGAGGCTAGAATGATTATTTTTGTCTGATAATATTAAGTCTCGTTGACTAACTATTGAAGATATGACACCGATATTTGCTAAGTATCCTGAACTAAAGACTAATGCTGCTTCTGTTTGTTTTAATTTGGATATTTCTTGTTCTAATTTTTGATGTATTTCTCGATGTCCTGTTAATAAACGGGAACCTGTACTTCCAGTACCAAATTCTTTGGTTGCTTGGATGGATGCTGCTATTAAACGTTCATCTCCTGCTAATCCTAAATAATCGTTACTGGCAAAATTGATGAGTTGTTTTCCTTCTATTTTTATTATTGCTCCGGGAAGAGTTTCGATTGTTTTGACTGAACGATACCAGTTAGCTTTGTTTATTGTTGATAGAGCTTTATCTATCCAGTTATATGGATTAGTTGGCATTATTTAAAGTTTTTTGCTTATTTTTAATGATTATTTATTAGTAAGTATTTAGCTTTATAGGGGTTCTATTTTGGTAGTGGTTATGAATTAAGTAGGGTAGTATTCAGTTCAGCAATTAATAATGAACAATTAATAATTAATAATTACTCCTTCTTTAAAGAAGGGGATTGACTAATCATGAAAATTTTTGATTTATCCCCAATCCTTGGGGAGGCTTCCAGGTGTGAATTGTTGAATGAATAATTATTAATTATTCGGTAAGCATTCAGCTATTAGCTATTAATATCAAATCCATCTTGAGAGGATAAAGTTAATATGGGCAAAAACTCCTGTCTTGCTGAGGTCTGGAAACGAAACTTTTACAATATTGGATTGTACCAATACTACTAGATTTGATTTTATTTATTAAATTTATTCTCTAAAAGCTGATAACTGATAGCTGACGGCTGAATCTTCACATATTCAGATTGGCATAGTACATAATTTTATAGTTTTTTGGCGGGAATTAACTATGACTCTGCTGATTAAATTTCAAAGCATTGATAGATAAAAAAGTTACTGTTTTTATGGTCAAAAAAAAGTGCAATTGTTTAAGCCTAAAAGGTTAAAAAAGTTAGAATTTAGGGGTAACTATAGCAGACAAATAAATAAACTATTCTGAAAAGCTATCTTCTCTATAACTCTTGATTACCTCCTAATTCTTAATCCCCCCCCTTGATATAACTGTTAGGACTTGCGCAGAGATGCTATATATAGCGAAACTATTGTGCAATAGTTTTTTGACTCTACAAATAAACAAATAAATAGTGCCTTTGTGTAAGTTCTGATTTTAAAAAAATAGCAACTCATAGGGGAAAAACTATTTATCAACTGAAACATCAATTCTTATCTGAATATCTAGCATCTGAACTCAAATATCCGACAATTAAAATGACAGTTATTTAAGTTTTTATGGATTGTTTAAAATTAACGTTCGTTGGGCGATAGCTATAAAAAAATAGAGCGATCGCTTTATTTACCATGACCTATATTATATATAGCGTCTTTGCTTAAGTCCTGATACAGTAGATTCTATTTTGGTTAGATACATCTAAGCTAGCAAGATGCTTCCTATTTGAACAAAAAGACTTTTCATAAGCACCGCCTAACTATTATCAATTTGGTATCCTAATAAAAATACTGAAGAAACTCTTGCATAACCAAAAAATAAGTGCTATGGTTAGATAATGTTCTGACTCGTAAAGTAGTAGTCCCCCGGAGAAAGTCTAAAAAAAATGTGGGACTAGGACTGTATTGGTGTACTGTGGAATTGCCATAAGACCTGAGAAAAAAGGACTTTTGAGGGCAGGTACTATAAACCAGAAATTGTGCTGAGATGAGATGAAAAAATTTTCTAGTATAGCATAGTTCATCAAAGTATTACCCATACATCCTTCCCCTTAATTTAGGGACTTTTGATGAAAATTTAAGAAAATTGTACCATTAAACATAAGTTCTTATGCTACTGTTAGTCTAGATTATAAGGAACTAAGGTTTATAAATCGAAAAGTGTATCAATCTTTGAGAAGCTATTTTCCTATAGCTTTAGTAAGATCTAAATTAGAGAGGTAGTAATGGCTAAACGCCGTAATCCAAAAAAAGAAAAGGCACAACGTAATCAAGCTTACGCACGGAAGTTTCGTAAAAAAAAGGCGGGTTTTTTCTCGAAGCGATTTTCATCTAAGTTTGCATCTGGCAATAACCAAAATGGTAATGAACAGGGTGCAGAAGAGGGTGCTGGTGCTGTAGAAGAATAGTCAGGATTTAGTAGTCAGCAGTTAGCTATCTACTTTGATATTTATCACATAGTGAACAAGTCTACCTGATCATTATTATACTTTAAATCTTTGGTTGAAAATAATGTATTATAAATTGAATGAAATGATTGTTTCATTCATTTTTATTGTTAAGATCTAACTGCTAATAGCTGAATGCGAGAGCATTGCGCAGGAAGTGCTGATTAACCATAATACATTTTAGTTTTCAAAAGATGAAATCTAGATTTGGTTTTCTAATACTCAAATCTAGATTTTAAAAATTAGATTAAGCTATGAAGCTTCTGTTTGGCCAGGGTAATTTCTGTTTTTACTTGAGCAAAACCTGTTCCACCATAACTATTTCTGGCAGATACTACTTGCTGGGGGGCGATCGCCTCATAAATATCTGCTGCAAAAGCTGGATGTAATTCTTGCCATTCTTCTAAAGTTAAATCTTTAAGTAGTTTACCACTAGAAATACAAGTTTTCACAACTTTACCTACTAAATTATAGGCTTCTCTAAATGGTACACCACGAGTGGCTAAATAGTCAGCTACGTCTGTCGCATTAGAGAAATCTTCTGCTACTGCTTCTGTGAGACGCTTTTTATTAAATTCTAAACCTTCTTGGAATAAAATTGTCATTGCTTCGAGACAACTTTTGACAGTTTTAATAGTATCAAATAAACCTTCTTTATCTTCCTGTAAATCTTTATTATATGCAAGTGGCAAACCCTTCATTACCACTAACATAGCTTGTAAATGCCCAAAAACTCTACCTGTTTTTCCTCTCACTAACTCTGGTACATCAGGATTTTTCTTTTGCGGCATAATACTCGAACCTGTGGCACAAACATCAGTTAAAGTAACAAACTTAAATTCTTCAGAAGACCATAAAATTATTTCTTCTGCCAAATTACTTAAATGTACCATAATTATACTAGCTGCAGAGAGAAACTCAATAATAAAATCTCGGTCACTTACTCCATCTAAACTATTAGCATAAGGTTTTTCAAAGTTTAATAATTCCGCAGTGTAGTGTCTATCAATAGGAAAAGTTGTACCTGCTAAAGCACCACAACCAAGAGGAGAAATATTCACTCGACGATAAACATCTCCCAACCTTTCCCAGTCTCTTTCTACTTTATGAAAATAAGCTAAAAGATGGTGAGCTAAACTCAAAGGTTGCGCTCTTTGTAAGTGAGTATAACCAGGAATTAAAGTGTCAATATTAGACTCTGCTAATTCTAAAATAATCTTTTGAAAATTTCTCAATAAAATCTGAATTTCTGTAATTTTTTCTCGGAGATAAAGTCTAGTATCTGTTCCTACTTGGTCATTTCTCGACCTAGCTGTGTGTAGTTTTTTGCCAACGTCTCCAGTTATTTCTATTAGTCTTTTTTCTATAGCAAAGTGAACATCTTCTGCATCTTCAATTATCTGAAATTTTCCTGCTTGATATTCTTGACGAATTTGTTCTAAACCTGTCAATAATTTTTCTCCTTCTTCAGCAGAAATAATTCTGGTTTTAGCTAACATTTTTGTATGAGCTATTGAACCATTAATATCATGTTCAATTAATTCTATATCAAAGTTGATACTAGCATTAAATCTAGCTATGGTAGGATGCAATGCCTTTTCAAATCTTTGGCTCCAGGTTGGTTTATCTTGAGTCATTTCAGTTATTAGTTATCAAGTAAGCATTTAGCTATTAAGCAAAGCATTCAGCTATCAGCTTTTTCATCAATAAAGCCGGGATATGCTTGATTTCATATTAATATATTTTCAACTAATTTATTGGAAATATATTTATTATTTTTTTCTCCTTTAAATCAAGGTAATCAAAAAAGTTGAGAGCTGATAGTTGATGGCTAAATACTTACATTATCAATTCTTGTGGCTAAAGCTAGAGGTGAGGTTTAAAATACTAAATTTTATTTCTTGTAGAGATAGCTAGGGGTGCAGCGAATGCCAATTATCTATAATTCCCTATTCCCTATTCCCTATTCCCTATTCCCTATGTCCTGTTCCCTAAATAAATAATGAGTAATTATGGCAAAATACTTTTAACCATCCAACCGATTATTAGACCAACTAATAGTGCGGTCCCTTGACCACATTCTATAAATTTGTTCCAAGCTTTTTGCACATCTGCCCATAAGTCTACATCAACTTGTTGAGCAAAAGTTGGCCAATTATATAATATCTTTATTTCTAAAAAATGCAAAAAATTAATGTAGTCATGAATTAGATTAAAGTTTATTTCTGTAGTTGCTATATGTTCTACCATTTATAAATTATTCTCTCTAATAAAAGTAAAAGTATTTGATAAAAATAAAAATATAGTTATTGTTCTGCTGATTAAATTTCCCAGAACTGATATAAACTGCTCTAGTAAGTAGTCGTGCAAAATTAATTTCTTAGATTGAGAGAGGAGAGAGGAGAGAGGAGAGAGGAAACAGGAAACAGGAAACAGGAAACAGGAAACAGGAAATAGGGAGGAAAAATTGATAGTTTTTTTTTATAATATTGGAAATTTATATATTAATTATCCATTATTAATGATCAATAGACCATAATTCAATCTCTCCACCTTTTCCAAACTCTTCTCTTTTCAGCGAACCCTGATTATCAATTAAGCTGTTAATGATTTAAAGCGTATATTTTTTTTATGTACCTAGTTAAGAATATAATTATCATTATGGATTATGTTATAAATTCTGAATTATAACTTGCTAAAAAAACATTTTAAATCAGTCTTAGCTTGTCAATCATTCATTATTAATTAATTATCCATTATCAATTGAATTATAACTTGCTAAAAAAACATTTTAAATCAGTCTTAGCTTATTAATCATCCATCATTAATTAATCATTATTAATCTACTCTCATTACCACTAAAGTCATATCATCTGGATTATAACTTCCTTGTCCCACAAATTGCTCTACCTCCTGAAATAAATAATCTAATATTTCTTGTGGTTTTTGATAATTTTCACAGGCAAATTTACAAGCTGCACTTAACTTAGTATCATCATAGCGATCGCCATTTTTATTAGCTGCATCTGTAAATCCATCTGTGTAATAAATAATAGTATCTCCTGAATAAAGTTGTACTTGTGCTTCATTATATTCGGAATCTGTTTCCAAACCAATTAACATTCCCAGAGTATCCAAATTCATAATAGAACTATTAGCAGCTTGCCATAACATTGGTGGATGGTGAGCTGCATTACTATAATACAAAATTCTGGTTTCTGGATCATACTCCGAATAAAACAAAGTGACAAATCTATGAGAACTTTCCAGGTCAGCATACATAACTTGGTTAAGGTGTTGTAAAACTTGTGCTGGTGAATGGCGGTTCAACACCTCCGCTCTTAACATACCCCTGGTCATAGTCATAATCAAACCAGCAGGAACACCCTTACCCATCACATCTCCAATTACAATACTCCAGCGACAGGGTTGCTGTTTTTTCTGCTTAGAGTTTACCTGGTCATAGTTAGAAGGAATAAAGTCATAATAATCTCCTCCAACTCGGTTTGCCGTTTCGCACCGAGCGGCCAGAGAAATACCAGGAATTTCTGGACATTCTGGTGGTAAGAGTCGGACTTGAATTTCTGCCCCTATTTCCAACTCTCGGTCCAAACGTTCTTTTTCTCGTAAGGACGTAGAGAGTTCATCATTAGCGATCGCTACTGCGGTTTGGTCTGCTACTAGGCGAATTAATTTTTGTTTTGCTGGTGTCCAAACATATTCTGGGTCGTGACTAAATACATATAAACGACCTCTTTCTGAGTTTTTGACGATAATTGATGTCCCAAATAATTTAACATCATTTCCTAGATAGTTGTTTACTTGGTAGTCTAAACTTGCTGTTTGAATAGGAATTTCCTCTAATTCAGTAGGTAGAGTTGTTTCTGTAGTCAATTGGCGAGTTGCTATTTCCAATGCTTGTTGAATATCTTGACATTGTTGGCCTTCTTGGCAGTGTAATTGTTGAAATCTCACTTGTCCATTAGGCTTAAATAATACTAATGCTCCACCATCTGCATCGGTTACTCGACTACCCATGAGTGGAATCAATTCTAGAAATTGATTTAGATTATTGAAGCTACGCAAGGCAAAACTGAGGGAACTTAATAAGTCATTAACATTTTGTTGTTCTTTATGTAAGCGGGCTACGGTTTTTTGAAGGTCGTATACAGACATTATGGGTGAGGAATTACCATTGGCAATATGGTCAGTTGGTTCGGGGGAGTTTCGATATATAGGCACTACAGTCATTTTAGTTATTAGTTAGTATTATTTATTGGTTATTCAGTTAGTCTCCTGGGTGATAATTGCATTAAGTAGGGGAGTTATTAAAAAACAGAGTACCCATTGTCGGTTGGGTAAAGTGCAATGGCACCCAAGATATTGGTTATTTGATTAAATTGCAGTTCCCTAACAGTACCTTTGGCTTCAACAGGAGGCAACCAAATCCGGAATTTTCTTTATTTATTTTCTGGAAAGATGAAAATAAATCCTCTTCTGATCAAGAAGAGGTGATTATTAATTATTAATTGTTATTTAGGGCTTGCTGATTAAATCTCAAAACATTGAGAGATAAATGTTTTAGCCATTTTATTCCGAAAAAAGTTCCTGGTTTTTAGCTGTTGTATTCTCTAAAATGGTAAAGTTTCTACCCTGACTATCAGAAAATTTGGCCATAGCAGTATAGTCTAAACTTTTTCCCTGTTCCCTGTTCCCTGGCTGCACTAACAGAGTTCCACAAGCAAACCCTAGTCATTAAAAAAGAAATTGGTTGGAAAAATGGCTTGAGTGATTTTTCTGTGATAGTGAGCCAAAGATACTAATATGGATGAACTTAAGCGACCTCAAAGCTAGCACTTTTTGATACCTAAAAATGCTAAATCCTTTACCTATAAAGGTTTTTAAATTTAATCAGCTAGCCCTATTGAAACTGAAAAAAATTTATGTTTTTTTCACAACTACTACTTGGATAAAGTCGCTCATTTTCAAGAATAAAAGCAGTAAATCTCTAAGCATTCAGTTAGCCTCCGGAGGAACAGGGCAATCAGCAATAAAAACCTCAAGCTTAAGGAGGAGATTTAAACGAATCAAGAAAGTGAAAACTGAATTTTGTAGTCAGATAAAATTTCTGATTGATCGGGAACCTTATCATAAAGCTTTTATCAATAAAGTAAAATAAATAGCTGATCCCTAAATACTGACTGCTGACTGCTTAGATAAATCTTTAGCCACTGATGAGAGCTTCCACAAATTCATAACTAGAAAATGGACGGAGGTCTTCTATACTTTCTCCCACACCAATAAACCGAATAGGTAGACCCAATTGCTTAACCACTGCCAGTGCAACACCACCTTTAGCAGTTCCGTCGAGTTTTGTCAATACCACTCCACTTAATTTAGCAGCTTTGGCAAATACCTCTGCTTGGCGTAAACCATTCTGACCAAGGGTAGAATCTAATACCAGCAAGGATTCTACTATCGCATCTGGCGCTTTTTTTTCTACTATGCGATGAATTTTACTTAATTCATCCATCAAATTTTTCTTATTTTGTAGTCTACCAGCAGTATCTACCAATAGTAATTCTGTATTTCTAGTTTTAGCTGCTACTATAGCATCAAAAACTATAGCTGCTGGATCAGTATTCTTACCAGGATTAGCAATTACTTCTACCCCACTTCGTTGTCCCCAGACTTTCAATTGTTCCACAGCCGCAGCTCGAAATGTATCTGCTGCTGCTATTAAACATCTATAATCTGACTTATTAGCTAAATGGGCAATTTTACCAACAGTTGTGGTCTTACCAGCTCCATTGACTCCATTCAACAGCCAAATATTTAAGGTATCCTTTTCCGGGATAAAAGTTAAATTATATGCGGGAGTAGCTATTTCCAAGTCTTTAAATGGCTCATCTAGAATATCTCGTAAGATTTGTTTCAGATAAGCGATCGCCTCTTTTGGAGGTAAAACCTCTTGACGCAATTTATTTTGTAATGTTTCTATAATATAATCTGTAGCCTCGACTCCCACATCAGCTTGTAGTAACATAGATTCTATTTCCATTACTGCATCTTGATTGAGAGGACCTTGACCAACAATTGCCCTTAATTGGTTGAGCAAGTTCCGTCGAGTTTTATTTAAACCTTGTCGTAATTTCTTGAGCCAAGAAATTTCTTCAGCAGAGACTTGATCTGGGCGACGACCTTGAGCTGCTAAAACTTCTGCTGACCAGAGAAATGCTTCATCAAGAATTAAGGGATCTATTTCTTCTATTTGATAATCTACGGTTGTTTGTGGTATAATTCCTGGCTCGGATTCTTCTATGGCAGTTTCTTTGAGACGTTCTACTCTTGCTTGTCTTTCTGTAGCAGCTTTAGCCCAAAATGGTAAATTTTCGGATGCTGAAGTTTCTGGAGTAGTTTCTTCTATTATTGAATCTGATTCTACGGAAATTTCTAATTCTGGGGATTCTATTTTTTTAGGGGTACTTTCCTCTAAAGTTGAAATTGATTCAGCTTGAGTATCTGTGGATGTAGATTCTATTTTTTCTGCTGGAATATTTTCTGGTTCTTCTGTTTTGAGCTGGTCTGATATAATAGGCTCAACTTCTGTTGTTGTTAAAGTTGTTTTAGTTTCTTCCTGTTCGTCTGTTACGACTGTATCTGTTGAAGATACTTCTTGAGTTTTTTTCTGTTTTTGAATGTTTTTATAAGCTGTTTTTGCCCAACTCAAATAATCTTCTGTACTTTTTGCAGACTCCTGGGTTGATTTTTCTTGTGACTGAACTGCTGTTTCTACCTTTTCTTGGTTAGGAGTAGATTTTTCCTCTACAGTTTTTTCGGGAGTGTTGTTATATTGACGGCGGAACCAATTAAAAGCCATATTTATTTTAGATATTAGTATTTTAAATATTCTATTCTATAATGAATTTGTCTAGCTATGAAAATTTTATTTCATCGGTAGGGAGTAGGGAGTAGTTGAAAAAGTGGTTAGATAATAGTCAGGAAATGGAATATTAACTATAGGGCTATAGTTTCTCTGAACTAATTTTAGTTTATTGAATTTTTAGTTTTGATTTAAGTAGATGAGTGGTTAGATAATAGTGAGGAAATGGAATATTAACTATAGGGCTATAGTTTCTCTGAACTAATTTTAGTTATTTTGTCTAATTTTTATCTGAGTCAAATTCTACTTTTAATTATGGTTTTAGCAACTTGAGGTTTAGAAAAAGTATCAGCTTTTAGGTCAAAAAGGTTAAAAAAGTTAGCACAAACAGCCCACTAGGACAGAAAAATTAAGAGACAATTCTTGGAACTAATTCGTCTATAGCTCTTATTTCCTGACTCTTAACTACTCCCTACTCCCTGCTCCCTACTCCCTCCCTACTAAAATTATTCCTCAAATTTGAATCTTATTAATAACTCTTCGCAAAACCCCATTAATAAACTTATGCCCATCCTCCCCACTATAACGTTTAGCTAATTCCACAGCTTGACTAATCGCCACCTGTTTTTCAATTCCAATAAACATCATTTCTGCTACTGCAATTCTCAGTATATCCAAATCAATTCGAGGTAAACGTTCTATTTGCCAATCTACTATTGATTCTCTCAATAATTTATCAATTTCTTCCTTATTACCATTTACCTTTGTCAGAATTTCCATTGTATAACTCCGAACTTCTAACTGATTAGTAAGTTGAATAATTTCTGGTAATTCCACAGCAGCACCAATAAGATTAATTCCTGTTTTGCCTAATTCTATCGCCTCATAAAGCATTACTCTAGCACTTTCAATATCAGTAGCACCAATCTCACTACTTAGAAGACGATCACTCCCCCTTTGTAATTCTACTGCGGCAGTTTCTAAAATATCATGAACTTCTGTCCTTAAAGTCCGAACTGCTGCTAATACAAATTCTTGAAGTTGCTTTTTTTCCAAACTCCCTAAACTTGTTGGTAATTGACTTAAACCAAGGAGAGCTAATTCGCGAGCTGTTGAACGGGGTGCTTTTTTCATAATAGACATCTCGAATAATAAAAAATCAAATCAATTATCCCACTATTTGTCATCAATTATTGTCCGCTATTCCCGATTTATTCTTATTAGATAAACATTTAGCCCTCAGCTATTTCTTTTAAGATCAGAGGTTCACTGATAACTGATAACTGATAACTGGAATAAGGAGATATCTATTGATATTTTTCTCTAGTCTGGAAGTCTTGGTTGAAGTTGATTTTTGAATATTTTTTCTTGACTAACAGGGGTTGATGAATTAGGACTTACTATTCCACCAGATATTAAAACTTTAAAAGCATCTTCTACCGACAAAGAAACATTAATTACATCCTTTTCTGGCACAATAGCATACCAACCAGATGTAGGATTTGGAGTTGTAGGAATAAAAAGACTCAACATCTCATCTCCTAGATGAGATTGAATTTCTTTACTTACTGCGCCAGTCACAAAAGCTATAGTCCAAACTCCTCGACGTGGGTATTCTACCACTACCACACGGCGAAATTTCTCATTGGAATCTTTGAGTAAAGTTTCTAATATTTGCTTAAGAGTACCATAAACTGAGCCAGCAAATGGAATAGCTTGTAATATTTTCTCCCCTAAATCTAACAGCCATTTTCCGGCAATATTTCTTGCCATCAATCCTATGATGAGGATACTAAGCAATGGTACTGCTAATCCTACTAAAAAGTTTAGTAAACCCACTAAAGCTGGATGTAAACCATCAAACGGATTAATTTGTTTGGGAATTTTGGTGAGAAAATTAATTACCCACCTAGCAATAGTTATAGTCAGCCAAATTGTGGTAGCCAAGGGTATTACTACCAATAGACCAGCGATTAGGTCATTTTTTAAGCTTTGCGTTATACGTTGGAACACCGAACACCCACTTCCTCATAACTGGCTAGATATTTTGATGTTCTAGCCGAATATCAAGTTTATTTATTATATTTTATATCTAATGGTTACACATTAATTATTTTTAAGCAGAGAACAGGGAATAGGGAATAGGGAGCAGGGAATAGGGAGAAATAATTGATAATTTATGGATAAGATTGGAAGTTCCTAATAGAATATATAATTAATTTTCCTTATGAACTTATACAACTTATATTAGGGTTTGCGTATGGAAATCTCAAAGCATTTACATATAAAGGTAAGTGCTTTCTTAGGTGGTAAGATAGTAATATATTTTTGGTTAATAAGACTTCTCAAGTAGTATTTAGATAAGAGTTGGGGGGTAACGAATTCAAAAGTTAGAAGTCAGAAGTCAGAAGTGATTTTTGTAACGGAGATTTGAGCTCCGCTCCAAAAATATTTCGCCTTAAAAGGCGAGGTTTTAGACCCATATTATTTTGATAATTTTTCCAATTTATCGGGAACTGTGCATCTCTTCTATAACTCCCTATTCTTCTTGAATATTCACTATTCCCTGTTTTGGCAAACAGACTTTTTCAGTAAACCCTAATTATCAATTATCCATTATAAATTATCCATTATCAATTATCCACACTATTCCCTGTTTTGGCAAACAGACTTTTTCAGTAAACCCTAATTATCAATTATCAATTATCAATTATCCATACTCTTCCCTGATTTAATATGAATAACTTTCGTTTTCATCAAGATACTATAGCAGAAGTTAAACAAAGAGCTGATATTTATGATGTTATTTCAGAACATATTGTCTTAAAAAAACAAGGGAAAGATTATGTAGGGTTGTGCCCTTTCCATGAAGAAAAAACTCCTAGCTTTACTGTTAGTACCACTAAACAAATGTACTACTGTTTCGGTTGTGGTTTAGGTGGTAATGTTTTGAAATTTTTAATGGAAATTGGTAAGTCTTCTTTTGGTGATGTAATCTTAGATTTAGCTAGACGTTATCAAATACAAATTAAAACCGAATCACCAGAAAATAGACAAGAATTTCAACGGCAAATTTCACTCCGGGAACAACTTTATGAAATCTTAGCAATAGCTAATAATTTTTATCAATATGCCTTAAGCCAACCTCAAGGAAAAATTGCTTTAGAATACTTAAAAAAAACACGTCAAATTTCCGAAGAAACTATTCAAAAATTTCAACTTGGTTACGCTCCCAATGGTTGGGAAACTATTTATGGTTATCTCGTAGAACAAAAAAGTTTTCCTGTAGAATTAGTCGAAAAAGCAGGATTAATTTTGCCGAGAAAATCTGGTAATAGCTATTACGATAGATTCCGCGATCGCTTGATGATTCCTATTAATGATGTGCAAGGTAGAGTTATTGGTTTTGGTGGGAGAACTTTGACTGATGAACAACCTAAATATTTGAATTCTCCAGAGACGGAATTATTTGATAAGGGGAAAATTTTGTTTGCTTTGGATAAGGCAAAAACTGCTATTTCTAAACAGGATAAAGTTGTAATTGTAGAAGGATATTTTGATGCTATAGCTCTTCATGCTGCCGGAATTAATAATGTTGTTGCTTCTTTAGGTACGGCGTTAAGTTCAATTCAAATTAAACAACTTTTACGTTATACAGAATCTAAACAAATTATCTTAAATTTTGATGCTGATAGAGCGGGTATTAAAGCTACCGATAGAGCCATTGGAGAAATAGAAAAACTTGCTTATAGTGGAGAAGTTCAATTAAGAGTTTTAAATATTCCTGATGGAAAAGATGCTGATGAATATTTGAGAACTTATTCTGCTGAAAAATATCAGGAATTATTGGTAAATTCTGCTCTATGGATTGATTGGCAAATTCAAAATATAGTAAAAAGTAAAAATCTAAGTCTGGCAGATGAATATGCTCAAGTAAATCAAGAAATAGTTAAAATTTTAACTAAGATAACTAACGATAGTCAGCTTACTTATTATCTACAATATTGTGCCGAAATTTTAAGTAAGGGAGATGCTCGGAGAGTTTCATTAATTTCTGAAAATTTATTAACTCAAGTTTTTATTAATTGGAGAAAGTTATTAGCTGAAGATGAACTTTTATCACCGCCCTTACTCGTAGCTAAACAATTAAAATCTCATCCGCGAAATCATAGAAATTTTACTAAAGAGAAAAAAAATAATTTATCACTTTTATCTGCACCTGTAGAAAGAAGTTTATTGGCAGAAGCAGAATCTTTATTATTGCGCATTTATTTACATTGTCCGAAATATCGTCAAGATGTGAAAGATGCAATGGAAGCTAGAGATTTACAGTTTAATTTATCTGACAATAGATTCTTGTGGCAGCAAATTATTGCTGTGGAAAATGAAATGAATGAATCAGATAATTTAATTTCAAAATTACAGGATAGTTGTTTAGAAACTCCAGATAAACTTGTTAATGTCGAGCATCTTTTTCATTTAGACGAAAAGACAAAAAAAAATCTTCTCAGAGCGCCTTTAGAAATTCGTTCTACAATAGCAACTATAGAATTAATTATGTCGATAAAACGTCGGAGTGCAATTTTAAATAAGTGGCAAAAAACAGATTTATCGGTTGAGTCTGAATTAGCTAAAAAGTATCAAGAAAAATTTTATTCGGAATCAGAATGGATTCGAGAATTAGAAAGATTAAGACTAACTACTATTCAGGATTTAATTAAAGTTCCATTAGGAGAATTATAGTAGGTTGGGTTTCACTCCGTTCAGCCCAAAACGCACTTTACTATTGTTGGGTTTCGTACCTCAACCCAACCTAAGCCTACAAAATTTATTTTGCACAATTACTTATTAACAAATCATGGTTAAAACTATATCAGCACAAGAAATAACTTTAGAGAAACTTAAAGAAAAATTCAACCTAGAGTTAGTAGAAAATGATAATTTTTTTCCAGAATGGCAATATAAATTACCAGAAATATCCGCAGCAGAAAAAGAAAGATTAGACCGAGTAAAAGCCAGCTATTCTAATTTATTAGAAGACCCACCTATCTTAGAAAATACTGTCAAAATGGTAGTATTATCTCCTTTATTAGATTTAGCTAATCTCTACCTTCCTCCTTTCCGCATTAAGTCAGAAAAAACTATAAAAATTTCCCTAGAAAATGAAGGAATTATTATCAAAGGAAAGATAGATGTATTAGTTGTATACGAACAAATTTGGGTAATGGCAATCGAATCTAAACAAGCTGCTTTTTCCCTAGAAGCTGGTAAGTCACAATTACTAACTTATATGTTAGCTAATCCTAATTCTAATCAAGCAACTTATGGTTTAATTCTGAATGGTAATAGCTTTAGATTTTTTAAATTAGTAAAAGGAGAAATATCGCAATATGCTGTATCTAGAATATTCGATATCTTTAATCCAGGAAATGATTTGTATTATGTACTTAGTATTTTAAAAAGTTTAGCTAAGAAAGTAGTTAATAGAGAAGAGAAAGCAAAGAATAAATATTTGGGATAAGCGGTGCGTTAATTAAATGTAACGCATCCTACTTAACTATCTTTATTTAAGATAAATTTGCCGTAATTGCTCGATAGTTTCTACAGTTTTGAGAGAGGAAAGAATTGTTTCTAAAACTTGAATATTTTCCAGGGTATTAATCTCATAAAATATCTCTTTTCCTGATTCACCAAATTTTAATTCTAATCCTATTTTTATTCCAGAAAGTATTCCTATTTTTTCACCTCGTTGTTGACTAATATTAATTCCTTCTTGCAAGATTTGTTGGTACCAAGGAGATTGTTGTAATACTGCGATATCCCACCTCATTATTTGTTGTATTATGCTAGCTATTGGCTTTTAGTTAAAATTCTCTTCTCGAACGTTAAAAAATAATCTTGCTGACTGCTGAACGCTTATTTAATACAAAGGTAGCAAAAAATGCTAGTAATTTTTCTAATTCTAATAGTTGTTCATCTTCTTGTAAAAGTTCCAATGCTTTTCTAAGGGCTGCTTTTTTTTCTTCCTCCTTTCATAATAGGAATAAAAGGCATTCAACAATTAATAATTACGCTAGAGTTACTGATAACTGAGAACTGAAAATACTTAACCATTGGAAGTCTGAAGAAGCTATTTATTCGACGGTAACATTGGTAATTTATGTCACCCATTCTCCCCAACGAGTGAGGGAAATTCCAATTGTTCGTTTACTACTAATATCAACTTTTTTTGTCATTGATGAAATTGATAACTATTCGCTGATTTTTCGGGAACTGTAAAGGCTAATAACTAATTCTTCTGTTT
Source organism: Okeania sp. (assembly GCF_035285525.1). GTDB lineage: Bacteria > Cyanobacteriota > Cyanobacteriia > Cyanobacteriales > Microcoleaceae > Trichodesmium. The sequence continues at coordinate 5,728 of NZ_JAYKGW010000128.1, read as the reverse complement.
CCCAGTCTTCAATTTTTAATCCTTTAATTCGGCTAAATTCTCTTAAATTATGAGTCATTAATATTAAATTATTTGCCAAGGCAATAGAGGCAATTAAAAGATCGTTTGAACCAATAGGTGTTCCGATTTTAGCTAAATAAGCTCTAATTTTACCATGAATTTCAGTACAAAAATCATTAAATGGTAAAGATACAAATTGCGATATAAATGATTTTTGCAGATTCAAACTTTTTTGAGGATTATTACTTCTCATAGCTCCATAAAATAGTTCTGCTTTTACTACGGAACAAACGGCTATTTTTTCAATCTCTAAATTATCAATACGACTCTTAATATTTTGATATTTTCCCTTTAAATACATGATACAAATATTTGTATCTAGTAAATAAATTAAAGAATTATTACTCATTAAAAGCTCCGACTAAATCATCATCTATCTCGTCATAAATTCCTTGGTTATCTTCTACTAAATCAATATCGGCACAAGTACCATATAAATTCAGTATTCCCTGAGAATGAAGCATATTATTTTGTTGGAAAAATTCCATAAGTTCGGCATCGGAGAAAAATTTGAGCAGTTCTTTTTTGTTTTAGTTCATCAATATCAATTAGTCCTTCTCGAAAAGCTTCTAATGCAAGATTAGCTATTATCTTTTGTTGTAAATTTTCCCATTTATCTCCTACTTTTTCGGTTAATTTATCTGGTAAATTAATTTTAATTTGCATTATTTATAATTTCCTAATTCTATTGCTGAAATATTCATCCGTGTATCTGTGGCCAAATCTCTGTCTGGCGCTGGCGTTGAATAAAAAGTCATGCGTAGGTACGAACAAACCCCAATGATATAATCTTACCATGATTTTTTTGCTGACGCAAGGAGAATCTCCTTTTTACGCCGATTTTTTTGGTGCTTCACAGAATGAGACCTCTCCCCCAACCCCTCTCCTACGAGGAGAGGGGAGAAACTCTTACCCCCCCTTCCCTGCAAGGGAAGGGGGCTGGGGGGTTAGGTCATCTTCATCGGTGTATCCGTGGCCAAATCTGTGTCTGGCAGGAAAAAGAGAAAAGAAAAAGAGGGAAAAGGGGAAAAGAGGAAAAGAATAAAGGGGAATAATTCTAGGAACGAGAGACAGAAACCACCGAGACAACCGGAAAACCCCATATCGTTCTTGGAGATGTCCCCATCGTTGTTGAGACGCCTGGCGCAAAGGCAATCCCAAGAATCGTAGTACAAGCTGCCGCCACGGAGCACTCTTCTATAACTATCTCCTCCAGTTTCCCAAGCACTTCCATCAGTAGGCGCTCCATTATAGTTACTATGCCAAACATCCTGAGACCATTCCCAAACATTGCCGTGCATATCATACAAACCAAAACTATTGGGTGGAAAAATTCTCACCTCTGTTGCTTCTTGGTGATATTTTCCTTTCGGTGCATCACCATAAAGAAAATTTCCATTATAGTTAACTAACTCAGGCGTTATAGTTTCCCCAAAATAAAAAGGTGTAGTTGTTCCGGCTCGACAAGCATATTCCCACTGACTCTCACTGGGTAAACCATATTTTTTACCCGTCCTTTCTAAGAGTTTCTGACAAAACTCTGTGGCGTCGTTCCAACTTACTCTGTTTACAGGGCGACTTGCACCTTTAAACTTAGAAGGATTATTTCCCATAACCGCTTCCCACTGTGCTTGAGTAACTGGATATTTTCCCATGAAAAATTCTGGCACATCTACATAATGTTGCGGACTTTCATTATCTCTTCTTTCTGCTTCTGTCTCTGGAGAACCCATGAGAAACCTACCTCCAGGAACTTTTACCATTTCTAGGGAGACTCCATCACCGACGTTTTCTGTCATTACTTCTGCTCTACCTTCAGATCGACTGATTATTTCTCCTCTTCTGTTAACTTTGACAGTAGCAAATGTTTGAACAGGAAATTCTGGTTCGGGAGAAGGGCTAATTTCTGGTATTGGTTCAGGAGAAGAAATAATTTCTGGAGAAACTTCTTCTGTTGGTTCAGAAGTAGAAATATTTTCTGAAGACCTTCCACTCCACAAATCTTTCAGTTAACATAGCTGCCAGAAACCCACCTCCTGCCAAACCTCCTAATGTCAATATTTGTCTTCTGGTTTTATCAAACTGGGGTGGAGTTTTAGATACAGGTGAGACTGCTAGTACTGGTGTTGGTTGTGGAGCAGTTTGAATATTTAACGCCTCTAATACCTCCATCGCATTTTTATAACGCTCTTTTTAAAATACTCCCGCACCATCTTATCTAAATATATGTGCCAGATAGTTACTTACTATTGCCTCGTTTCGCCAGAGAATATTTCCTGTGTTTGGGTCTACTGGTAAGTCTTTCGGTTCCTTTCCGGTGAGTGGTTTTATTTCTACCATCCCCACTGCATAAATATCGCTACTTAATCTGGGTTTGCCGTTGCTCTGTTCGCTGGGTATATATCCAGGATTTCCCACTACGATAGTTAAAGTTGTTGTTCTTGCTTGAGTGGTAGTCATTACACTTATTTCTTTTACCGCCCCAAAGTCTATCAATACTATTTTGTTATCCAACTTTCGACGCATCAAATTTTGTGGTTTAATGTCTCGGTGGATAATATTTTTTTGATGAGCTACTGCTAATACTGATCATATTCCTCTGAGTAGGGCAGTGGTGTAAGACTCGCTTAATTTTTTCCCAGGCGTCAGTTCTTTACTTATATCGTGCCCTTCTATAGATTCTTGTACTAAGTAAAATTCTGTTCCTTCCTGGAAATGAGCAAATAATTTTGGTATTTCGTTTGAGTCTGTACCTAATTTATATAAGGTCTCTGCTTCTTTCTAAAACAACCTTTGAACAATAGGCAAAACTGTTGGCTCTGAAGTTTTAGGTTTAAGGTGTTTAACAACACATTTGCGATTTCTTGGTAACTGTAAGTCTTCAGCTAAGTAGGTATCTCCAAAAGCTCCACTTCCGAGAATGTCAATAATTTTGTAACGTCGTTCTAAGACTTTTCCTAACTGCATGGGTTTTTCAGTTATCAGTTATCAGTTATCAGTTATCAGTTATCAGTTATCAGCTTTTTTAGTTATTAGTTATGAAGCTTCCTCTTTTGAGTTATCAGCTTTTTTAGTTATTAGCAGCTATAGGAAAATATGTTTTTTTGGAGCCAAATTGATGGGAATATATCTGAGCGCACCTTCTCCATTATAAGTATAATACCATGTCAAGTTTTTTTGTCAATCCCCTTTTTCAGTTAACAGTGCTCAGCTTTTTTAGTGATTAGTTATTCAGACTTTCTATTTTTCAGTTACTCAGTGCTCAGACTTCTTCTTTTTCAGCCATCAACTTTTCCTGTGATTAGTTATAGGAAAATATGTTTTTTTGGAGCCAAATTGATGGGAATATATCTGAGCGCACCTTCTCCATTATAAGTATAATACCATGTCAAGTTTTTTTGTCAACCAGATTTGAGCGATCGCTAATAAAGACAATAAATATCTCAGAGAATAAAAAATAAAATCAATTCTGACAGAGAAATTATCAATTCTTTTTCCCTATAAGGGATAATCATCGTTAAACCCTTACTCTTTTCGTGGAAATGTCTAATTATAGATAATTTTAGTCATCTTTTAGATGACTTCAGCTATTAGCCAAGGATTGAAATCCTTGGCTTTTTTTGCTCTTAGCTTTTGTCAAACTTTGTCTTGATATAAACGGTGCGTTACATTTCATTAACGCACCCTACTGGACTATAAAAATTGACCGCTAAATAACTGAATTATAATTAATCACAAAAGAGTGTATCTCTTGTTTCATTACCTGTAATAGGATTCGTACCTTCAGCAATTTTACATAACTCTTTTTGAGTATCTTCTCGTAAAAAAGCATCAGTAAAATCTGCTCCATCAATAATTGCACCACGAAATTGAGTATGGAAAGCAAAAGCACCTTCCAAAATAGCATTAGTTAAATTTGCTTTGTTAAAAATAGCATTATCTAAAGTAGAATAACTAAGATTAGCTCCTTCTAAATTAGCTCCTTCTAAATGAGCGCCAAACAAACTAACTCCACTCAAATTTGAATTGCTCAAGTCACTTTTACGCAGAATAGATTTAGTAAACGAATCATTAGTTAAGTCTCGACCAGAAAAATCAACACCTACTAAAATTTGTTTGTCATACTCATCAGCTAGAGTAGGTATTGCCTTAGTAAAAGTTATGGCAGTTATCGTCCCCATAGCAACAATATATAATGCTAATGAACAAACAAAGCTGACTAAAATTTGGAAAGTTTTTTGTTGTTTAAAATTCATGTTACTTCTAGCTAATTTACTTTAAGCAGTTCATAATTTAGTAAGCATTCAGCTCTCAGCAATAAGACTTCAACAAATGTAGTAAGATTTAATACTAGCTCCTTCAAACACCACTCTTAAGGATGTGGTTCAAACAAAGCTTTTATCGCACAACCAAAAGCAATAAATAGCTGATAGCTGAATACTGACTGCTGTTTGCGTAGCATTCCGCAGGAAATGTTTACATAATTTAGAATAAACCAAAATGAGCTTTTATTCATCTAGTCAAACTAATATTTCTCCAAAAATTGACAAAGGTATTTTGGGAGAAGAATTAGTGGTACAATGGTTAATTCAACAAGGTTGGCAAATACTCCATCGAAGGTGGCAATGTCGTTGGGGAGAATTAGATATTATTGCTATGAAAACTTCTCCATTAAGAAATAATTCTGGTCAAAAATTCCCAATTTTTCCTATCTTAGCATTTGTGGAAGTAAAAACTCGTAGTCGAGGTAATTGGGATAAAAATGGTTTACTAGCAGTAACAGAATCAAAGCAGGCTAAACTTTGGCAAACCGCAGAAATCTTTTTGAGCGATCGCCCAGAATTAGCAGATTATTCTTGTAGATTTGATGTAGTTTTAGTCAGGTGTAATTCTATTCAGAATAGTTCTCCCTTGCTGATAAGTTCATCACTACAAGAGCAACTATCTAAATTAACTATTGAAATTGGAAATTCTGTAGAATTAGGAGGTTATCAACTAATTTTACAAAATTATATTTCTTCTGCTTTTAGGGAATAGGTATGGAGGTAACAGGGAACACTTAACTGGGAAAAGAGAACAGGTAAGAATTTCAGTTTTTTTATCTAGTTTTTTATTTGTTGCAACTTATTTAGGAGCTATATCGGCAATAATCTTAGTGCAAAATTTTACAATTACCAAATATCTAATATTTAATATAATTCCTATAATATTAATCCTAGTAATAATCAGAAAAATTAACTAATGTCTAGTCAGATAATTAATTCTCCAACCAAATTAAGCTTTTTCAATCTTGAGAAACCTATTAATTTACAAATATCTGAATATCGGTTTACTTTTATAGATTTATTTGCAGGTATTGGTGGATTTAGAATTCCTCTAGAAAAATTAGGAGGTAAATGTTTAGGATATTCAGAAATTGACTCGGATGCTATTAAGGTTTATCAGCAAAATTTTTTGAATCAATATATCAATAATGATGAAAAATATTTGGAAGATATTACCAAAATTTCTGAGTTACCTTGGCAAGTCAATCTGATAGTTGGTGGTGTTCCTTGTCAACCTTGGTCTGTAGCTGGAAAGTTAAGGGGTTTTGATGATTCTAGAGGAAAACTTTGGTTTGATGCTATCAGAATTGTGGAGAAAAATCAACCAGAAGCTTTTATTTTTG
>NZ_JAYKGW010000127.1:0-22749 GCF_035285525.1 Okeania sp. | reverse complement strand
ATTTAGCTAAACCCGCCCTGTCGATTATTGTAGGGATGGGTTTTTCTAGAGATGTTTTGGTTGACTCTCAGATTTAGCTAAACCCGCCCTGTCGATTATTGTAGGGATGGGTTTATGTAATTTCTAGATAAGAGTCGTTAACTTTCGTTGTGATTTTTCGGGAACCGTAACCCGCCCCTACTGTTTATAAAAAATAGGAATAAAAAAATGAACAAATTCACTGATCACGATTACGATAAAAAAACTAAAAGCTGTAAAATATGTGGCAGACAATTTAAGTCTATACCTAAATCAGACGATTGCCCAGGTTTAGAAATAAGAATAGACAAAAAAAATGAGACTACTGAAAATATGTTGGAATTATTAAATCGTTATCTTAAACCTGGTGCTAAACCTATAGCATACCAGGATAATAGAATTTATACATATAGTAAAAAACGGGATGTTACACGCTATATTTATTCCTTAAAAGATACATTGATTACGGACAAAACATTGCCGCGAGCTTATAAGAATACACAAGATATGCCGAGAAATCCTATTTCTCTTCGGCAAATGAAAGAAGAAAAATTAGAGCCAAAACCAGAGACTAAACCTATAGGAATTATAGGCAATTATGGTTTAGTTTCAGGTACAATAACCCTGAAGTGGGAATATTATTACGATCAGAAAGATACTCAATCAGGTGATGGATTAAACTATATTACTAAAAAAACATTAAAATCAGAATACAGCTTATCTGAAGGTTGGATAAAAAAACTGGGAAATCCAGATAAAATTGTACCTAATCCACATTACAAAAAGTCCCCACCTATGAAATTATATCAGCTTTTAAGAGTTAGGCAATTCCTGAAAGATAATGCTGATGAATATTCAGAATGGCTTGTCAAACGCAATAAAATTGTTCTGAATCATAGATATAATTCTGCATTAAAAGGGTTATATATACAGAAGTTAAAATATCAGAATAAATTATGTTTAAAGTGTAAGTTTTCTACCTTTTCTGATGATGGAGTGTTGTGTCAAATGCACCCTACAGGTTTTCCTACTGATGTCCCTAATAAACTCTATTGTCCTGATTATGAAGATAATTCTGAAAATATAGCGCTGCCCGCAGGGAACAGGGAACACAGAAGGTGGGAACAGGGAGAATGAATCGCCGATAATATAAGGCTTTTAGCTATTGGACAGCTCCTGCGATTTGTAAAGATTAAGTGCGTACATTGCTATAGTTGCGATCGCGAATCAAAAGAACGATCGGGACTTACGCAACCACGCTAGATATAGTGCTTAAAACTATTGCACAATAGTTTTTTAACTCCACATATAGTACCTTTGCGTAAGTCCTGATGATATTATTATTGATATGACCAAGCTAAAATGGTGCATTACGACGGATTGCTTAATTCCTTTTATAATCTCGATTCAAGCTATCTAGCGCACCCTAGAAGTTTGGCTATTCAACCCAAAAAAATCAGGTTAAAATTCAATATCATCATTCAACTCAATTTCTTGATTTTCTTCAAGTTCATCTATACCAACATTACTATTTTCAGACTCAATAATTTGAGAATCAATAGATAAATCAGAATACTCATAAATAACAGGTAAATCACTTTTATCTGCTGATTTAATTGACCCTATATCTACTATTTCTCCCTGAAAAAAATCAACTATTCGACGAGTAGCGATCGCCACAGTCTGTCTTCCTTTTTGAGCATATTTTTCCTGTTTATTCACATCATTTAATTGATGTTTATAAACATAATTTTCTGGGATAATTTTATTTTCTTTCTGATAATTTATTGAATCAGATAACGGAGAAGTATCTGGTTGATTTTCTGGAACCTTATCATCAGAACTATCAGTTTCTTTCTCCTTTTCAAGTTGAGTTTTTTGATAGTCTTTTCTAGTCGTATTTACAGAATTTATATTTCTATTTTGAGAATTATTATTCTGACTAGAATTAGCTAGCTCTATTTTTACCTTAATTGACTGATTAAAAACTTTTTCAAAAGCTGCCTCAATCATAGAAGCTTTATCAGATATTCTTTTTAACCAAGCCGGAAAACGAATACCAATATGAGCTACTTGACCATTAAAGCTTAATAATATTCCATGTTGTTCCAACAATTGTTTAGTACCTGGCGCTGTAATTTTATTCAGTACCTGTTGCCAAATCTCTACTAAATTCCCTTCTTCAGGATTAATATTAACCGCTTCCGAACCAACTAAATCTTCCTCATTTTTTGAGACAGAATAAATTTCTTTTGTCTCCGATATTTTTGGTTTTTGAGGTTGAAACACAGATGGTTTTGATTCAACTTGAGTAGAAGTATTTGGAGTAGTTGGAACCGAAATATTTTGACTTGTTTCTCTGGTTATTTGTCGTTGCGGTAAATGTTCAACTATTACTTTTGAACTTGTCAATGCAGAAGGCAATAATCCTAATAAAGTTACCTCCAACCATAAACGAGGTTGAGTAGTATTCTTAATTTGAACTTCCGACATTTGTAAATGTCTTTGACCAGCCAAAATAGTGCTAATTTCCCACCTTTGAGAAAATTGACAAAGCTCTTCCCAAGTAGGTCTAGTCAACGCCACTAAATTTTCACTTGTCGGCGCAGTTTTTGCTATCAATAAATCTCGATAAAACCCTGCCAAATTTTGCAATACAATAATCGGTTCCCGACCCCTATCCATAATTTGACGAGTACATTCCAATACCTGAGTCGAATTATCCGAAGCGATCGCTGACAACAATACCATTAAATCTCGTTCCGGAACCGCTCCCACCAAATCCCAAACTCGTTCAACCGTAATTTCACCCGCCAACAAACTCAACTGATCTAACAAACTCTCCGCATCCCGCAACCCACCTTGAGCAATTTGACCTACCATCTGTATCGCTTCAGTTACAATATCAATTTTTTCCTCAGTTGCAATATGATCCAAATGTTTGACCATTGGCTCCAGAGGTATTCTTCTAAAATCAAAACGTTGACAACGAGAAATAATAGTCGCTAAAACTCTCTGGGGGTCTGTGGTTGCCAAAATAAATACCACTCGGTCTGGTGGTTCCTCCAAAGTTTTCAGCAAAGCATTGAAAGCCGATACTGACAACATGTGGACTTCATCTATCACATATACTTTGTAGCGACATTGGACAGGTGCAAATTGTGCCCTTTCTATTAATTCCCTAATATTGTCCACACCAGTATTACTAGCAGCATCAATTTCGATAACATCCAGAGTTGACCCTTTGATAATACCCGTACAAACATTACAAGTACCACAAGGACTGGGGGTCGGGTGGTCATGGGAGAGACAATTTAGAGATTTGGCAAAAATTCGAGCGCTAGAGGTTTTCCCTGTACCCCTGGGTCCAGTAAATAAATATGCTGGGGCGATCCGTTGGGTTTGGATAGCATTAGTCAGAGTTTGAGCGATCGCATCTTGACCCACTAAGTCGGCAAAAGTTTGAGGACGATATTTATGATGGAGAGGTTCGTAGGCCATTTCAGTTATCAGTTATCAGTTATCAGTTATCAGTACCTCTGGTTTTACTGAATTGATTTTTTCTTGGTCAATTGGATATGGTGTTTCATCCCATGATTAACTATTTTTAGGCATTTGAGATGGCTTTCCTGAAGTCATGGGACCCATTCATGTCCCAGAGCAAAACGCTGTCGCTGGCAATGACAAAATTGTGTTGCTTTGCGTAAGTCCTGTTTATTTACTTTTTGATTTGTTACAACTTATTTACAGATTGTTATAGTATTTCCCAGAGTTATTTAAGATATATATTTCTATTTTGATCCTAAGTAGCGTTCAGAAACTGAGATGACGACAGCTCGGTTGCAGAATGCTGACCAAAAGAAAAGAGGGCAAAGAAAAGAAGAAAGACAACTGTACTCATAACTTGGTAAATTGCTATATAATTAATCTATACTTTATCCACCATTAAGTAAAGTCATATCAGGGTGTATATTATACCTATAGGTTTCGTTATTTTCAACAACCTATACAGAATCAGATAGAGAAGTCCTTGGATTAGCAGTGCATAAGATATTAATACCAAATCCGGTTATGAAAAACTACTTAGTCCAATCCTTTTCACTTTTCTCCCTCCTGTCTCCAGCATAAGTGCCTTACCCCTTTTCATAAATCTCATATCTAAACTAGACTTAGTATAAATTCTGGCTCTCACTAAATCTGAAATTTTTCGGTAATAGGTAGGGCTATAATTTTTCGGCCAATTAATAACCAGATCTATAACTATACTATCAGGAATTTACATTAAAAATATCGAACAAGAAATAAAGTCTCAAATCTCCTCTTTTTGGGGGGATAAAAAAGAAAATTATGGTTTTCAAGGCTCTGACTTTAGCCTTATGTACAGATAACTGATAACTGATTAACTGAAATGACACCAATTATTTTTGTGGAACCAAAGTTAGCCCAAACCTCTCCCACACCAAATTTGCCAAAAGCAGAATATATTTGGATGGGTACATCTGGATTAATGTTAGTATTGCTAATTATTTTGGGTATATTTCACAAAGTCAAAATTAAACAATTTCATAAAAAAATTAGTGTAGAGGAATTTAGAAATAAAGACCTCTATAAAAAGTATAAACTAGCTGTAGCAACTATTGCTAAAATGGAAAAAAATCCTGACCTTATCCATTCTCGGGAATTTAATTTAGATTACTTAAGAATGCGGATGGCAGAGGAAGTTTTCCATTTTGCTATTGTCAATCAAATTAAGGTCAAAGTCCAACAAAAAATTAGTGTGGCACTGCGCCCTACTCAAGTATCAGCAGGAGAAAAAGGAAATCCAAGTGGACGACAAATTGATTCTATGTTTGAGATAGAATATGAGACTGGAGAAGCAGGTAAAGACCTGAAAAAAAGAGTATTATTTCGCATATCAATTAAACTAACCAAATTACCCACTCAAGCAACTTCTCAAACTATTAATCAAATTATTGATTGTTTAGAAACCTATCTTAGTCCTAGTGATGACCATGATAACTGGACTCCTACTATTCAAGGTCGAATTGTACATATTGATTGGGATCAAAAAGCCAAACCAGTACCAATGTTGGTCTTAGAACAATCTCACGATGGGGTTCTATTTCGGACTAATAGACCTACAGTTAAAAATCCTACTCTATCATCACCAAAACCACCTTTACATAAGAAAAATATAACTAAAGGAGCGGTCGGACAATCTGGAAAAACCCATATCAAAGATTTAAGTAAAACCACAAAAATTCAGAGATAATAATTAGGGTTGGCGCTCAAAAGTTTCTTGCTGAAGGTAGGCAATGGGTATGGAGGCCATGGGCAATAGTTGTAGATGTTAATTTTTCTACATTTTTCCTAGTTTGCTGAGGAAAAATCTAAAATTTTAAACATTAACTTAGTAATTTATTAGCACTTTTTTTGACTCAAAAAAACCTTTAATCTTGATATATAAATACTTTTAGATTTATTCAGTAAACTTTAACTAAATCAACCAAGAGAAAAATATATCAATAAATAGGTTTATATAGGACTAGATGGAGTCAGAAATAATCTCTGACTAAACTTTATTTCCATATTTAGAAATTTCCACCCCCTTACCTTCGGTTCCGATCAAAGAAGCGATCGCTATTCTGCTATATCAAGTTTTATTAACTTAGTCATAATCAAAATTTTCTGCTGTTGATAGAAAATATTTTTTATAACCTCCCTTCGAGGTTCCCTGTTCCCTATTCCCAAAATTTCTAATCAGGATTGTCAAACAATACATTGGTCAAATAATAATCCGTCCATTCTGACCCAAAAGCTTTTTCCAAAACTCGCCGAGTTTTGTCATTTTGTCTCTGTTGAGTGGAATAATGTCGTTGAGCTTTGAGAATCTCCAGTTGTTTTTCGGAAGTAACAGGTTTTTGGGCGATCGCTTGTTGACAATGTATTTCCAGATAAGATTCTACTATTGATAGAAATCTTTTTTCTTCCTCTACACCAGTTGGTCGAATAAATAGACAAAATTCAGAAAATATTTCCCCCCATTCTGGCAGTTGCCGATGATGAGAAAATTCTTGGCTCGGTAAAGTTTGGAGTTGATAGTCATATACTTCTGATAGTTTTCCGTCTTGACTTAGGGGTGATAGATCGACCACTGCTGCACTTATTTGGCCTCTTGCCCCTACTAAATCTGTACCAAACATAGGTAGGGCGTAACTTGTTCTGGGAAACATGACACAGTGCAATATATCTAATCCCTGGCCTATTTTGGCTAGTTCTAGATGTAGCTTACGGAACTGGGGAGTTTGATAACATTTGTTTTCAATTGTTAATTTTTCCCCTTCGAGACGGCCTTCTACATAACCTAGCTCTTCTGGTAGATGATATGGTTCTAGGTCCAGGTAGCGTTGCCAAACTGCTTCTATATTATCTGCTAGTTCAGATACTAAGGGATTTAGTTGTTCTTTAATAGATGGAATTGATGTTTTTAACATTCTGAATTATGGGCCAGTTAATTAGTTGTTATATTAAGTTTTTTTAGATTTTAGATAATTTGTTGATTATATAATAAGAATCCCACAATTATGCCTGATTATTCAAGTTTAAAATAAAAAGAGGAAAGTCCATAGTAATTAATTAGGACTTACCCAAAACTACCGAAAAATTTAAGGTATGAAGCCTCTCCATTTATTGATAAACTAAGACAAAAATTCCTTTTAGCCAATTCTCTTTATTTATAGAACCCCTAACTGGATTTATAACATTAGTGTAGAGTGATGAGGGGATGAGGGGATGAGCGGATGAGGAGATGAGGGGATGAGGAGATGGGGGATAGTGAATATAAGACTATTTTCCTAGATTATCATAACTTAATAATGATAAACATTAAAATCCTCAAAAAACTTACACATCGACAACTTTTTACCAGACTGGAATGGTGTAGCTCTGGAAAATCAAGGGTTCTGGTTGCCAATCAGGCAGTGATTTGTTGGCTTTTGAACTTTTCTTTCCCTTATACCTTGTGCCTTCCTTCTTCCAAAGTATAAGTATTGAAACGGACATGATATAACTGATAAGTGAAATAAAATTCCCTACTCTTTTGTCTGATAGATTGGGATTTGAATCACAAACTTTGTACCGCCTCCAACTTCTGAACAACATTTAAGTTGACCTTTATGTTTTTCAACAACAATTTGATAGCTAATGGACAAACCCATACCTGTTCCTTTGCCTACAGGTTTGGTGGTGAAAAATGGGTCAAAAACGCGCTGTCTAATGTGTTCTGGAATGCCACAACCATTGTCTGCAATTATAATCTGTACTAATTCTTCATTAATTACAGATGTATGAATTAAAATCTGATTCAGGTTATCCTCAATTTCTTGATATGTAAGTTTAGCATTGGCCTCTTCTAGAGCTTCAATAGCGTTTGCCAAAATATTCATAAATACTTGGTTGAGCTGACCAGAATAGCATTCTACAGAAGGTAATCTACCATACTCCCGAATTATTTTAATCTCTGGACGTTGAGGTTGAGCTTTCAAGCGATGTTGCAAAATTAATAGAGTGCTTTCAATACCTTCGTGAATATCAACATCTTTAAATTCAGCTTCATCCATACGAGAAAAATTTCGCAGGGAAAATACTATTTCTTTGATACGTTCAGTACCTATTTTCATCGAAGCGAGCATTTTAGTTACGTCTGACTGCAAAAATTCTAAGTCAATATCTTCAGCTTGCTCTTGAATTTCATCAACAGGATTAGGGTAGTTTTTTTGATAGAGTTCTAAAAAATCTAAAAATATTTGTGTATATTCTTCTATATACTTAAGGTTAGCATGAATAAAATTAACAGGGTTATTTATTTCATGGGCAACTCCGGCAACCAACTGTCCTAGAGCTGCCATTTTTTCTGATTGTATTAACTGAACTTGGGACTGCTGCAACTGATGTAAAGTTTCTTCTAGTTTTCTGGTACGTTCAGCTACTTGATTTTCTAAGTTTTCTGTGAGATGGTATAGTTTTAACTGTGTTTTGACGCGGGCAATTAATTCTGCTTCTTCAAATGGTTTAGTGACATAATCAACTGCTCCTAAGTTAAGTCCCTTGATTTTATCAGTCGAATCACTCAGAGCAGTCATAAAAATTATAGGTATATTTTGAGTTATTTCAGAGGCTTTGAGACGGCGACAAGTTTCAAAACCATCTATACCAGGCATCATTATGTCAAGCAAAATTAAACTTGGTAAACTTAATTCGGCTTGACTAATAGCTAATTCTCCATCTGTAGCGATCGCTACTTCAAAGCCAGCATCATTTAAGGCTTCAGAAAGAACTGCTAAATTAGCAGGAGTATCATCTACTACTAAAATTAAATCCGAATTGTCCATAATTTAGATATCTTTAATAAAAATTATTACTTGATTTTCAACCGTTGCATAATTTAGATAGAGTATAAAGTTAATATAATTAGTTATTGTATTGTGGAGGGGTCGCTTCAAGTTAAAAGTTATAGCAATCGCCAAGGCAGTTAGGACACATTAAAAGTCTAAAACCCAGACAAAGCCAGATTTTTCCTTCTGCCTTCTGCTATATCATTACCTCTAGCTGTTGGCGCAGCATTCCACAGGAAAGCAAGAGGCTGGAAATACTAAATTAAATATTTTTTTGATCTCTTTAAAATAGCTATGTTTTACCCATAAGTATTGAAACCCTGTTATGATAGAGAGATGGGGGATGGGAGAAAGAGAGCAAAATACGGCCAAGCTTTTAATTAGGGTTTGCGTTTCTTCAGTCTTTTAGTAGTGGGGAGAAGCCAGAATCGGTGAATCCAGAATCCGTATGGGAATAAGAATCATAGAAGAGGTAGCCAGAATAATCTTCCCTTAATTTTCTACCCCTTTCTTGCCCAAAGTCTTAGAATGCATGATTTTTCCGGAACTGTACCGTATTGGCCTAAAAGATATTATCTATAAAGGCTGAAACCTTTGCCAGTAATACCTTTGATATTTAATCCGCCAACCCTAATTAGGGTTGGCGCTTCTTCAGTCTTTTTGCACTTGGTAGGGAGTAGACAGTCAACCCACTTCTAACCCATCCCAGGAGGGGAAGTCAAGAGGAGTAAGGAGTTGTATAGGAGGTACACGGTTCCCGATAAATCGGAAAAATTATTCCTTGCCCAACTTTGCCCAATTCTAGGAGCCAGAAAGAATTTGGACATTACTGAATCAAGGGATAAAAATAAGTGGGATGGACATCTTATCTTACCCAAAAATGTAGGTAAGAGAATAAAATTTTTATTATACCAATTTTAAACAAGAAGGAAGAAGGAAGAAGGAAGAAGGAAGAAGGAAGAAGGAATAAAGATAACTATCTAAAATTAATAGGACTAAAGCCATGAAGGCTATTATTAAGGTGCGTTTCGCTACGCGAGATGTAAAGCGGTAGAGTAACGCACCAATACTCTATATATAGTGCCTCCCGTGTAAGTGCTGATTAATTGGATCAGCTATTTTTATAGCGGTTTTCATTTCAGTAAACCACAGTAGGGACGTTGCATAAGGGCGTCCCTACAAGATGCAAGGTTATGGCAATGTGGTTTATTCGTATTAAAGCGCTGTAAGGATTTACTCCGCTCCTGTTCCCTGTTCCCTCTTTATTTAGAGATGGCTATTATTCTCAAGCAACAGGGATTTTTCTAGAGATTCTTGAATAAAGAGTGTAATTTTTTTTACTTCAAAGCCTTTAGCCTGATGAACAATATAACGAACAAAGAGAGCATAATCTTGATTTTCTTCTTCTAAAGCTTGAGCTGCTGTTACTAACTTTTTTAATCTACCTTGTTGAGCTAGTAAGAATAAGTTTTCTAGAGCTTCTAGTGGAGGTAATACCATATCTCCGGTAGGACTTTCTATCTTACTACTATTTTGTTGATGTTCTGAACTAGAAGTAGATGTAGGCTCATATTTCCAAGTAATTTGTAAATTTTCTGCTAGTAGTTTAAATAATTCATCTGCTTTTACTGGTTTCTCTAAGAAAGCATTGCCACCTGCTTGCAAACACTGCTTTTCATCCATTGCAGAAATATAGGCAGAAAAAATAATCACGGGAGTTTTCTTCAGTATTTCTGATTTTCTAATGTACTTCAGAAAAGTATATCCATCCATTACCGGCATCATTAAATCGGTAATAATTAAATTTGGCTGTAACTGAAGAGCTTTATGTAAACCATCTTCCCCATTTTCCGCTTCAAATACATTAAATTTGAGTGGTTTCAATAAATTGGTAATTACCAAACGGTTTTCCCGGACATCATCCACAACTAATAAAGATAGTGGTTCTCCCTGATAACCAATTAAATTCTTTTTGATGTTAGTCACCATTCTATATTGCCACTCTTTCACCAGAGAAAAATCGACTTCAAAAGAAAAAGTGCTACCCACACCTAATTCACTCGTAACTTGAATCTTACTACCCATAAGACTGAGAATATTACGAGTAATAGCAAGTCCTAATCCAGTTCCTTCGGTGTTGTATTGGCGATCGCTAACTTGTTCAAAAGGTTGGAAAATTTTTTCTAAAGAATCAGAATTAATACCAATTCCTGTGTCACTAATCTGGAAACGGAGTCTGGCAGTTTGATTGTCTGTTGGTTTTTGCGTTTCTATGCCATCAATTACCTCTACTTTAAATGTCACTTTACCCTGTTCGGTAAATTTAGCAGCATTACCCAATAAATTAATTAGCACCTGACGCAATCTTTTCGGATCGGTTAAAACACCATCTGGTAAATTAGGACTTGGTAGGTAAACAAAATCTAAACCTTTTTTTTCGGTTCTAATCCGAATAATTTCCCCAATTCCCTGGAGAAAAGATGGCAAATGAATAGGTTGTAGTTGCAACTCTAGTTTGCGAGCTTCAATTTTAGATAAATCCAGGATATCATTAATCAAAGTTAGCAAATGAGAACCACACTGATGAATGATATTGATACCTTCTTTTTCTTTTTCTCCCCAAGTTTGAGAGCGACTAAGAATTTCCGCATAACCCAAAACACCATTAAGGGGAGTACGGAGTTCATGGCTCATATTAGCTAAGAATAGACTTTTTGCATGATTAGCAGCATCTGCTGCTTGTCGTTTCTGTTCCAAGAAATTGTAAGACTCAGCTAATCGATCGGCCATGTGATTAAATTCTTGGGCTAATTGCTCAATTTCATCACCAGTGCTAATATCCAAACGATAGCTTAAATCTCCCATGCCTAATTTGTTAGCACCAATTTGCAGAGCTTGAATAGAACTAATTACAGGTAATAGTGTGTGGAAAAACTCAGCAGTGAAAATCAGCAATACTACCCCAATCAAACAGTAGGTATAAATGATGGCATTTCCCTTAAATTCCATAGCCACCTCTCGACTATCAATATCTTCTTGTTCTACTTCCTCTATCAAGTGGTTGAGAAACAGCAAAATATCATCCTTGAATGAGTTGATAGCTTTGATATCTTGCTTAATCGCAGTAGGAGAATAATTTGTATCTTCTACAATTTTATCAACTAAGCGCGTCAGAAATTGATAACGACGTTCTACCAATTCTGGTTTTTTAGATTCTGGTATGAGTTGCTTAATTTCTTCCAAAGCGAGCAAAAATCTTGATATCTCTTGCTGATAGTTGTATATTTCAATAGGACTGCGATTCAGCAAAAGATAATTTTTTAGTGCAGAAGTTTGTTTTTCCAGAGAAAGCTTAAGTTCTTGACTGGTATGAACTGCTTGATTAGTATAATTGCGGGTTTCCTCTATAGATTTTTCTATTTTGATAATCAAGAGTGTACTGCTTCCTACTAAAGCAAATACTAATCCCACAGAAACTGCTGTCGAAATAATAAATTTAGTGAGAATCTTCATTTTTCCGGTACTGTTATAGACTTCAGATTGTTGTATATTTCTCGTATTTCCTCAAAATCTGCATCTTTACTCAATGTATAACCAGCAGATTCAGTACCACTTACATCTACAAAACCTATAGGAGCATCTATCAAAGCTCCTTGCAGTTGCTTGATAGTTTCTGGTGAGAATTTCTTGGTATTGATAACTATAGGAGGCCCAGGTATGGGGTTTGACTCCCAGATAACCTTGTAATTAGTATCAAGTTTTCCTGACTTTTGACTCCGGAGAAAAGATGCTTTATCGTCAGCGATCGCATCTACCACATCATCTGCTAAATCTTGTTGAGCTTGATCGTGACTGCCAGAATAGCGAATACTATCAAAATCAGATATAGGGTCGATATTGGCATTTTGTAAACCATTCATTGGTATCAGAAAACCAGAAGTAGAAGATGGACTAACAAAAGCAAAGCGTTTACCTATTAAATCTTCTAAAGTGTTGATATTTTTGGTAGTATTAGCAACAATTACACTGGTATACCAAGGTCTGCCACTAATTCTATCTATGGGAACCACTAGGGGTTTGAGATTGGGATTCCGTTCTTTAGCTTGGATATAGGTAAGAGCAGCTAAATAAGCGATATCGACCTCTTCTTTTGCAATCAAATCAACTGCTTCAGCGTAATTTTTTGTGACTTGGAAATTAACCGGACGTTGGAGAACTGTTCCTAGATATTTAGCTAAAGCTTCTAATTTTTCTTCTTGTCCTTCAGAACTTTGCCAAGGAAGTACTGCTACCCTTAAAGTATGGTTTATAGGGTAATTAGAGTCGGAAATTTTTTCATCTGGAGCCAATTCTTGAGAAGAAGTGGAAGTACAACTAATTGCGGTTGTACTGATACATAACAGTAAACTGAATAACAGGGAATATCTGAGAAATGTGGGGTTTGGCCACAAAATAAACTTCATGAATAGAACCTCTTGGATAATTCTGGAAACTGAGTTAGGACTTAGGCAGTAACCCTAGATATAGTGCTTAAAACTAGGGAACAATCGTTTTTTTGACTCTATATATAGTACCTTGACGTAAGTCCTGTAAGTTTGAGCATAATGCGTTACGAAATGCGCTTATTCGTATAGGAAATGCTTGGCTTTCCATGTCGCGCAGTGTTTTGGCTGTCGCCGACATGAAAAGCGGAGCTTTGTGGAGTCGAAAACACACCCTACCAGGTGCGTTTCGCTAGACGAGATGTAAAGCGCACAACGCACAACGCACCAATACTCCATATATAGTGTCTTTGCGTAAGTCCTGTTAGACACGAAATTATATACAAATAATTTTGCACGACTACTTATAGCTATATTTGCTACTTAAAAATCTAGCACTAAAACGGAAAAATGAAAATCATTCTACTCTTAGAAAACTCTAGTGATAAGGAACACTTAACTGTGAAAAAAGAATAGGGAATAGGTATGGAGGGAACAAAGATTCGTAGCAAAGATTGATCATGCCTGGTATTATGGCTATATTGTAGCTAAGTTTGTCAAGGATTTTAATCCTTGGCTAATAGCTTAAGCTATCTAGAGTTTTGAATATGCGCTATAATCTACTATTTTCGTTTAAAATAGACTAAGTTTGATAGAGAATAAGGTCTATTGATACATGAATGATAGAAAATCAAAAAGGGAATTGTCAAGTTTGATGAGGACAGGGGATGACTGAGAGTATCCCTACCATCGAGGTTGGTAAATCATCTAAAAAAACAGGGATATAAGGTTGGTCGCTACCACTACAAAGGCTTAGAAGCTAATTCTCAAAATAGAGTCAAGGTAGCTGAAGTCGTGGAAATGATGAATCAAGACTTGACCAATCCTCATATCAAATCCGGTAGCATCGGTAGAATTTAATATCGTAGGGGTTTGGTCTCCAATTTTTCGGGAACCGTACCCTCTACAAATTAGGAGTTTTTGCTTTTTTCTGATGGTAAATCTTATTCTCCAAAGTCAGCGGATTTGATATCACATATCTTGATGATGCAAGTCTGGAAAAATACTTTAATTTATTTAAGCCTCAAGTTAGCAGTGCTGGTCAAACTTTCTCACTAGGTAACATCCCTGTTATAACCATTGGTGATATCTGGGATGATTGGCTAGATATCAAAAAAACACAAGTAGAGAGTAGTACATTTGCTGTTATATAAAATCTGGTTAAATACTCGTTATACAGTTGTGGGAGATGGGGAGATTGAAGTGTAGATAAAATTATGAACATATACACTTGTAACCGGATTCTATATTAAATATAAGAGATATACAAAACTTCTAAAACCTTTTCGGGAACTGCCTATCAACCAAGAAAATACAACAAATATTGTTAGTCATTCACAAGCTCAATATGATAGGGATAATGCTGAGGGTTTTGTTTTGCACATCTGATAGAATATTGATAAAATATACAAGAAAAAGCTCTAAAAACAATGATCCGTATTGATGCCCGCGAACTCTATCAAGTTCTGGAACTGACTCCACCGGAGCAAAATATCCTGCTGGTGGGCAAGCATGGTATTGGGAAATCAGAAATTATTAGCCATTTCTACCGTCAGCGTCAGAAGTTGTCCGTGATCCCGTTCTTTTTGGGTCAGATGAGCGATCCAGGGGATTTGATTGGCTTGCTCCATAAAGATGAGACCACAGGCCATTCGGTTTTTTTACCCCCCTATTGGTGGCCTGCCCCCGATAGCCCGGTGGTGCTATTTCTGGACGAGCTTAACCGGGCACGCCCCGAAATTTTGCAGGCCGTTCAAGACCTGACTCTCAATAAAACCTTGGCTGGTAAACCTCTAGCCCCTGGCAGTATTGTCATTGCTGCGGTGAATGCAGGGGAAGAATACCAACTGACGGAACTCGATCCGGCTCTGGTGTCGCGGTTCAATCTCTATGAGTTTGTGCCGACGGTGGAAGATTGGCTGCTTTGGGCTTCAGGCCATGATATCGATCCACGGGTGTTGACATTTATCCAACAACATCCCGAGTATCTTGATGGTGACAATCCAGATGCGGATGCAGCGATCGCTACCGCAGGCTTGATTAAAACCCCAGATCGCCGTGCTTGGGTCAAAGTTGCGAATTTTGTTCGCAACCATACAAAGCTGGAGGAGATTCACTTTAAACTGATTGCTGGTATGGTGGGGAGTCGGGCTAGTATAGCCTTTCGCCAAAGTATGGCTACCCAAAGGGGTCTGAGACCTGAACAACTCTTGTTGCAATATTCTAAGTGTTCTAAACAGCTCAAAGGTTTGGATATTCAGGATTTTGCCAGTTTGAACGAACAGGTTTTACTCTGGCTTAATACCGGGCATTGCCCGGAAAATAAAGCCGATAATGCCCGGAAGAATCTGTTGAAATATCTCCAGTATCTCCGTAAGGGCAAACAACAGGAAGCCATCGCTCACTTTTCCTCTCTGGTTCAGAGTCCCAATTTTAGTGATGCCATGGGGTTTGTCGCTGAATCAATGGATTTGATTGATTTCTTATCGGAGTATTTGGAAAAAATTAAGGTTTGAAATAATTAAAGTAGGACTTACCCACGAACGCTATTGGTAGGGTGCGTTTTGCGTTCCGCAAAGCTCCGCTTTATATGTCGGCTCAAGCGCCGAAACGCTACGCGACATGTAAAGCGCACAACGCACAACGCACCAATACTCTATATATAGTGCCTCCCGTGTAAGTTCTAGCTTACGCAAAGAAACCCGGTACGAGTGTAGAAACCGGGTTTCTGGGTTCTAATAAACTTGACAGGTGCTGTGCCAAAATGCTAAAGTAAGACCGTACTAATTAACTTGAAATTCTTTTGTTTGAATCTATCGTACTAAATAACTATTATGATTGCGACTCTAAACAAGCCCCTATCATTCGATGAATTTGTTGGTATCCGGAAAATGCGACCGATAAATACGAACTACACAATGGAACAATAGTAAAAATGCCTTTAGGAATAGGAGAACATTTTAGTGTCATCGGTTTTTTAATGGTAAAACTGGCAATTCAAATCGACGGTTATGAATTACGTTGTAGAGTTCCTGGCGATTGATTTCAGCAAGCAATCCATGACGAATCTGGCTACTTACCTGATATTATATGTCTCAATAAAGCGCAACTGGCTCAGGAAACCCGTTGGCAGAAAGAATCAATGATTACCAAGGGAGATTCTGTTCGACTGGCAATAGAGGTTGTCAGTACAAACTGGCAAGATGATTATCTGAGGAAGGTCGCAGAATACGAACAAATGGGTATACCCGAATACTGGATTGTGGATTATCTGGGTTTAGGTGATCGGCGGTTGATCGGCAATCCCAAACAACCCACTCTCTCTGTTTATCAACTGGTGGATGGGGAATATGAGGTAACACTGTTTACGGGAAACGAGAGGATTGAATCTTTGGCTTTCCCGAAATTGCAACTGAGCGCCGCCGATATTTTTGCTGCCAAAACTATATGAGACAGGTATTGATAACTATAACTCAACTTGCTAGTTATGAATTCGATCCCCCCAGCTCCCCTTAATAAGGGGGGAAAATCCGAAAGTCCCCTTTATTAAGGGGGATTTAGGGGGATCAAAACTCCTATATTTACAGGACTTATATCATGTCCGGTTGAATAGTGATCAATAACGAGGCAGGAGTTAACCCACCCCTAACCCCTCCCAGGAAGGGAAGAAGAGGAAGTTTTGCGATAGCGCTCTGATCCGGAGATCATATGATATCATGTCCGCTTGAATAATTAGGGTTTGCTGGAAGGAAGGCAGAAGGTTTTCTCTCATTCTCATCTTAATTTTATACACAAACGATGCTACCGGACATGATATTATGGAAATACACTATCTATATATAGATTTTCAATGCCTTGTGTTACCGCCAATATACCCTACAAATAGTCTTTATGCCTAAGTCCTGATTTATAACTAGCAACTCAAATGAACTATATTAAATACAATATGAGAACAAAACCAATCGCCCGTCACCGCATTGCTCAAATTGTAGAAAAGTGGCTGCTGGTTGAGCCACTGTTACTAGCAACCTGGACGAGTCATGCCTTAGTATCTGAGCCACGGATTAAAACCATTCGCATTCAACGAGGCAGGATTGAGTACAATCCAGAGTTTATTAACCAGTTGAGCGATCGCCGCCTGGAAGCCACCCTGCGTTTTGAAGCTCTACGGATTATTCTGAAACACCCATACAGTCGCCGTCAACCTCATTCAGAGATTAGCTATGCTGCCAGCAATTTAACGGTGCAAGAATATTTACAAACTGACCTGCCGTTTCCTAGGGCACGGGATGTCTTTGGGGATAACAACTACGATCGACAATTCTTCGAGTTTTACTATCACAAATTGCTCGAACTACAGCCCCCCAGTTTGGCTGTTGGAGCTTCTGGAACGCCGGGATCGGGTACGGGGGAAGGTGATACTGCAACTGCATCTGGCTCTTCTGGTTCTGCTGAGTCTGAATCTGAGTCAACAGCAGAAACTGAGACGAGTTCCGAATCGAGCGATAGTCCTCCAGACCTCCTATCCGTCTATACCGATCCAAATTTGAGTGGTGTGGAAAATACCAATCAGTGGGATCGAGATGAATTATTGAGCGATCGCCTGGACGATCTGGTAAAAATGGCTCTAGCTAATGACAGTTGGGGGAGCATTGGGGGCAGGTTGCGGGAACAGATTTTGGCGAATCTGCAACCCAAGCTCGACTATCGGGCAGTTTTGCGCAAGTTTCGCACGTCTATCCTTAGTCAACAGCGACGGCTAACCCGGATGAAACCAAATCGCCGTTATGGGTTCGCTTATATGGGCAGTCGTCGTGACTTTACCACTCGCTTGCTGTTTGCTATTGATGTGAGTGGATCGATGGGAACAGAGGAGCTACGGCAGGGGTTTTCGGTGGTGAATCGCTTTTTTAATTATGGCGTGGAGGCGATCGATGTGATTCAATTTGATGCTGAGATTACAACCGATGTAATGACGTTCCGTCGCGCTAAGAGGGAAGTACAATTAACGGGTAGAGGCGGGACAAATTTTGATCCAGTTGTGGCCTATTTGGAGGAACATCGGGATTATGATGGTCTGATTATTTACACTGATGGTTATGCACCTTGCCCCGCACCGCCCCAGAATCGGCGGACTCGTATTATGTGGTTGTTTGTGAGCGAGGAGAATTATCGGAGTTGTTATCCCAAGCTACAGCCTCTGGGGCAAGGGGCTTATCTTAAATCTTCTGCTAGAGAGATGCCCAATCCTGTCATGTGAAGAATTGTATATTTTTTTAACGGTTGTGGACTGGGTGAGGAGGGATTAATATATTATTGATGTAATGAAGTTGTTCAAATATTTGATGTTCAGTCACTGCCTCAAATGTGTCCTCAAGTCAAAATCTGGTTTATTAAATAATGTCTCAATTTGAAATCAGGAATAGAGTTCCGTTTAAAGCCTCTGCTGTTCAAAATGCGGATGAAGCCGCATCTATTGTGCTAAATCAAGCACTGTTAGCCCAAGCACAAAATACTTATTCTGTTGGAGGTGCTATTGTCGAAAATGCTACGGGTCGTGTGATTCACAAACTGCATAACAATCTCTTAAAAGAGCTTTCAGATACTAAGACTAAGACTCACAAGGTTGAGGTTTTTACTTTCGATCCAACAGCTCACGGCGAAACTCAGCTTGTTTACTGGTATTACAAGCACAAAGAAGAATTAAACTTGCCCGATCCCGATCAGCTTACGATTATCACAACACTCGATCCCTGTGTTATGTGTACGGGCGCCCTATTAACTGCGGGCTTTAATGTGGGGGTGATGGCAATAGATGATTTTGCAGGAATTAACTTCAATAAAAAATTCGATTTTGAAACTTTACCCGAAAGTTTGCGTTACTTAGCAAAATCTAAGTTTGGCTATTATGCTAGTGGGAATGAAGATGGCGGCTCTAGTGAATCATTAACCATTAAGAATTAATCGACTTTGCGTATTCGATAACTGTTGGCTTCAACCCAACCTTCTATTTGTGCAATTCTGGAATCAAGCCTACTGAAATCTTCCCTGGCTTCACTTAACTCGTATTCAATTTTCTCTATTTTTTCGTCTATGATATCCTGCAATTCTGCTTTTAAGAACGCTGAAAAATTTTTAATAGCTGTCTGGTTTTGCAGCATTTCTAATCTGACATCTCCAATTTTATTAAAAAGTACAGCAGTCCCCCCTCCAACAGAAAGAATTCTATCAACTCAATAACTATTGTTATTTCCATATATTTAGCCTCTCTTTTCTATTTTGTATTCACCTATAAGCTAAAAACTTTTGAGGTGTTATGACTAATTTTGGGAGCAGCCATCACCCCAATAACAATTTTGACATTCGATCCTCTTTCTAGTCGCAAAAACTTGGGGAGATATCTGATCTCGTTATTCAGTCACCAATCGCGGTTCTTGAGTGTAGAGAAATTCTTTATCAAGAATCTATGTTATCAACTAATACCTCGCCATTAACTAATGCTTTCCATTGCTCGTAAGGAATGTAGTCATCAGGATTGTAATCCTCGCTGCTAGCGATTTCAGATAATCTCAAATCATATTCACCACCAAAGACATATTCAGTAGCTTCTCTGGAATGCACGCACCCCCATTAAATTGTATTTATTGCCACTGCGAACAATATAATTATACTCTCCTGCGGTTTGGTGCTTTATGCTTTCTTTGTTCGGGGGAGGTGGTAACGCCTCCCAGCAAGCATCAAACAATGTAGTTCCAGGCAGTATCAAAATGTCTGATTCTATGCCATTATCCAATACTGTAACCGCCATATATAGTTGGTTTTGTTATTGGAATCCATCCATCTGTTAACGCTGTCGCTTTCAAACTATCAGCATAAAAAGTTGAGCATACCGAAGACGTGGTTTCGTCTGCTTCTTTTCCAGGTAACTTTGAATAGTCTTGCTTAACTTTTCCTAGTTTTGGTGCATTTAAGCCAAACAAAGCAAGGCTTTCTGGTATTGCGTCACTAGGGATGGTTACAATACCCAAATTTGTCAGTCCTTCCGCAGAGATGGCATCCATTTGATAATTTGGCATTGCCCATCCATAAGGGACGTCGCTTGTTCCTACTTTAGTTAAAACGTAAACCAAAGTAGACCTGTCTGACAACGGTGGACTTTTGAATTTAGGTGATTGAATACTCCAGGTAGCAGACGCTTCTGTTATTTTTTCGTCACTAATATAGCTTGACTCTGTTTCTCCTGATGAAAGGTATTTTGTTGCTCGATGAGGCTTGGGTGCGTTCGCTCCTATGACCGCACCTGCTTTTAATATCTTGCTAGTTGCAGTCGTAGTTGCAATCTCAAGACCTAATTCAGTCATTGTAGCGTCACTTAGATTGCTTCTGTAAGCGAATAATATCTTATGAGTGCCTACTGTAATTGACCTATTAATCTGTTTTTTACGGTATATGGATTATATGCCATTACTCCCCCTTAAATGTATTTTTTCTTAATCGCGAATAGTTGGGAGATAACCGCCCACCACAATTTTTTCACGATATCCTATAGTTCTTACTACGCTGTTTGTCTCGTAAAAATTTCCACTATTAGGAGGAAATTCTTTTTTGTCACTACTTGGTCTTCGGACTGTATTCAAAATAGACACAGACGCTCCTTTAGATGACTCGGAATTTTGTTTATCTTGCACTTCCTGGAGGCAATCTAGAAAGTCATTGACAAACTTTAAACAGTTGCTTCCATCGGGGTATTTTTGGGCATCATTAATATCTACCCCTTTTTATTCAAGCTTTTCCCTTAACTCTTGAATTGTTATTATGTTATCTGCCATACCTTTATACTTAAAAGTTGTTTATCAATTCCGATGCTAATATAAATCTTTAGCCTCCGCAACCTTTCAAGGGGGGCTAGGGGGAACTTACAAATATTAATATTCCGAAAAAATCTTTTTGCCTATTCCTTCAATCTAAAATCTACTGGAAAGCGGGTTGATCTTGTAGCTAAAATAATCTTTTTTCCAGTAATAGGGAGTTTGCAATAAGCATAATGAAGAGCCATAGTAACCTTTCTGTACCTACTAGGTAGCTTAGTTTCTTCCCCAAGGACCTTCACTTTACTTTGTACTCTTCTGCTTATACTTATGCGGATTAACTCCTACTTTTGTTTTGTCAAAGGTATCTCCTAATATTTGGACATACTTTTCGAAAAATTCAAATGCACTATTTTCGTTTAAAAAATCACTCCATGTAGCGTATCCTCTCGGCCAATCTTGGTATGAATAACCAACTTCCCCTCTGTTTAGATTGAATAACGTAGGTTCAATAAATAATGAATTGATTTTTTGAGCTTTTTCTTTCAGGAAAGCTATGGATATTGTTTCTAGGCCATATTCATCTTCATATTCTGCTTTCTTGACAATTCTTAAGCTAAATTCACTCTTCAGGCCAGACTTTTGATCCTCCTGTCAAGGATAAATCTGTTTAAAATAAAGATGTATCGAAGGATGACCGCTTAACTGTCTTCTTTCTGAATAACCTTCTTTACTGCTAGCTTCATTAGCAACTAATTGATAAATTACGCTTGCGTGATTTATCCTTTCAACTATTTTTTCCGGAGTAGAAATAATCTTAATTTCTTGCTGACCATCAAACTGAAGACCGTAAACTTTGGCGCGATTTAAGTTGAATAATTCACTGATTTTTTTATTCTTATCATATTCAATACCTCTTCGTTCAAACAAATCTTTTAATAGTTTTTCAGACCAAGAATCACTACTATTTTTTCGTTTGAACTGTTACCATCATTGCTCTTTTTGGATTGTTTTTGTGCTATACAATGGAATTAAAAAGACCCGGATAAATACTCAATGGCGTTATAATTTATTGACTCTCCAATTTGTGAAGTATCTATTGATAATTATAAAACAGGAGAAATTGTAAACATGGATGAGTTGGAATCAGAGTTTTGCTCGATTCCTAGTTCCAATATTTCTTGGGAGTCCGGGTTTGTCACGTTGCTTTTGTCAAATTCAAATGTTTTGAATAGCATTTTTACTAAGCAGTCAAATGAATTATTACTATTCCACGGATAAATACTTTTGGGAACAAAGCTGTCAGGTTCTATAAAACTAACAGTTCTGATAATGCCATCTATGATATCAATTTCAACTTCAGAAAGTTTGATAGTGGTATAGGGATCGGGGGATACGTCTAGTTTAGTTTCTATGGAAATGAAGTTTTTTTGCTCTGTCTCTGGCGCCGTTTTCTTGTAAGCAACCTGTATGTCCAGGCAGTGCTTACTTAACATCAACAGGGCGTTTTCCCAAGTAGTGACATCTTTGATTACGTCAGGTAATTCAGTGATATTGGCGATTTTCATGCTAAGTATATTGAATATTCATTCGTCTCTCATCAATTATACCACCTCTATTCGTCAATTCATCTCTAAATACATCATAATAGTTCTCACCTCCCTCAATAAAAGCATCTTGGAGCCATTCAGGAACGTCTTTAGAACTTAATATTGTCTTAGTACTTTTTCTTATGTAATCGCTAACCGTAAATTCTTCTTTATCGTTTGGTTGAGGAACTACTCCCCAGTCTGCTAGCAGGTCTCGACCTAAATATATAGTCATTCTGAATAAGAGTGGGACACACTCGAAGCGCAATAATTTCTAATAATATCATCAATGGATTTGTCTTTTCCTTCTTACATTCTTTTCTTCTTTAATGCACCAAAGTCCTGTTCTATATCATTTAAATCTGGAGAGTATTTAGGGAGAAATATAACTTCATGTCCT
>NZ_JAYKGW010000126.1:0-12584 GCF_035285525.1 Okeania sp. | reverse complement strand
ATAGTTTAGTAACACAGTCATCTTGCCAATTAATAGTTTAGTAACACAGTCATCTTGCCAATTAATAGTTTAGTAACACAGTCATCTTGCCAATTAATAGTTTAGTAACACAGTCATCTTGCCAGTTAATAGTTTAGTAACACAGTCATCTTGCCAGTTAGTAAGATTAAATAAACCCGTCTTCAGAGCAAAAAAACCTAGTTTTTCAGTAAGGCATTTTATACAAACCAGATTTCTATTATTACAGGCAAGATGCCTGTGTTACATCGACTAAAATACCCATACTATTATTGAACATTCAAAGACCAATCATAGTTAGAATATTTAACTTTATAACCAGCTTTTGCTAAAAAGTTTTGAGCATCAGAACTTACATATTGACGAGCATAATTTATAATAGAACTTTCTGTTTTATTTAAACCTTCAATATTCTCACCTTGACCATAAGTTTTTTCATAATCTTCACCAAACCATTTAAAAATTGAAGATAAATAAACAGTATTATTTTCACTGTCTATTCTGAAGCCTTGACTACCTCCTAAAAATTGTCTAGCTTGATCTTCTAATTGTTTTTCTAGTAGTTCACCAGTG
Source organism: Okeania sp. (assembly GCF_035285525.1). GTDB lineage: Bacteria > Cyanobacteriota > Cyanobacteriia > Cyanobacteriales > Microcoleaceae > Trichodesmium. The sequence continues at coordinate 11,993 of NZ_JAYKGW010000126.1, read as the reverse complement.
TAAGCTTCCCGTCTAAGTGGAGGACAACTTATTGCTGCACAAACTAAGGCAACATGAATACCTGGTTCATTAAATTCTTTCCGTAAAACCTGATGTTCAATATGGTCTAATGTCATTTTTTCCCCAGCAACATCAAATTTTCTAATCTTCCAAACACCAGGGATTCTTCTAATACTTTTAGTGGGGTAATTATCAATAATAGATTCTAAAGTTAAAGAGTTATAAGAATTAATTAAAAAAGCAATTTTTTCTGAATCATTCCAAGAATTATAAGTGCTGGGAGTGACAGCTCCAATAGCAGCATTAAACTCATCAAGTGGTTGTCTATTTTCTTTTAATTTTTCGTAGTCAACTAATCCTTGGTCGTTGACATATTCCTTTAAAATTGAGGTGTAGTTTTGATAATCTAATGGTTTAGCTGGCGTAGTAGATGTTTGTGTTGGTTGAGTCTGTTCTCCTGTATTTGTAGAATTATTAAATCCACTACAACTAACTAATATTAGAAGTATGGGAAATAAAAATAATAACTGCTTAAGTTGATATTTCATAAACCTTATCTGTCATTACATAGTAGTTTTATTATGTAAGCATTTCCTGGAGAATGCTGTGCAAACAGCCCTCAGCTAAAAACTATCAGCTATGATTTTTATTTGTGATAAAAACCATACTATTAAGCTAAAATTAAATATTACTACAAAAGTAGAAAAGTCGGATATATATTCATTAATAATAACGCTGCACCACATGAATACAAAGCATTCCGTAGGAAAGCTCCTCTGTAAGAGGCAGTTCCGACCCAAAACCCTAACTGATAGCTAATATCTAACAGCTAAATGCTTACTTTATTATTTATTTATGAAAAACTAACAGCATGAATAAGTTGTGAAATTTAGCTTAATTTTACATTAAAAATTAAGATTTATACTTCATCTTAAATAGCCTAGTGCATTATATAGCAATCCTAAATAGGTTGCGATCAATAAAAAAAGTAAATAAAAAACTCAAACTCCTACCTGTTTCCTATTCCCTAAAAGCAATAAAATCTTTTACAGGAATCGTAAGCATTCAGCTATTAACTGTCAGCCATCAGCAATAAAAACCTCAATTTTAACAAATATATTTAAAGGAATAAAGAAAGTGAGAACTGAATTTTGTAGTCAGATAAAATTTCTGATTTATCGGGAAACGTATCATCAAGCTTTTTTCTCAAAATAAAATCAATAGCTGAGTGCTGAATGCTTACCGGAATAATATGCTTTATTTAACTGATATTACTAGATTTAGCACTATTTATTAAAGAGCTGATAGCTGATGGCTGACTACTGAATGCTTACCAGGAATCAAATAGAATTGCTATACATTAAACAATCGACAATAATTTTGAAGTTTATTTCTAATTTTTTAAATCTTTATTCAATATTCTTATCTATATATTTACAGAGAAACCCTAAATACGATATTATATCACCTGAATAAATATTTACTACAAATTTGAGATTCAGTGTTTCCTATTTTCTATAAACAAAGTGTCTCTAAAATTGTTTGGTTGAGATTATTATCAGAATATGAGATTAATTAAAAACTCTTGTTACAAGGGATAGTTGTTTTTGCTATCATTCTCCTAAGTCAGTATGCTGTTATTGGCAATAATACAAGCGATACTCCCCTCGCACCACCTATTACCACCAGTCCATATAACACTCTCAGGGAATTTATTGTAAATATGAATAAGGCTTATGTCCTGCTCAAGGAAGCCGAAAAACAGACAAAGCAGGAAAGCGGTTTCAGGAACTCACCAGAGGTGCGAAAAAAAGGCTATGATGCAGATTTGGCTTTTAATAGGGCTCTTCAAACCTTAAATCTTGAAAAAGTTGCCCCTATTGATCGTAAAGATGTTGGTATAGAATCTGCATTATTACTCAAAGAGGTGTTAGACCGCGTTGGCCTTCCTCCAGTCAGCCAAATTCCTAACGAACAAACTGTTGCAGCAAAATCCATAACTCGTTGGAATGTTCCCAAGAGCAAGATTACCATTGAGTTGGTTAAAGAAGGTTATAATGAAGGAGAATTTCTCTTCTCCACTGACACAGTCGAACGCCTCAAAACATTTTATCAAGAGATCAAAAATTTACCCTACAATCAATCAAATATATGGAAAACTTCACCTAATTTCTACTCCTTTTATATTAGTACCCCTGGCAGCCTCCTACCCCCTAAATGGAGTAATTGGCTGCCAAAGTGGACAACTATACTGGTGTATGGACAGACTCTCTGGCAATGGTTTAGCCTAGTGACAATCACTTTATTGCTGATTGCTAAAATTTTGGCAATGCGACTTTTTGTGAAACGTTATTATACTGCTATTGATCGCAAGCAAAAGGCATGGTTAGGATTATTGCTACCGCTTTTAGCTCTGGGGATGATTATCTTTTGGCAGTTCCTGGTTAATGAACTATTAAACATTACGGGTAAAATTTTAGAGAATCTATTGATAATAGCAACTATTTTAGAAGCTTTGGTTTTAGGTTGGTTAGTTTTTATGGTGTTCAATGGCATTGGTAGCTATGTCATCGCTAATACGTCTCATGTTGAAGAAAAGTCACTTCAAGCAATTATTGCTCGTCATGGATTTGATCTGCTAGGAATTTTGGCAGCATTAATAGTCTTTTATTATGGTAGTGCAGAAATTGGTATAGCTGTAGGCCCAATTTTAGCGAGCTTGGGAGTTGGTGGCATTGCTATTGGTTTAGGAGTGAGACCATATATAGAAAATATGGTGGGTGGTTTGACTTTATTTATTAATCGTTCGGTGCAGATCGGGGATTTTTGTGAGCTAGGTGGTGTGACAGGAACAATAGAGGATATCGGTTTACAGGGAACTTTAATTCGGAGGGAAGATCGCACCCTTATTACTGTCCCCAATACGGTAGTTTCGACATCTCAGATTGTTAATCATAGTAGGCGCGATAAGTATGTTTTCAAGCATACTGTTGTTTTAAACTACGAGATTGCCCATAATAGTTTACCAGAAATTATGGAAAATCTACGAAGTATGTTCACGAAGCATCCAAAACTTAATGAGGAAAAAGTCAGTCTCACTAACTTGAACAATGAGACAATCGAGCTTGAGTTGTTTGCCTATGTTCTAACCATAGATTCACTTGAATACCTCAACATTGAACAAGAATTGCTTCTCAACATTAAGGATACTCTAGAATTGATGGGAGTCTATGCTAAACCAGCATAATTCAGTTATCAGTTAGCCTCCTAGGTCGGATATGCGCTAATGGTTATCAGTATCTCCTGGAGTAGCTCTGTTCTGGAATATATTTCTATCTTTTTCCGCTTGGGAGGGAGTAGTGAAGAGTCAAGAGGAATAAGGAGTTGTAGGAGGCGTACACGGTTCCCGATCAATCAGAAAAATTATTCCTTGACTTGGTTGCTATCACCAAAATACTCACTTTTTTACCCAAAAGGGGCAAAAATCTGGTACTTTTACGGTTCCCGATCAATCACGACTAAAAAAGGCACTTACCTCTATCTAGGGCTGGCTAAATTATTTATCAAAGTGTTTATGGGCATTGCTTTCAGCATTTATAGACCCTAATAAAGTACCAGCTTTTAGGTGATTCCAGCTCAAAAATCTAGGTAGGATTTTGGGCATTTCGAGAGGCAAAAAATTAAGGGAAGATTCTTCTGGCTGCCTCTTCTATTATTCTTATTCCTCCTGAGTTCTGAATTCTGGATTCTGGCTCCTACCCACTACTAAAAGACTTTTTCAGTAAGTCCTATCTATAAAGACTTTTAGATTTAATCAGCAAGCCCTAGTTAGCCCCTCCTGGAAGCAAGTATACGGTTAGGCTTCTATAGATTCTTCTAGGTTCCTAAAAAAAGTAAGCGATCGCTCCTCAACTAAAAAAGTAAGCGATCGCTAATCTTTAATTTCCTAATTCAACAGAAAATTATGAGTAAATTTAATCTACTCTTTCTAATTGCCAGAGAAGTTAAACTAAGCAATTCCATCACCAGAACTGCTCGTCTTCAAAACCGGACGTGAGACTTTCACCTCATCCGGCTCCTCAGTGATTAAACTCTAATTAACAGAGTACCTCTACTGTCGTTATTAACAGTTTTGACATTGTAGTAATGTTGATGAATTACAGTTAGCACTTTGTCTTTTTTAGGACTTAAGTAAAAACTAAATTTAGTATAGCAATCTCAAATAATTTGTGAGAAAAAACTGTAGGGGTTTGGTTTCCAAATCCATTGGCGCTTGGGTTTGGTCTCCAAACCCCTACGATAAAATCTTACAACCTATTTAGGATTACTATAACTAGAAAAATAATAATTAGGAGAATAAACTCCATTTATTATTTAGTTGTTTAAGTCCTATTTTTATCTTTTGAATTAAATATTCAGTGCCTTTTTTTTGCTCCAATAAATCCAGTCTCCGTGTCTCAATAATCTAACTTGATTGCCATTCTTGCTACTACCAGAAAATTCCCTATTTTTCCCCTCAATAGTTTGCCAATATTTTTGACAAATCCAATGGTTATTTTTATTAGAATGTCTTCTTTTTGCCCAAACCCAAAGTTTTTGGAATATTAAACTATCCACATCGTGGAAAGTTTTCTTACTCACAAATTTTGAGTAATAATTTACCCAATTTTTTACAAGAGGATTGAGTTTTCTGATTAAGGCAATTTGTGGTGCAGATTTATGTTTATCTATCACCTCAGCAATTTGACAATAATGAATTTTGATACTTTCCTTACTTGGTTTAATTTTGGTTTGAAAACCTAGCTTACTTTGGTTTTTACTCACCTGATATTGTCTGATATTAAATCCTAAAAACTCAAATCCAGCTTTTTCTTCACCACACTTATTTAGTGTGTGATAAATTCTGATTTGACTTGGCTTTAATTCCCCAAATAATTCAGATAAATATTCTGTAATTATATCTTGGCACTTTTGAATTACCTCAATATTTTTGTGAGCGATCGCCAAGCTATTTCCATAACGAATCAAACTTAAACTTTCACATTTATTATTAAGTGTTTCAGCATAATATTTGATTTGTTTTTCTATACCAAAGAAAACTATATTTACCAGTAGTGGAGAAATAACTTCATCTGTTAAAAACAACTTTTTCCTATCTTTTAACCAAACCCTAATTTGTTTGCGTAAAGTCGGATAGGTATCTAATTTTTGTAAAAGTTGTTCATTGTCAAGACAGTCAAAACAGTTAGTGATATCAGCTTTAAGTACATATTTAGGCTGAAACTTGACACAATTAACAATTGCTTCTATAGTATCCTGACATGATTTCCCTAGCATCAACCCATGAGAATCAATATGAAACTTGGGTTCCCATTGTTTTTCTAGAGCTATCTTGACAAGTATTTGCCTGGCAAAGTCTTCAACAGTGCTGGTTACAGGTTTAACTTTCTTATTTAGTTTCAATCTTTTCGCCAAGGCAAAACATTTTTCTGGAGACAATGATTTCATACTACCAACTGCAGCTATTTTTTCACCCTGGCTACTTTGATTAACCCTACTAGGATGTCTAGATTTATTTTGTGGGTAAGTTTCAGAAATGAATACTTCTTCCCCAACCCCTTTCCTGCAAGGAGAGGGGAGCCTTTCTCCCCCAACGGTATCACTTAAGGGGGTTGGGGGGTTAGGTTTTAATCTAGATAAACTACTGCGCACGGCTAACAACTTGCCATACCAGGATTTGAGCAACATTTTTTGGAGTTTACGAACTGCAATAACATCACCACGTTGAGAGGCATTGTAGATTCTTTTTTGTAACTTGAAGACTCGACGCTCAACCTTTAACCAGTTAATATTGCGCCATTCCTTCCATTCCCCCGTAGTCTTTAAACTCGTATTAGACATATATATTACTTACTCAAACTCTACATTCCTAATCACCGTGTGTCCGTCTGCATACCCTAAATTGATAATTAATAATTAATAATTAATAATTAATAATTAACACCCAGAGGTTGTCTAATTTATAATTAGAGTAGTGAAAACTACTCATTATTCATTATTCATTATTCATTATTCATTACTCATTATCCATTAAGTGCTTTTGCTTCTGACACAATCCCTCCCAATCAAACATACGGTTAGCACCTACTTGATTCAGTTATCAGTTATCAGCTTTTTTAGTTAACAGCTTTTTTAGTTATCAGCAATCAGGTATAGTCACAGCAAGAATTTAACTTCTGACTTCTGACTTATGACTTCTGACTTCTTCTGCTGAAAGCTGATTGCTGAAAGCTCAAAAAAAGAGTTTTTCATGGGTTACTTCGTTCCAAATGACCTTATTTATATACCTTTAGGATGATGCTTTGCGCCGGGTTTAGGGGAAGTGCTGGTTAGTCGAACCAAATCTCGCTAACTCCCTATCCTTTGCCTTTTGGCTCCAGTGCCACAGCTTATTTCACTGGTTGAACGTGACGACGCTTCTCTCACATCTTCGCACTATAGCTATCCAATGGGTATTTTGCTTGATGGGAACCAACTTAAGCTGTTAGCTTTACCACCTTTTCACCCCGCTTTACGGATTGATGGCTAGTCGCTACCGTAGGGGTGATGCTGTCAACCCTGCACCTGGGCGGAAGGAATCTCACCTCCAAGGTCATTTAGTTATAAGGCTAATGGCCTTACTCTGCTCACATTTTGGTACTATAGCGCTACGCACAAGTTAAAATTCAAAAGTCATGCATTAATCTCTGACTTAGTTTGAGCATTTACAGAACTTACGCAAAGCTACTATATATATAGGTCTATGGGTAAATCCTGATTTATAAATGTCCTCAACTATTTCCTACGGGCAAGTTAAAAGTCAAAAGTCAAAAATAATTCCTGACTTAGTTTGAGCATTTACAGAACTTACGCAAAGCTACTATATGTGGAGTTTAAAAACTATAACGTTATAGTTTTTGACACTATATATGTGGTCTATGGGTAAATCCTGATTGATAAATGTCTTCAACTATTTCCTACGGGCAAGTTAAAAGTCAAAAGTCAAAAATAATTCCTGACTTAGTTTGAGCATTTATAAATGTCCTAACCTATTTACGTAGTGCTACATGACCATAATTTTTAGCAGAAACGAATCGCACTTTGGTTTCCTTCACGACGAACTCTAGACACAACCCAGTTGCGCCATACCCAATGGTCTCCACGGCTAGTAACTGCACTAGCATTGATGTCCATTAAGTCTGCCAGTTCAGAGCTAGTGATTAGATAGCCTTTGCTGGCCACTTCATCAGCTATATGCAAGGTTTCAATTAAGTTGCGTAGTTGTCCAACTCTTTGTTCCCTGGGCATATTTTCGACTAATTCGTTGTTTGTTTCACTCATGGTAATTTTCAGATTATGTGGTCAGATACTATGGCTTATAATTCTATCGTTTTATCACAAATTTGACTTAGTTGCTTAATTACTTTTGTATATTCTGGACTAACTATGGTTTATAATTGCCGTTATAAGTGAAAGATTGTGTTATCTTCAGATATTTTTTTAAGTTGAAGAGTGGTTAGGATAGAGTCTAAAATTATATCTATAAAAATGTCAAATAATTGTTTCTTCAAATTTATTTGTTAATATGTGAGCATTTAGCCGTCAGCCATCAGCCATCAGCTAGCCTCCTGGATCGTAACTGTGTTAACAGCTATTGCTTTTAGTTTAGAATCAAAGCTTTATTAACTGTTTTACTTACTACAAAAGTTGCCTTCCTTAGAAAAAAGTCAAAGCTAAGAAAAAGCAGGGGTAGGTTGGGTTGAGGGACTCCGAAACCCAACATTTTGTTAATACTGAGATGAGTAAATAGGTAGGTGAAAAAATTTACAATTAGAAACCCGGTTTTTCCCAGTTAGAAACCCGGTTTTTTAGAAAAACCGGGTTTCTGAAACACTTAACCTACTTAACTGATAACTGAAAAATCTCCCATCTCCCTATTTTATCAAACTACAAAATTAACCAACTTTCCAGGAACCACAATCACTTTCTTAATCTCTTTACCCTCCAAGTTACGCTTTCCAACATCTGACTCTCGTGCCAACTTTTCCAAAGTTTCTTTATCTGCTTTTGCTGGTACCTGAATAGTTCCTCTAGTTTTACCTTTAATCTGAATCACCAATGTGATCTCATCTACCACTAATGCTTCTGGGTCAAATTTCGGCCAAGGATGAATATGCACGGAACCAATATTACCAGCAAGTTCCCACAACTCCTCAGTCAGATGTGGTGCAAACGGTGCTAACAACAAGAGCAAAGTTTCCAAACCTTCAGCGTAAATAGGAGAATTTTTGCAACTAGCATCACTGAGAGCATTACTCAATTTCATTAACTCTGAAACAGCAGTATTAAATTGATAATCTCCATCTAAATCTTCTGTTACTTCCTTGATAGCAGTATGCACCGCACGTCGGACATCTTTCTCTGCTTTATTTAACTCTCCATCAGAGTTACTTTCTATCAAAGTTAAACCTTTATGCAAATCATCCTTAGTTTCTTGCTGAGTTTCGGGATTATTAAATTTCGCTTCTATTGCCATTTTGACATCACTAATAGCATAAACCTTTACCACATTTCTCAACTTAAATGCAGAAAGATTTTTCGTGATTTCAGTAATCAAATACCGAGACCAACCTAAATCTTTCAACTCTGCTTGAGTAATACCATTATTTTTTACCTTCAACTGACTCAAACTATGATTGGCAGCAAACTCCGTTACCAAAGTCCAAACTCGGTTCAGAAAACGAAACTGTCCTTGTACATCAGCATCATCCCACTCTAAATCTTTTTCCGGTGGTGCTTTAAACAAAATAAACATCCGCGCCGTGTCTGCACCATATTTTGCCATTACCTCCAAAGGATCGACACCGTTATATTTAGATTTAGACATTTTCTCAAAGAAAACTTCCAACTTATCCCCAGTTTTCGGATCTTTCGGTTCTTCCGGATTCACATCTGTAAACGGAATGTACTTATTAGTCACCGGATTTTTATAAGTAATACCTTGCACCATTCCCTGAGTTAATAAACGCTCGAAAGGTTCATCAAAATTACACAAGCCGCGATCGCGCAAAACTTTAGTAAAAAATCGGGAATACAATAAATGCAAAATTGCGTGTTCGATACCACCCACATATTGATCTACAGGCAACCAGTCATTTACAATTTCCGAATCAAACACTTGCTCCTCATTTGTCGCATCCGGATAACGCAAATAATACCAAGACGAATCAATAAAAGTATCCATCGTATCAGTCTCCCGTTTTGCGGTCGTACCACAACTCGGACAAGGAACATTCACCCAATCTTCTAATTTTGCCAACGGTGAGGGGCCGCGACCAGAAAATTCTACATCTTCCGGCAACTTCACAGGCAAATCTGCATCCGGTACAGGTACAGCACCACAGTTCGGACAGTGAATAATAGGTATTGGTGCGCCCCAATAACGTTGTCTAGAAATCAACCAATCTCGCAAACGATATTGTACGCGACCTTTTCCATAACCTTCCTCTTCAGCAAGTTCAATAATTGCTTTTTTGGCAAAGGTAGATTTTTCCCCATTAAAAGAACTAGAGTTAACCATCACCCCAACTTCGGTATATGCTTCTGTTAGTTCATAGTCATCATTATCAGAATCATCAGGTACTATTACAGTTTTAATGGGTAAATCGTATTGTTTAGCAAACTGGAAATCCCGAACATCGTGAGCAGGTACTCCCATAACCGCACCTGTTCCATATTCATAAAGTACATAGTCGGCGATCCAGATAGGAACTTCTTTGTTATTAAATGGATTGATAGCTTTGCCACCAGTGGGAACGCCACGTTTTGGTTTATCTTCGGCAGTACGTTCTAGTTCACTTTCGGCAGCGACTTCTTGAATAAAAGTTTCGACAGTGACTTGTTGTTCGGGGGTTGTAACTTTTGCCGTCAAAGGATGTTCGGGAGCTAAGACAACGTAACTAACGCCGTAGACAGTATCAGGTCTGGTGGTGAAAACTCCGATTTTTTCATCCATTCCGACGATAGGAAATTCTAGATAAGCTCCGACAGATTTGCCAATCCAGTTTGCCTGCATTAGTTTAACTCGTTCCGGCCAACCAGACAACTTATCCAAATCATTGAGGAGTTGTTCGGCATAGTCAGTAATTTTGAAGAACCACTGACGCAACAATTTACGTTCTACTTTTGCCCCCGAACGCCAGGAACGACCTTCTCCATCTACTTGTTCGTTGGCTAATACGGTTTGGTCGATGGGGTCCCAGTTAACGGCGGATTCTTTTTGATAGGCCAAACCAGCTTGGAAAAATTGGAGGAATATCCATTGAGTCCAACGGTAGTATTCGGGGGTGCAGGTAGCGACTTCTTTATCCCAGTCGATGGAGAAACCCAAACGTCTTAGTTGTTCTTTCATTTGGGCAATATTTTGAAGGGTCCATTTTGCGGGTGGGATACCCCGGTCAATAGCTGCATTTTCTGCGGGGAGTCCAAAAGCGTCCCAACCCATGGGGTGCAGGACACGATAACCTTGCATCCGTTTGAGTCGGGCAATAACGTCGGTGATGGTGTAATTACGAACATGACCCATGTGTAAGTTACCGGATGGGTAGGGGAACATGGATAGAGCGTAGAATTTCGGTTGGGTATTGTTTTTGGGGGTTTGATATTGGTTTTGTTCAGCCCAGTTTTTTTGCCACTTTTGTTCAATGGATACAGGGTTATATTTGGAGTCCACTGTTTTTTCTCCGTAATTGTGTTCAGTAATGTTGTTTGCTTGATTATTTTGACATATTCGATTGATGGTTACATTATAATACTTAGTGTAATATTTTGTTGGTTGAAAAGTTATTAATTTTGTTAGTTGTGGGAATCTTATTGGCGAGTTCAGCAATTAGGAAAAGTTGTAGTAAGTTTTTTTTAAGCTTTTTGTGTTGTTTGAAACTTTTCAAGTCGAATTTAAGTGAAGATCGGGTGCTTCAGGTCAAACAATGCTAATTTTGTAATTTTTTATGACTGACCAAAATTATTCAAACTTATGCTTTCTGCGTAAGAGAAAATCAGACCAATTTTTAGTTAAAATTGTACTTTATTACTCCATAAATTAAGTTATGAAAATCAATCCAAGTGAGGTTATTGCAACTATCGCTCTAGTTATATCTTTATTCAGTATTTTGTCGCAGAATAAAGGTGTTAAGAAACAACTTTTAGTCGCAAATATTGGGGAATATACAAGAAGATATCAAGAGATAATTATAAATTTACCTGAAAGTATTTTATATTCTCATTTCAATATAAATCATCTTGATAGAGCAGAAAAAATTAAAATTCTCCGTTATATGGAACTGTATTTCGATTTATGTTTTGAAGAATATTCTTTGTACCATGACTTAAAATTGATTGATAAAAAACTATGGAAAATCTGGGAATCAGGTATAAAAGCAACTTTAAGTAGACCTGCTTTTTCTTAATATTGGATGATTATCTCTCAGCAAATTTCTTACAGTAGCAACTTTGAAAAAATTATCAATTGCATTACATTATTAGGAGTCAAAATAAATGATGTTTAAGTAACAATTGATAAACCATACTTTTATTTTTTTAAATAACTCTTATTGATGGTAAAGACTGCTTTTTTATATCACTATAACACCCTTATTAATGTAAGATTAAAAATGTTAAAATCATAGCTAAATAAAAAAATATAAGCTAAAATAAATTAAGGAATGATCAAAATATCAGCATCAAGACTATATCGAATAATTGCACTATTTGCTATTCTTTAATATTTACTAAAAACCCATGAATAATCACCCCAATTTTTATCCCCAAAGCTATCAAATAATTAGAGAACTTGGTCACAATAATATTGGCGGAAGAGTCACTTATTTAGCTGAAAATATCAACACCAACAAAAACGTAGTTATTAAACAATTTCAATTTGCTAAATTAGGAGCAAC
>NZ_JAYKGW010000125.1:0-7038 GCF_035285525.1 Okeania sp. | reverse complement strand
TTTTTATCTTCTGATTCTGAGACCTCAGTTTGGTAAGTTGTTTTTTCGTCTTGGGAAAGATTTGGCAGTTCTGGAGTATTATTTTTGCTGGTAGTTTCCTCTATCTGAAATTTTGTAGAAATAGGTGACTTTGTGTTACTCCAACTTTCTAATTTTTTGGTACTATCAAAACTGAATAAATTTTTTGGTTGAGTAGTTTGTGATTTTCTTACGGTTCCCGATAAATCAGATACAGCATATTCTGAGAAGTCTGAAAATGAGATGGATGAGAAAATTTTTTTTCTATCTGAATTAACTTGGTTTTCCAGAGTAGAAATTTTCTCTACTGATGATATATTTATTTCTAATGGTGGTCCGAGACTAGCAGCAGTTGTTTGAACTGGAGGGACTTTCTGATAGCGATCAAAAGTTAAGGCAATTTCAGGAAAGTTATACATTACAGTTTCTCTAAACTCTTCCCCTGAGAAAGTTTTCTTGTCAGATATTCTAATTTCTTCTGCAAACTGTTTGAATTTTGAGGGTGGACTAGATTTCTTTTGATTTGTAGTCGAGAAGTCCTGTTGTACATCTGTAATAGATTTAGTTACAGATTTTGCAGGCAAGGTTTCAACAATTGGAGGTAGTTCTGGAGGTGGTAGAGGGTAGGACATATTTCAGATAGAAATACTAAGTTCACAAAATTAAAGAATTGAGTCCATATTTTATACCATATTCTCTGAAATTATGCCAAAAATTAGCCTGCAAAGTCTCATTTCATTAAATTTAATGGACTTCCAGGCTAACTCAATCTTTGCACAGATATAAGTTTAGACTCTAGTAATATTTGGATAGAGACTAAAAATTTATACCCGTTTACTCCATGTCTCTACCGCTAGGGTTCCGTGCGGGGTCATTGGATAAGAATCCAAAAATAAATAACAAGACAAAGAATAGAACAACGATATTAACAACTATTTTCAAAGTCAACATTTATTATTTCTCCTAATCAAGGATTGGTTTAAGACCGAATTTTTTAAGATTCGGCATTTTTGATTGATTTACTCAATCTGGTTTGGTTCATTCTAATTAAGCTTATAATAACATTAATTTTTGCTAAAGACTGCTATAAAATAATATTTATGAGTTAATAACAATTAGGATTTGCTTATGGAAATATGCTAGTGAAGGAAGGGAACAGTTTAGACTATCTGTTACGGCCAAATTTTCTGATTTGAGACTACAACAACTAGAAACCAGGAACTTTTTTTCGGCATATAAAGCCTAAAACCTTTATATATAAATGCTTTTATATTTAATCAGCCAGCCCCCAATTAATCTCTCTGAATTTATTGTAAGTTTATAGATTATGGTTATGTCTTGTAAATTATCGAAGCTGTAGCTAAATCTAAAGTCGGGTTACAACCATTCGGTTTGTCAAAAATTTTTCTTTTTCAACTTTTGTAGGCATAATTGCCACACCTCGACAAATATTTTTTCTAGCCAAGTCATAATTAAATCTACCCATCCCAATATTATTTCTAAGGGATGTTTGACATACCCTACTGGAACTGATTTTATTTCTAAGCAGTCTGGTTCTTGCTTGACTCTACTTTTTGAATTATGAGTTTGAACAGATATTTTGCTACTGTTCATGTTATTATAAGGTATTTCCTTATTTCTCCTTTCATTTATTTGTCTCAAATCATCTTGGAATTGGCTCTCCTGTTTTTTGGTAGAATTATTAGTAGAAGTTAGTTTGTTTTGCTGAGATAGATGTTGCTCTAAAGAAAAATTTTTCACCTTTTCTAATTTTTCTGAACTTCTGAGGTTAATTAAAGATTTAGTTGTTAGAAAGGTGTATATTTGGAATGTATTTGTTTTAAATTGGGATACTAATGAGACAATTTTTGATGTTTCATCTTCAGTAGGTAAAAGCTTAGGTTGGTTTTTTTGACTTAGTTCTATTTCTGGGAATGATTTAAGTTCCCATTCCGTTTCTATTTCCAAAGGTGGTAGTAAACCATTTGATTCTAGACCTCTACTAATTGGGTATAGATACTGGTGATGTAAATTATGAATAAACTCACTGAAAGTTATATTTGCACTTGACAATAATGGCAGAGTTTGGTAATGAACATAATCTTTATTTTTGGGCTTTGCTTCATTTGGTTCTAAGGCTATACTCGATTCATTGAACAAATTAAACCACAAAGCAATTTTACTGGTTTGTACCCAACTCATAATTTTCCAGATTTGTCTTAAATGTCCATACATTGGCACAATTTCTCCACAGGGTTGCAGTAGCAATGGGGCTTTTTTTTCGATCTTGGCTGTTTCTGATATGGAATGATTTTTGGGTCTGGCCGTAGCTGAAATATCTGATATTTTGTTGTTTCCTGGGATGTCTAATTCTGATAAGACTTCGGATTGTCTTTTTACTACAGGTTGAGGATTTAATAATTTTAATAAGGTAGGATATGCTTGTTTTGAAATTACTGATAATTTTTGGGTAGGTTGTTCGGTAGTTTGATGATTTTCACTGATTGTTTTATTGACTTTTTGGGATATTTGTGGTACTATTTTAAATGCTAAACGGGAGGTTTGGACTAACACATATATAGGATAAAGTAACAATTGAACTGTGTTGGTCAATGCAAATTTTAAGTGATTGAAGACGCGATCGCTTCGAGTTAAGATTTGGCTATATTTTGTCGCAATAAAATTTAATATTTTACTTTTATAAGGGCTTGAGGTCATTTCAGTTATCTGTTATCTGTTATCTGTACTTCGCAGCTATTGCTGGAGGCTGGAAATACTGAAGTTGATTTTAAAAACAAAAAATTATTTAATTCTCTATTATATCATTTCTCTATCGCTAAGAAAAGACACTATTTTTTAGTTGAATAAAAAATCATGTGCATAGGCGAATAAACCCCAATAGTTATATCGTATCATTATTTTTTGAGAAATGCAATAGCAAAACCTGATTATTTTTAGGATCTCTCCAAAATGCAAAAGTTGGTGCTATCTAAAGCGACAAAGGAAAAAAGGATTTTCTGTTGAGAAAAATATAGAAATAATTGTCTGAGGTTTGGTCGAGTATCTATAAAAAATAGGTTTGGCTGAACAGGAGAAAGATTGAGAAATTTCTGTGAATATTTTAGGAAATTTATCTAAGCGGAAAGGTGATGTTTGGAGAGAGTTTTGGGAAAGTTAGGTAGAAGGAAAAAAGGATTTTCTGTTGAGAAAAATATAGAAATAATTGTCTGAGGTTTGGTCGAGTATCTATAAAAAATAGGTTTGACTGAACAGGAGAAAGATTGAGAAATTTCTTTATTCATTATCCATTAATTCTTTATTTTTATCAGGGAGAAAAAATGGTAATCTAAATCTAGTTAAATGTCTGAATTGAAACAACCTATGGATAATCAATCAATAAATCAAAACTTTATGCAATTTTCAATTCCCGAAATTTTCACAACAATTCAACAACTTAGAAAATTAACCCAAGTAGACATTCAAAACCAATGGCGATATTGTCAAGAGGATATATCTATTTCTGCACTTAAAAATTTAGATACTTGGCAGTTAGCTACAACAAATGAAAGAAAACATATTGCTTGGGAAAAAGGCAAAAAGATTTTATGGTTAGGGCAAAAGTTGATAATTCCTCCACATTTAAACGGTTATCTTTTAACTGACTTATCTTTAAGATTGGGTTTGACTTGGTGGGCTGAATCTGCCGAAATTTATATCAATGAAAAGTTAGTACAAACGGGAGATTTGTTTGACTGTTCAAGTCGAATTTTGTTGAGTCAAAAAGCGGTAGTTCGAGAAACTTTTATTATTGGCATTAAGTTGGTAAGTCCGGCACATGACCGAGGTGCTTTAGTAAAGTCTTGGTGTGTTTATGAAAATCTGGATAATTATCAGCTTGACCCTGGTTTAATGGCAGATAGATTAGAAATTTTGGTTGAATATTTGACTAAGGTTCAATCTGAAAGTGACTTTAACCTAGAGAGAATAAAAAATTCTGTCAGTTTGATAGATTGGGAAGCAGTTGGAGAAAGAGAAAAATTTGAGCGATCGCTACTCAACCTCGACTCAGAAATAACTAAAATTTCTGACAACTATATTAATAGTTTAAAAATCAAATTATTAGGTCATGCTCATCTAGATTTAGCTTGGTTATGGGATGTAGAAGAAACTTGGGAAGCTGCACAACGAACTTTTGCATCTGTACTAAATTTACAACAAGATTTTCCTGAACTTATTTTCTGTCATTCGACTCCAGCATTATATGAATGGATAGAACAAAATCGACCAGATTTATTTAATAGAATTAAACGACAAATTGATTTAGGTAAATGGGAGGTTGCCGCAGGTTTATGGGTGGAACCAGAATTAAATATTGTGGGAGGAGAATCAATAGTTAGACAGGTTTTATACGGTCAACGTTATGTTTGGAAAAAATTTGGCAAATTTTCTCCTATCGCTTGGTTGCCAGATACTTTTGGTTTCTGTTGGCAACTTCCACAAATTTTGCAAGGAGGAAATATAAAATATTTTGCTACTCAGAAGTTACGTTGGAATGATTCAACGGAGTTTCCTTGGGAAGTTTTTTGGTGGGAAAGTCCTGATAAAACTCGAATTTTAAGTTTGATGTTACCGCCGATAGGAGAAAGTATTGAACCTGTAAAAATGACAAAGTATGCTTGTGAATGGTTGGCAAAAACTGGAGAAAAAAAT
Source organism: Okeania sp. (assembly GCF_035285525.1). Classification (GTDB taxonomy): domain Bacteria; phylum Cyanobacteriota; class Cyanobacteriia; order Cyanobacteriales; family Microcoleaceae; genus Trichodesmium. The sequence continues at coordinate 2,310 of NZ_JAYKGW010000125.1, read as the reverse complement.
GTTTTGTGGTTGCCTGGTGTGGGAGACCACGGGGGAGGTCCGACTCGTGATATGTTGGAGGTAGGTAATAGATGGCAAAAGTCTGGTTTTTTTCCTGTGTTGGAGTTTTGTAATTCTGAGAATTTTTTGACTAATTTAGTAGAGGAAAGTTCAGGTAATTTTCCTGTTTGGCAGGATGAACTTTATCTGGAATTTCATCGAGGATGTTATACGACTCATGCAGAGCAAAAAAGATGGAACCGCCGTTGTGAAAATTTGTTGTATCAGGCGGAGTTGTTTTCTGTTTTTGCTTCAATTTTGACTGATTATTTTTATCGAAATAATGATTTGGAAACTGCTTGGAAGTTGGTTTTGTTTAATCAGTTTCACGATATTTTACCTGGTTCGGCTATCCCGGAAGTTTATGTGGATGCTAATCATAATTGGTGGGAAGCGGAAAGGTTGGGTAAGGAAATTTTGGTGGAAGCTATGGGGAAAGTTGCTGCTAATATTGATGTTTCCCCACCTTTTCCTTTAGAGACTTTTCTTGGTGAAATGGTTTATCCAATAATTGTGTTTAATTCTCTAAATTGGCAGAGGTCAGAATTAGTTTCGGTTGCTTTGCCAGCGCCTCCGGGAAAAAAGGATTTTAGGGAACGGGGGGATGAGGAGAGACAAGGAGGGCAAGGAGGACAAGGGGGACAAGGAAGACAAGGGGGAGAAACAATTTCTGAATCTTCTTTTTCTTCAGCCTTTTCCCTAAGACCTAACCCCCAATATCTAAGCTTTTTGGAGGGTAAAAATGATAATTGGCAAGTTTATGACAATGCTGGGCAAATACTTACTTCTCAGGTATCGAATAATAATTTACTGTTTGTTGCTTCTGACGTACCTGGAGTTGGTTATCGAGTATTTTGGTTATGTTCTAGATTTTCGGACTTGGGCAATAAACTATATATAGGTACACCAGTCCCCAAGTTTACCAAAAGAATAGCAAAAAAAATCAAAAAAGTCAATACTGTTAGTTTAGAAACAAAAAAATGGGTTTTAGAGAACAATTTATTACGGGTAAAAGTAGAGACAACAACAGGAAATTTAGAAAGTATTTTTGACAAGATTAATCAACGGGAAATTCTGAAAAAACCTGAAGGAAATCAACTACAAGCTTTTCGTGATCAAGGTCAATATTGGGATGCTTGGAATATCGATCCTAATTATCAACAATATCCTTTATCTCCAGCAAAATTAATAGATATTTTTTGGGTAGAAAAGGGAGAGTTAAAAAGCTGTCTACGAGTAATTAGAAAAATAGGTAATTCCGAGTTTCGTCAAGATTACATTTTGGAAATTAACTCCCCACTATTAAAAATTAAAAGTTGGGTAAATTGGCAGGAAAAACATACTTTAGTCAAAGCAGCTTTTCCTATAAATATAGAAGCAGATTTTGTTACTTATGAAATTCCTTGTGGAGCAATTAAAAGAACTACTAAACCTCAGACAAAAAAAGAGAAAGCAAAATGGGAAGTTCCAGCATTACATTGGGCAGATATTAGTAAAGACAATTATGGAGTAAGTTTATTGAATGATTGTAAATATGGATATGATGCTAAACCAGATGAATTACGTTTAACTTTATTGAGAGGTTCGACTTGGCCGGACTCGAAAGCGGATGTAGGAATCCACGAATTTACTTATGCTATTTATCCTCATATTGGCAGTTGGGAAAATGCTGGAACTGTGCAACGGGGTTATGAATTAAATATGCCTTTGCTAGTAGAGATAATGCCTTTAATTAGTAAGGAAAAATCTGATGGAAAGTTGCCACAAGTTTATCGTTTTTTCGGTTGGGAAACTGAGAATTTAATTTTGATGGCATTGAAACGGTCAGAGGGTAATCAACATTGGATTTTCAGATGTTATGAATGTTTGGGAAAGGAGGCAAAGTTAAATTTGGAAAGTGATGCTGATTTAGAGATAGGAAAAGTTGTGAATTTGTTGGAGCAAGATGTTAGTGAACCTAATGTTGAGTTTGAGAGTAATCTTTGTGAAGTTTCTCCTTGGAAGATAGTTAGTTTTTCCTTAGATTTTTTGAATAGGAAGAGGGAATAAAAAAGTAGATGAGTCTATAGATATAGATGGAGAAGTTGGAAATTTTCCTTCTTTTCCTTTTTGTCAAACTTTAGAATTTCAGCTCAGAGGAAAAATAGAGATTTTATCTTTAACTTACCCAGGGAAAATTTCTCTATAAATATAGATATAGATGGAGAAGTTGGAAACTTTCCTTCTTTTCCTTGTTTGCCAAACTTTAGAATTTCAGCTCAGAGGAAAAAT
>NZ_JAYKGW010000124.1:0-35225 GCF_035285525.1 Okeania sp. | reverse complement strand
GTTTAGTTAGCTGACTGGGAACACCATTAGCGCTATGGTGAAACCCGCCCCTACTAATGTGGGGGGGCGGGTTTAGTTAGCTGACTGGGAACACCATTAGCGCTATGGTGAAACCCGCCCCTACAGTTTAGCAGGGGTGTATTAGAACAAACAAGCCATGGGAAAAATTAGATATTCCAGGAAAAATAATTTCCAAATAAATTGATAAAAATCAGCGATCGCTTTTTTATCTTCCATATCTACTTTTTGACTCCGCCACCACATTATTCCCAAAGCTAATAAATGACTTATTACCAAAAAAATTAAATTAACATTTGCCAACCAAATTACACCTATTATCGCCATACCTAGATAGCAAATTGTTAATACCCATCTTGCCAAATTAAAAACAGCAAATGCTCCTAATTTAATTGTAAATGTATTGATATTATATTGACGGTCTCCTTCAATATCTGGAATATCTTTAAAAATAGCAATAGCAAAAGTAAATACTATCACAAACAAAGTTAGCGCCCATACTGTCGGGAGAATTTCTGGAATTATCAAACTTTTTTTGAGTAGAATTATTTCACCTAATTCTGTCATCCATTTATTTAAACTTCCTGAGAATTTCTCCACTTTTTGAAATCCCCAAACAAAGCTTAAAAATATACCCAAATTAACAATTACTCCCCGGACAGTAAAAATACATAACGCTGCCAAAACGGGAAATCTTTTTAATCGGATAGGAGGCAAAGAATAAACAGTACCAATTGCCAAACTTATTCCTACAGTACCTAATAAAAATGGTCCGGCGAGGAAGGCTAGACTTAAAGCTAAAGTACCTGTTATTACCACAATAATTTGACCAGAAAAAAGAGAAAATTCACCAGCAGCTATAGGTAAATGAGGCTTATTAATCTTATCTATTTCCACGTCCTCTAACTGATTCAATCCTACTATATAAATATTGCCACATAGACAACTTATCCAAGTTATTAATAACAGAATTAAACTATATAAAAAAGAAGATGTATTAGTATAAAAGTTAGAGCGATCGCCCATAGCAATTATATATAAAGCCAATACACTTAAGGTTGTACCAATAATTGTATGGGGACGAGCAAACTTCCAAAAACTATAGAGCCATGACAAATATTTTGGCAGCAAATTAGTTGTTATTTTTTCTTGTTGATTACCAGAAATTTCTCTCATAATTACCTAAAATTATTTTTCTTTAAACTTATACTATTTCTTGATTAAGTTCCACTTAATATAAGATAATAAGTAAGTATTTAGCTTACTTTTTCCTTCTTACTTCTTATTTCTTAATTTGGTAAACGATTAATATCTTGATTAGAACCAAGTACAATTATTACTGTTCCTTTTTTTAAAATTGTACTAGACTGAGGATTAATTATAAATTTTTGATTTTGACCACTAACTGCCAATAAATTTAAACCATATTTATTCCGTATTTCTAAATCAGCAATAGTTTTCCCATCAAACTTATCTGGCACAATAAACTCTACAATACTATTGTCTGGGTCAATATTAAATTGATCGATTACTCTAGGTTTAGTTAATAATCGCGCCACCTCACAACCCATTTCTCTTTCTGGAAATACAACATGATCTGCTCCAACTTTTTCTAATAATTTCTGATGAGTCTCAGAAGAAGCTTTAGCGACCACAGATTTTATGCCTAATTCTTTAAGATTCAAAGTAACAGTGATACTTTCTGCCAAATAATTACCAATTGCCACAATTACTGTATCAAAATCTAAAATACCACTTTGTTTAATAGCATTAATTTCTGTTGCATCTAGCTTAAAAGCATGAGAAGAAATTTGGTCAGTTAAAGCCAAATTTACCCTTTTTTCATCCTTATCAATAGCTAGCACTTCATAACCTAAATTATGTAAAGTTTCACAGACTGATCGACCAAACCGACCTAAACCAATAACAGCAAATTGTTGATTTTCTGGGCGTAACTTTTGCCAAAAATTCCAAGATGATAATTTCATATAAATTCAACGATTTATTTGATTAAATGTAAGCATTCAGCGGTCAGCTATCAGCTAAGAGCTAATTATATAGCAATACGGTTCAGTTCAGACGAAAACTCATAAGATATAAAACCATTAAATAGGCTTTTCAGACTACAAAGCTGTGCCAAAAATCCTTAACTGAACTGTATTGAATTATACAGCAGTCGAAGCAAAGAACGCGGATATTTCTGCATCCTGAAACCCTCTAGTATTCTACTGTTTTCTGTTTCCTATTCTCTAGTGCTACGCGCTATACATATAAATTTCCTTCTGGATATTCAACCGCACTAGGTTTTTGTTCTTTAAAAACAGTTGAAACCAACAACAATACACCAACTCTACCTATGTACATTGTTGCAATTAAAACTAATTGTCCTGGAATGGTAAAATCAGAAGTAACCCCCAAAGATAAACCCACCGTAGCAAAAGCAGAAACAACCTCAAAGAAAATAGAAGTTAATTCTAAATGTTGGTCAGTAAATGCAATTAAAGTAGTAGCCAAAACCACTAATATAGTAGATGCAAAAACTATACCAATCGCTTTAATAATCACAATAATTGGAATCTTGCGCTGATAACATAAAACTTCATGTTTACCTTGTAGAGCCGCTTTTGTACTATTAAATAATATTGCAAAAGTAGTAGTTTTAATCCCTCCTCCAGTGCTACCCGGACTAGCACCAATAAACATTAAAAAAATTGTAAAAAAGAAACCAGCATCAGTCAAATTACCAATATCAATAGTGTTAAAACCAGCAGTTCTAGTAGTAACAGATTGAAACCAAGCAGCAATTAATTTTTCCCCTAAGTTTAAATTTTCTAGAGTATTAGGATTATTAAATTCGGCAATCAAAAAAGCAATTAAACCAACTATTAATAGAAAAATAGTAGTATTAGTAACTACTTTAAAATGTAGAGAAAAGGTGTAACAAGCTTTTTTTCTTTGCCAAAGATATTTCAACCATAAAAACATTTCCATAATCACTTGATAGCCTAATCCACCAAAGATAATTAAACCAGTAATTACCAAATTTAATAATGGAGATTTGACAAATTGCATAAAACCATCTGAATATAAACTAAAACCAGCATTGTTAAAAGCATTAATACTATGAAAAATAGAATACCAAAGACCTTCTTGAAAGCCATAAACTGGCACAAAAACTAACATTAATAAAAAAATACCAGTAAATTCAAGCACAATTGTTGTTACTAAAATTGACTTAATTAAACCCTCCACACCTGCTAATCCTACCTGTTCCAAAGATTGCTGAAGAGCAATTTTTTCCTTAAGACGAAATTTATGACCTAACAACAACAACAGAATAGTTGTAGCAGTCATATAACCGAAAGCTCCAATTTGAACTAAAAATAACAGAAATAACTGCCCCCAAAATGAATAGTATTCTCCTACATTTACGACTGATAATCCAGTCACACAAACAGCAGAAGTTGCTGTAAATAAAGCAGTTACAGGATGGCTCCAATTTCCATTACTCATAGAAATAGGTAGCATTAATAATATAGTGCCAAAAGTAATAACAATAATGAAACCTTGACAAATAGTTCTAGATACACTCATTGCAATTTTTTACGATGTATTTTTCAATAATTAATAATTAATAATTAATATAGCAATCAGGAACTAGATGTGAGGAAAAACTGTAGGAGTTTGGTCTCCAAACCTTAGCTCAGATGGGGTTTGGAGACCAAACCCCGTTAGATAAAATATTCAAATTATCACAAATCACAACTGATTGCTATAGTAACCTCTTATTTACTAAGAGAAAATTTCAATTTAGTATTTCAATCTCAATACTTTCCTCGGTCATGCTGCACAAACAGCTAAAGGTAATGATAACTGAAAACTGAAATAGACCTTTTTTTTTCACTGTCAGAAGTCTAACTGCCAAAATAACTATTTGTACACCACCACCCAGTTTTTTTCATAAATAAACAGGACTTACCAAACAATTAATAATTAATAGTTAATAATTAATAATCAAGAGTTGATAGTTAATTATTATTCATTCAATAATTCAGGTTTAAAGCCTCACCTTTTAAGGGGATAAATAAAAAAACTTTCTTTTAGTCAATCCCCTTGTTTTCAGAAGGGGTAATTATTAATTTTTCATTGTTAATTGCTGAAGCATTTACCCTAGATATAGTGCCTAAAACTATTGCATAATGGTTTTTAAACTCTATATATAGTACCTTTGCCTCAGTCCTGATCAAACTAGGACTTACCCATGATGAAGGAGTTTTAGGCATTTGAGATTGCTTTCGGTCCGGAATGCGACCCATTCATGTCGCGGAGCGAAACGCTGTCGGTTGCGCTTCGCTTGCGCTGCGCTTTTCATGTCGCGTAGCGAAACGCAATGACAAAATTGGGTTGCTTTGCGTAAGTCCTAAAAATTAAGATTGCTATATACTAACTCTAGTAAAATAAACAGAACTTATGCCAGGGAATTTAACTGAGGAAATTCAACAATTTTATGATGCTTCGTCCAATCTGTGGGAACAGACATGGGGTGAACATATGCACCACGGTTATTATGGCCCAGATGGTCAAGAGAAAAAAAATAGACGACAAGCTCAAATAGACATGATTGAGGAACTACTTCATTGGGCCACAACAAATGAAACCTCAAATTTGTGGCCACCAGCCTCGATCCTTGATGTTGGTTGTGGCATTGGTGGTAGTACACTCTACTTAGCTGAAAAATTTAATGCCACAGCTACAGGTATTACCCTTTCTCCCGTTCAGGCAAACAGAGCTAAGGAACGTGCAGAGTCGGCAAACTTAAGTGAACGTACTAATTTTATGGTTGCCGATGCTTTAGATATGCCTTTTGTTGATGAATCTTATGATTTGGTTTGGTCTCTCGAAAGTGGAGAACATATGCCTAATAAACAGAAATTTTTGCAAGAATGCCATCGAGTTCTGAAGCCTGGTGGTAAAATAATTATGGCAACTTGGTGTCATCGTTCAGTAGGAGAATTTGACGAACAACTGACTGATGATGAAAGGAGACACTTAGCTGATATTTATCGGGTTTATACTTTACCTTATGTTATTTCTTTACCAGAGTATGAAGCGATCGCTCAGAATATTGGTTTTAAAAATATTTTTACCGCTGACTGGTCAACTGCTGTTGCTCCTTTTTGGGATGTAGTGATTGAATCAGCGTTTGACCCTCAAGTTCTGATTAATGTACTTTTTAGTGGTTGGACAACTATTCAAGCTGCTCTTTCCCTGAGATTAATGAGTAGTGGATATGAGCGAGGGTTAATTAAATTTGGTTTGTTATGTGGAAATAAATAGGGTTTGCTGAAAAAGAAGGGAACAGGAAATAGGGAACAGCGGTCGATACTAAATACGTTTTTTTGATCAGGACTTACGCCAAGGTACTATATATAGAGTTAAGAAACTATTTTGCAAGAGTTTTAAACACTATATCTAGGGTGGCTGCATAAGTCCTGTTTATGTTGTGCAGCAAAATGACCGCTGTTTACCTAAAAGCAATAAAATTTTCTACACGAATCAAATAGAATTGCTATATTCACAGGACTTACCCATGAACGCTATTAGTAGTAGACCGACACAGCTAATGAGTGTGCATTAGGGAGTAGGGGAGCAAAATTTTTGTTGGGTTACTCCTGCACAGAAGCAAGCTAAGTTCCATGCTCCGCAACGAAGTGCGCGTTCATGTCGCGGAGCGCGAAACAACCCAACCTACATCTATTGCACTTACACATAAACGCTATTAATAGTGGACTGACACACCTAAAACTGTGCAGAGCGATTTTTTCTCGCTTACCACCTTGTCTTCCTTGTCTTCCTTGTCTAGACACAGCCAAAAAGTAATGCACCATTTTAGGTGAAACTGTCCAGTAGGGTGTGTTAGCGTACTTCGTAACGCACCGACACCCTATACATAGTGAATTTGCGTAAGTCCTGATTCATTAGCTTTTGACAAAAGTCAACATTTAATTTGTCAGATAGCTTGCTTAATATAGAACCGAATTGAACATTTTTCCGCAGTGACGATAAAAAGTAATTTCCCGAAACAGTTGATATTGCTTTATTTCACTTCGTCATAGTCGCTGCGGACTTAAATCTATTAATTATCCGGATATTATATAATTTATTAGTTTCTATAAGAGGCTTTTAAAATGCGTTGTCGCAAGTTAGAATTAGGAGTCAGAAATCAAAATTAATAAGGGTTGCATTATTAATTAGGGTTTGCTGATTAAATCTAGAAGTTTTTACGGACAAAGGTTTGGTAGTCCTATAGAGGTAGTGATATTTATAAGTAAATCCCTTTAAGTCTTAGGTAGTGGAAATGCTCAAATCACTACTTGTGAAGCACCACCAAAGGTTTTAGCCTCTTTAGGTATCAAAAAGTATGCAGCTCTTAGGTAGCTCAGATTGATGCCTATCAATCAGCATTTTTGGTTCACTATGACAGAAAAATCAAGGAACTATTTTTCCAACCACTTTCTCTATAACTCCCTATTTATTCTGATTTCTAACTACTGGCGCATCAAGCTTAAAAATGTGAATTAAGAAACCTAACCCCCCAACCCCCTTTCCTACAAGGGAAGGGGGAGTTGTCTCTCCTCTCCTTGCAGGAAGGAGAGGGGTTGGGGGATAAGAAACCTAACCCCCCAACCCCCTTTCCTACAAGGGAAGGGGGAGTTGTCTCCCCTCTCCTTACAGGAGAGGGGTTGGGGGAGAGGTCTTCACTTGTTACTCACTCCTAACCCACACACAATTTTAGTCTTGACACGGCGCTACTCCCTACCTAAACCAAAAGACTGTTTCAACAAACCCTAACAAGTTATAGAACAAATTGCATTTTAAACACTTAACAGCTTATTAGCTGAATGCTTACAAATAAACATTAATAAAAAAAACTATGATTGGTCCTAGCTCTGATGGTCTTTCCTATGTATTAGATAACAACTCTAATAACTTTACTCTACCTGCCGATTTACTAACTCCATTTTCAGGAGGTTTACAAGCCCTAGATGGAAATGATATAGTCATAGGCTCATTCAACCCCGAACTAATTAATGGTAATCAAGGTGACGACGAAATTTTCGGTGGAGGTGGCGCTGATACTCTACGAGGTGGTAGAGGTGATGACTTGATTAAAGCTGACGAAGGTAATGATATAATTTACGGAGATTTAGGCAACGATACAATTTATGGAGAAGTTGGAAACGACACTATTCATGGAGGGAAAGAAAACGATATTTTATTAGGAGGAGATGGTGACGATCTAATTTCTGGCGACTTAGGACAAGATACATTAATTGGAGGAACAGGCAATGATACATTTGTTCTTCAAGAACCAGAAAATAACAATGTAAATACACCAGATATTATTGAAGACTTTAATCATAATTTTGACATAATTAAAATCTCAGACAACTTAACAGAAAATGACATCTTTTTAAGAGAAGATACTGCAACAGGAGATATATTAATTCAAGTTCAGACTAATGGCTTAACCTTAGCAAAAGTTAAAGGAATATCTGATATAAATCTGATTGAAAATCGCTTAATTTTTGGAGATACTCTAGATGCCAATGAACTTCTCACAACAGCTAGTTCCATAACACCAACTTATAGTGATATCTTTGGATATGGTTTAGTTGATGCCTCAGCAGCAGTTGCTAGAGCAATTGAGGTTAACCCTTTTGCAGATGTGATTGATATGGGAGGAAATCAGTGGGGATTAGATTTAGTCAAAGCCCCAGAAGTTTGGAATCAAGGCTTTCAGGGAGATGATATTGTAGTAGCCGTTATTGATAGTGGTGTGGACTATACCCATCCTGAATTAACAGGCCAAATGTGGACTAATAGTGATGAAATTCCTAACAATAATATTGACGATGATGGTAATGGTTATGTAGATGATGTCCAAGGTTGGGATTTTGTTGATGATGATAACGATCCAATAGATGAAGAAGGTCATGGAACTCATATAGCTGGGACTATCGCTGCTAAAAAAGATGGAGTAGGAACAACTGGAGTAGCTCCCAATGCCGAAATCATGGCTATTAGGATATTGGACGATCGGGGACAAGGCAAAGTGAGCGATGGTATAGCAGCTATTAAATATGCAGTTGATAATGGAGCAGATGTGATTAACTTTAGCTCTGGTGGACAAAATTTAGTTAGCGATGAACTGGAAGCTATTCGCTATGCTGCGGAGATGGGAGTTGTATTTGTTTCTGCTGCTGGTAATGATAGTTCCAGTAGTCCTGATTATCCAGCCAGATTAGCTGATGAGTACGGAATCGCAGTTGGGTCAGTGGAACAAGATGGGAAGTTTTCTTCTTTCTCTAATACAGTTGGAAACCAACCTTTAGATTATGTTGTTGCTCCAGGAGGAGATGGTAGCACAAAAGATGCAGGAGATATCTACGGTCCTGTACCTCTTTCCGTAAAAGGTACTTCTTATGGTTTCTTAGCAGGTACTTCTATGGCGACCCCTCATGTTGCAGGTGTAGTAGCTTTAGTTAAACAAGCTAATCCTAATTTATCGGTTGAGGCCATTGAAAATATAATTATTGAGACTGCTAACTCTACAATTGTGACTGCATAATTTCAACTTCCTGAAAAAATGGGACAACACTATATAGTAAATTTTGATTTTTAAATTATAAAATTTTTTTAAAATTCCGATATATTAGATACAGAAAAACTTAGGCAAAAGCCGAAAAATCGTCTTTATTTAAAATTAGTCATCTTTTTCATTACCAAATTTGCCTCGTATTTCTCTATAGGCATTATGATCAGGACTGTGTGTGGTGTGAATCAAGGAGTAAGATGACTGCTAATAGCCAATTCATCTCTGGTAAAGTCATTAGAGGGTTTACAGGGCGAGCTTTTCAGCCTTTCCTCCCCAGAGACAAACAAAAAAGTCGATTTCTAGATGGCCTAGAGCTAGGACATTTTAAACGATTGTTTGATATCCTATTTTCTCTATCCATTTTAATATTATTTGCCCCTCTTTACTTACTGATAGGTTTACTAATTGTACTTAGTTCCCCAGGTCCTATTTTTTATGTTCAAGAAAGAGTAGGTAAAAATCGAAAGTTATTTCGTTGTTTAAAGTTTAGAACTATGGTGCAAAATGCAGATGAGGTGTTAGGAGAAATTATCCAAAAACACCCTCATTTGCGCCAGGAATTTGCAGAAAACTTTAAATTAAAACATGATCCTCGAATTACATGGGTTGGTAAATTTCTGAGAGTTACAAGTTTAGATGAATTTCCTCAATTTTGGAATGTTTTAAAAGGTGATATGAGTGTAGTAGGGCCGAGACCATTAGTGGTTGAAGAACTACCGAAATATGGTCATCACATGGATAAGATTCTGACTATTAAGCCTGGTATTACTGGTTTGTGGCAAGTTTCTGGTCGTAATGATATTCCTTATCCCAAAAGGGTGCAAATTGACCTTTACTATGTTAACTTCAGAAATTTTTGGATAGATATATGGATCATTTTTAAAACAATTGGTATTGTTGTTTTTCCTAAGAATAACGGTGCTTACTAATTCTTTGTAATTCAGGCTGAGAGATTTCAACTTATCTAAAGTTATTATTAGGGTTAGAGGTTAGTAATATTTTCACAAATATTGCAACTCTAACCCAAATTTATGAAATAGGTTAAATAATTAATAATTAATAATTAATAATTAATAATTAATAATTAATAATTAATAATTAATAATTAATAATTAGGGCTTCCGCTCAAAACTATGAGTGGTTAAGAATAGGAATCAGAATTCAGAATCCAGAAGAAATGGAGATTATAGGAGAGACGTTGGATGCAACGTCCGTACAGAATAATCTTCCCTTTATTTTCAGTCCCTATCTTGCCTAAAATGCTAAAATTTTGACTATGAAGAACTGAAAACCAGGTACTTTTTCCATGACTAAAAATGCTAAAAGCTTTATCTTTAAAGACTTTTAGATTTCCATACGCCAACCCTAATTAAAAATTAATAAGAGCTGAGAGTGTAAACTTCGCTAAAAGCCTTATTATTACCTAGCTTTTAGCAATTTCCGAAGTTATAAGGCACAGTTGTTTTTCTTCTTTTTGATTTCCTGTTTCCTCTTTTCTGACAAACATTCAGCTAATTTATCAAAACTACCTGGATTAAGAGTAAGTGTTATAGTAAAAAGACGATATGTTAGGCAAATCGGTGTCCTGAAGGCCGAGAACATAATCAATACTTTGTAAATATTAACTGCAATGACTGAAAGGAAACGAGCGCTAATTACTGGTATTACTGGTCAAGATGGTTCATACTTAAGTGAACTTTTGCTTGAGAAAAATTATGAGGTTCATGGTATTATCAGACGTAGTTCCAGCTTCAATACAAATAGAATAGACCATATATATCAAGATCCTCATAATCCTAATGCTCAGTTATTTCTCCATTACGGAGACTTAACTGATGGGACTACCCTACGTCGAATTATTGAAGAAGTTAAGCCAGTAGAAATATATAACTTAGGTGCCCAGTCCCATGTTAAGGTTAGCTTTGATTCTCCAGAATATACAGTAGATGCGGTAGGAATGGGCGCTCTACGTTTACTCGAAGCGATTCGAGACTACCAAAAACGTACTGGAATTGAAGTTCGTTTTTATCAAGCTGGTTCCTCAGAAATGTTTGGTAAAGTGCAGGAAGTACCTCAAAAAGAAACTACTCCTTTTTACCCCCGGAGTCCTTATTCTTGTGCTAAGGTTTATGCTCACTGGCAAACCATAAATTATCGAGAATCATACAATCTTTTTGCTTGTAATGGTATATTATTTAACCATGAAAGTCCTCGTCGAGGTGAGACTTTTGTAACTCGTAAAATTACTCGTGCTGTAGCTAGAATTGTAGCAGGTAAACAGAAAAAACTTTATCTTGGTAATTTGGACGCTAAACGAGATTGGGGATATGCTAAGGATTATGTTCGAGCTATGTGGATGATGCTACAGCAGGAGGAAGCGGATGATTATGTAATTGCTACAAATGAAACTCATTCTATTAAGGAATTTCTAGATATAGCTTTTACTCATGTAAATCTAAAATGGCAAGATTATGTAGAGTTTGACTCCCGTTATTTACGTCCTGCTGAGGTTGATTTATTAATTGGTGACTGTACAAAAGCACAAGAAAAGTTAGGTTGGAAACCATCAGTTACGTTTACAGAATTAGTACATTTGATGGTTGATGCTGATATTAAAGCTTTAGAGAAATCTACTATAGTTGGCAGTGGTTTTGATTAGAATTTTTGGGCTAATTGATTAGTTAGGAAAATTTAACTTTTTGGAAATAATATAGCAATCCTATTTTTTTTGTCAAACGTCTTGTCACCTTTTAATAATTAGGGAATAGATAACAAATTATGGGCTAGATTTTCAGAATTTATTTCTAATCTTTGAATTGTTACATTTTATTTAGGATTGCTATATTGCTTTTCATCATATTTTGGCATTATCAACATTAACCAACTTTAATTTGATTTACTAGCATAAATATTCTTGCCCAACCCTCCCTACTGGACTAAAACGCCTAACTTTGTGCATTAGGGCGGGTTTATTTAATCTTAGGTTAAGCATTAAACTTTTAAGGGATTTGGAGACCAAACCTCTACAAGAGATTTGGAAACCAAACCCCTACAACGGATTTGGAAACCAAACCCCTACAAGAGATTTGGAAACCAAACCTCTACAACGGATTTGGAAACCAAACCCCTACGATCAAATCTTACACTATTTAAGATTGCTATAGCTGAAGACTTATTTTCAACTACAATACTCAGAAATAAAGTCTAATTCGTATTAATTTTGGAGGTTTTTAATGAGTAAATTAGAGTTAGAAAACAAGAATATTGTGGTAACAGGTGGAGCTGGTTTTCTGGGACGTCAAGTTGTAGACCAACTTCAGAAAGCAGGAGCTAATCCTGATAAAATTTCTATACCTAGATCCCGTGATTATGACCTTAGAACTTTGGAAGCTTGTCAAAGAGCTGTTGAAGGACAAGATATTATAATTCACCTTGCTGCTCATGTCGGAGGTATTGGTTTAAATAAGGAAAAACCTGCTGAATTATTTTACGATAATTTGATGATGGGGACACAATTAATTGATTGTGCTTATAGAGCAAATGTAGAAAAATTTGTCTGTGTAGGTTCCATATGTGCTTATCCAAAATTTACTCCGGTTCCTTTTAAAGAAGAAGATCTTTGGAATGGTTATCCAGAAGAAACTAATGCTCCCTATGGTATTGCTAAAAAAGCTCTTTTAGTTCAATTAGATGCTTATCGTCAACAGTATAATTTTAATGGTATTTATCTTTTACCTGTAAATTTGTATGGACCAGAAGATAATTTTGACCCTAAAAGTTCTCATGTAATTCCTGCTTTAATTAGGAAAGTATATGAAGCTCAACAAAGAGGGGATAAAAAATTTCCGGTTTGGGGTGATGGTAGTCCAAGTCGTGAATTTTTATATTCTACAGATGCTGCTAGGGCTATTGTTATGGCAACTCAATTTTATAATGAGTCCTATCCTATTAATTTAGGAACTAATTATGAAGTAAAAATTCGTGATTTAGTAGAGTTAATTTGTGAGTTAATGGACTTTGAGGGAGAGTTAGTTTGGGAAACTGATAAACCTAATGGTCAACCAAGAAGATGTTTAGATACAGAAAAAGCTAAGGAAAAGTTTGGCTTTGTTGCTGAGGTAGATTTTAAACAAGGGTTGAAGAATACAATTGATTGGTATAGAAAAAATGCTGATTAGGTATAAGTTTAAAGTTTAAGTAGCTATTAGCTTTTAGTATTCAGTTATCAACCCAGAAACCCGGTTTCTCATAGACGTTTACAGTTTAAAACAACATTGGTCGTAGAAACCGGGTTCCTCCCGTGTAAGTCCTATTTAAGTTTAACTAAACTATCAGCTTTTAGTATTAACTTATCAGCTATAGTAATCCTAAATAATTTGTGAAAAAAAAAGTTGTCGGGGTTTAGTTTTCCAACTCAAATAAAAATGGGATTTGGAGACCAAACCCGGTTAGATAAAATCTCCTAATTAACTTTGGAAACGCTACATACCTGAATTTATTTGACAGAGGTTTTCATTTCAGACTGGCGACAGTAGGGATGTTGCATAACAAAAATGCGTTTCATGTCGCGCAGCGAAACGTCCCTACAGAGTCAAGACAAATGGAAGTTATAGAAAAGGTGGTCGTTCATAATAGTCAGAGTAATTTTTCTGCCATAGTTAGCCCAAAAATTCTCACTTTTTCCCCTCGCTTCAACACAAAAGCTGGTACTTTTTTAGGGTTTGAAAAAATGTAAGTTTTTAGGACATTGGTTTGGCACTACTACTTACAATATTTTCAATCACAGAAGTGCAGTACAAGAACTAGGAACTTGAGTTATATCATGTCCGGTAGCATCGGTATTGCCAACGAGAAGGTAAGGAATAAGGAAGAAGGAATAAGCTTTAAGAGAAGAAAAAAAACCTTATAGAAGGTAGATATTTCTCCAGTTTTTACACGCTCCGATACCAACGGACATGATATTATCTACCGATAAAACAATTATATGGCAAAAAATGTAGATATGGCTCAATAGTGCTAAGGTTAATTTATGAGCTTTTATCCAGACTTTTAACTAAGATTTGGGCACTTGGTTCAATCTTCTCGGTTTTCAACCTAATCCCTGATCAAGAACTCCTAAAATCTTGTAGATGGGGGGTAGGGAGGTGGGGAGATGGAGGGAGAAAAGTCTCTAATTAAATATGTTTACTCTCCCAGAATCCCCATTCGATGATAAATACATAACTTCTCTCTTTTGTCAAGTTTTATGTTAAGTAAAGATGTTGATAAAGCATAGGTTTTAAACAGAGATAATTATCAATTATCCATTATCCATTATTCAGTAAGCCCTATTTTCAAGTTAAATCAATGGTCGATAGTAATCTTTTAGAAAAAATTAGTAAACTCTTAGCTCTTGCTAATTCGCCTAATGAACATGAAGCTGCATTAGCAGCAGAAAAAGCAGCAGAATTATTAGCCAGATATAATTTATCTGTAGTAGACTTAGGAGAAGATAAAGATGAAGATATTACTAAAGGTATTGTTGATAAAACAGGTCGTTATGTAACCTGGAAAATGTGGATTTTAGCAGGAATTGCTCGTGCTAATGGATGTCAAGCAATGCGTTCTACTAAAACTGGTGAAATGAGATTAGTAGGGACAGAAACTAATATCACAGTTTCTCGGTCAGTTTATGAATATTTAACTACTGTAGTTAATAAATTAGTTAAACAACATAAAGGTAAAGGAAGAGCTTTTATTAATGCTTTTCGGGTGGGATGTGCCACTAGATTAAGACAGAGATTAGAGGAACGACGAAAAAATATGGAAACTAAAGGTATTCTTGGTGATGGTAATAATGATAATTCAACATCTGCGATAGTTGTCCGCTCAATGTTTGAAAAACATAATTTAGCTATTCAAGCATATTTAAAACAAGAAGGTGTAAAATGTAAAACTCAGAAATCAACTGTAGTGAATAGTGATTTAGGTTTTTCCTTTGGATATATTGCTGGAGAAAAAATTAGTTTAAATTATTTGAATCAAGATTTACATAAAGATAAATTCATTAAACAGTTAACTATTCAGTAAGGTGTAATAATTAGCACATTGGCTTTTTTGTAAGCATTCAGCTATTAGGAGTCAGCTTTCAGCAAAACCTCAACCTTAAGGAGGAGGTTGACAATGAATATGGACTTGAAAACTGGTTTTTGTAGTAAAATAAAATTTCTGAATAATAAAGCTTTTATGAATAAAACTAAATGCAATAGCTATCTTATAGCTTATAGCTGATGGCTGAATGCTGATTAGATAAAATATTAAAATAAAAGATTAAATAGACTTGATATTAGATGGTATAAGTGTTAGAGTTTTATGAATGAATATTTTAACTTAGATGGAGAAAATGGCAAAAACAACAACAGAAAAATCAAATGTTTCAGAACTATTAGAGACTCCACTGACAGGTAAGGCATTGTTGAAAAGAGTTAAAGAACTTTCCCATAAGTCGAAGAAAGATACTGCTATTGCTTGCGGGTATTATACAACTACAAAAGATCAGCAGAAACGAGTAAATCTTGGCAAATTCTACGATGCAATTTTACAGGCAAAAGGGGTGAAATTATATGAAAGAGATACTAAGGATGGAAGAGGACGTGCGCCAACTTATCGTGCTTGTGTTCATAAAAATGGACAGTTAGTAATAGGAGCTAACTATACAGATGAAATGGGACTAAAACCAGGAGATGAATTTGTCATCCACTTAGGACATAAACATATTCATCTGAGGCAAATTAACGTTGAAAATGGAATGGAAGATCAAAATAATGAGGAAGAGTAGATTCCTGGAGTAGAGGATAGCTATTATCTGTAAATCTCCAAGTATAACTAATCTAAATTAGTTAAAATGCTGCAAAAAACTAGATTTATTTACTGTATGAGAAACCTAGTTTTTAGCAGCAAAGTTAATCGGGAAGATACTTTCAATAATTAATAATTAACAATTGATAATTAATAATTACCTCTTCTTATATAAACAGGACTTACGCATAATCGACGAGTTTTGGTGATTTGAGATTGCTTTCCTGAGGTCATGCTGCGCTTTCCATGTCGCGGAGCGTTAACGCGCGTTAATGCGAAGCGCAAAACGCTGTCGCTTGCGCTGGGAGTCGCGCCATGACAAAATTGTGTTGCTTTGCCTAAGTCCTGTATTATTCCCAACCAACAGCAGCGGTGCTAATTACCTCATCTAAGCTCTGAGTTATTTCCAATGTATAATCAAAGGGTGAACCTAAGTTTGTATCTACTTGAGTCATCCGACTACCATCAGGGTTCCGTGGCGAAAAGAAAGAACTAGCTTCCACAACTAAATTATTACCAGAATTAATATATAAATCGGTAACAGTCAAAGTATTACTATCACCACTGCTCAATAGTGCTGAGAAAAATGCAGCATCTGTCATTTCTCCTGTTACTTCATCTATCCTAGCAACAACACTTACTTTGCGACCACCACCTTGACCATAACTGCGTAACCAAGACTGGGTAGCATCACTGGCAGCACGCCGAAAATCTTCACTTGCATCTCCTTGAGTGCCATCGGTAGTAAAAACTACATATAAGTCGTCTCCATCCCAAAATAAACCTTGACCACGACCATCTGCTCCTGTGGTTTCATAATCTGTTCTTAACCAGTTATTATCAGGGTTAGTGTCGTCGAAGCTAGCAATAATGGGGTCTTGATTATTACTCGACTTTTGCCAAGTACCAATATAAATAGTTTGAGTGCCAATTTCAATACTGGGTCCTCCCTGAGCTGCTATTTCTGCTTCAGTATTTGAGGGAGTAAATTTAATAACCTCACTGGTAATGTCAGCAGGGATAGGTTCTGGACCGGGAGTTGGTGCAGGTGTTGGTGTAGGTGTAGGATCGGGATCGGGAGTTGGAGTTGGTGCAGGTGTTGGTGTAGAATTAGATGTTAATACAAAATCTTCAGCTTGTAAGTTTGCTTGATTTTCTAAAGTTGCAAACAAACCACCATCACCGAAACCATCAGTTGTACCATCAGAGTTATAGAAAAGTTGACCATTAGCAGCATTATAAACTATCTTCGCGCTGCTAGTCGCTGCTGCTGCATTACTGTCAACCACAGCAAATTCTTCTGCAACACTGAAACCATCCCCAACAGCACTACTCAAACTGATAAAGGTATCTTTATCTAAAACTATTTTGTCTAATTCAGCATTATTGAAATCTGTAATAATATCGGAACCCATATCAGTCAGGTTAAATTGACTGCCAATATCAAAGACAAAGCGATCGCTACTACTACCACCTATTAAAGTATCTGTTCCCTGTTCGCCATTGAGAACATCTCGACCACTCCCACCTTTAAGAATATCATTTCCTTTACCACCAATTAGGAAATCATCACCCCGTCCCCCAATTAAAGAATCATTACCTCTATTGCCATTGATAATATCTTTACCACTACCGCCATTAATTGTATCTTTACCACTTCCACCCTTAATAATGTCGTTACCCTGTCTACCAGTTAGGAAATCATTACCTCCATTGCCATTGATAAAATCATTGCCATCACCACCGTTAACAGTATCATTGCCATCACCACCGTTAAGTCTGTCATCACCTCCATTACCATTAAGTTTGTCATTACCTACGTTTCCATTTACTCTATCTTTGCCACCGCCACCGTTAAGAGTATCGTCACCAGTAGCACCTTTTAAAGTATCGTTACCACTTAAACCATTAATCAGATCGTTATCTAATGTACCTTTGAGTAAATTATCTGAGCGATCGCCAGTTATAGAATTTACTGTATTGCTGTTGAAAGTACCATGATAACCAGCCATTGTTTCTGGTTTTAATACTTGAGGAGTTGTAATTTTTGCGGTAGCAAATTCTAATTTCCAATTTCCAGGAGCAGCACCTATAAGATTAAGTGAAGCTGCAATATTTGCTTGAGTTAGTTGATGTAATTTTTGGATAAAGTTTTTACCTATTCCGACTGCAACATTACAACCATAAAGTAAAATATCTGCGGTTTTATTTAGTGCAGTTTGCCATTTTTGAATCTGATTTTCGTAAAGTTTAATAGTGTCTTGATTGAGAAATATATTCCCTAATTTTAAACTCCCAGGACTACCGTGGGAAAATATGTGAATTGCATCTAATTTTTGGCAAGAATTTGTATATTTTTCTATGTTAGTTGTAATAACTTCTATTCCGTCTTTATTTTCAGGAATAACAACTATATTTGTTCCTGCATAAATTCCAGAAATTAAGAATTGATAATTGTCAATTTGTGAGTCAATAAAAACAAGATTTGGGGATAAAAAATTAGATTTTTCTGATTTTTGATTAAGATCAGGACTTACCCATGATGAAGGAGTTTTAGAAATTTGAGATTGCTTCGCTGTTTCCCGCAATGAGGAAATTCCGTTGCTTTGCGTAAGTTCTGTGATATAGTTAGCTACAAACATTTTTCTTTCTCCTAGAAGGTGATTGTTGGTAGATACGCCTTCAGAGTTAGATATTCAGTCTGATTTTTTATTTTATAAGCAAGGAAAGTAAAAAAAATTCCGGTTGAATAGTTACACTTTAGAGGAAGGTAGAGGTAATCCTTCCTCACCCCTTTCAAAGGGGAGAGGCAGAAGAGAAAATTGGTTCAAAAAGAAAAAGTTTTTTTATCACTGATTATCCGGATTTGATATAATTGTTACTTTCTAATATTTTTATGATCAGACAATAAATATAGTATAGTTATAAATTTTAATTCCCTTAATAACAAAGATAATTCAGGATAATTAAAAATGTCATCCGTGAACTTACCGATTTTTTTTTCTAAGCATAAATACGATAGTCTAGTAGTGGATTGTTTCACCTAAAATAGTGCATTAGATTTTCTCTCTTGCTACCTTGTCTTCCTTGTCTTCCTTGTCTAGATACAATCAAAAAGTAATGCACCATTTAAGAAGAAACAATCCACTCATGTTGGGTTTCGTTCCTCAACCCAACCTACACGTTAGCTGAAACAATTGACTACTGAACCACCTAATTTCGCCATCAAAACCACAACAGATCGCGGTTCAACCCGATACCTAATACCAATAACCTCGATCGCTGCATCCAAATTATTAAAATCTCTAGGAGAGGAAAAAGCTGTATTAATAATCAAATACCAACTTTTCCCCTTTTCCAAAGGTGGTAACTCAAACATTAGAGGTTTCCAATAAGCATTTAACATAATAT
The DNA here is from genome assembly GCF_035285525.1 of Okeania sp. Lineage (GTDB taxonomy): Bacteria > Cyanobacteriota > Cyanobacteriia > Cyanobacteriales > Microcoleaceae > Trichodesmium. The sequence continues at coordinate 16,300 of NZ_JAYKGW010000124.1, read as the reverse complement.
GAAAATACTCACCTCCTTTCTGCTCCTGGGAAATAGCAGAAGGTTGTCCTGGATACCTTAAACTAAAAGCTAAACTCCGAGAATCTTCCCACCAGTCAGGTTCACCCAAACGTACTCCATGCCAACTAATATTAGGTACTTCACTCGGATTAACTTTCTGTTCCTCTGTGACCAAAGATAATTCTGGAGTCCCTGCTCCCACAGTTTCTAAAACCCGATCTACTCGCATAATTTCTAACTCTTGGGTAAAATTAATAATCCCTTTGACAAACCTTAATAAATCAGCTTGTTTGTCAATTTGACTCCAATCAAACCAACTAAGTTCATTATTCTGACAATAACCATTATTATTACCCAATTGAGTTCGTCTGACTTCATCTCCCATCAAAATCATTGGTGTACCCTGGGAAAAAAATAAGATAGTGAAAAAATTCTTGATTTGTCGCAGTCTTAATAGCTCAATTTCCTGTGAATTTGCAACTCCTTCAATTCCACAATTCCAACTAAAATTATCATTAGCACCATCTCGGTTATCCTCACAATTTGCCTCATTATGTTTCTCATTATAAGAAACTAAATCATTTAAAGTAAAACCATCATGGCAAGTAATAAAATTAATACTATGATTTGGTTCTCGGTCTGGTTGAGGATAAATATCAGGACTACCCATAATTCTAGCTGCCAACTTATCAATTATTTTGGCATCGCTCTTAACAAACTGACGCACATCATCTCGATAATGTCCGTTCCATTCGGCAAAGCGATCGCCTATAAACGACCCTACCTGATAAAGTCCTGCTGCATCCCAAGCTTCCGCAATAATCTTAGTTCCTGCCAAAATTGGGTCAGACTCAATTGCCCACAAAACGGGAGGATCTTCTAACGGGTCTCCAGTCACACTCCGAGACATAACAGATGCTAAATCAAACCGAAATCCATCCACGTGCATTTCCCTCACCCAGTAAGCAAGACAGTCAACAATTAAACGATGTACAAAAGGATTATTAGTATTGAAAGTATTGCCACAACCACTATAATTGGTGTATAAATTAGAATCATCCGCTTCCAAAATGTAGTAAGTCGAATTTTCCAACCCCCGGAAAGAAACAGTCGGTCCCTTTTCATTACCCTCCGCAGTGTGATTAAACACCACATCCAAAATCACCTCTATTCCTGCTTTATGCAAAGCTTTCACCATATCTCGAAACTCATTCATCGGTCCGAAAACATCTTGGCGAGAACTATAACTGTGGTGAGGAGCAAAAAAAGCGATCGGACTATAACCCCAATAATTAATTAGAGGTTCGCGCACATCTTGTTCATCAAATTGTTGTACAGGTAATAATTCTACTGCAGTAATTCCTAATTCTTGGAGATAAGGAATTTTTTCGATTAATCCAGCAAAAGTACCGCGTTTTTCGGGAGTAACACCAGAATTAGGATTACGAGTAAATCCACCAATGTGCATTTCATAAATAACTGTGATAGCATAAGGGGTTTCCAAAGGTTGATCGTCTTCCCAGTCATAAGTAGTTGGGTCTGCTACTACCGCTTTGAGAGCGTAAGCACAATTATCACCATCACCCATCGCAGCTTCACGACTATATTTTTCTTGTCCTACTACGACTCTAGCGTAAGGATCGAGTAATACTTTTGTCCCATCAAACCGATGACCTTTTTCTGGGTTCAATGGTCCATAAACTCGATAAGCATATATTTGTCCGGCTCCAATCTCAGAAATAAAAATGTGCCAGTAATGATGGGTTTTGTGTTGTTTTGGGTCTAGTAAAATTACTCGTTCTGGTTTAGCTGCTAATGGTTTATCGAATAGTAGTAATTCTATTGCTGTGGCATTTTTGGAGTAAATAGAAAAGTTGACTCCTTTGGGAGTTTTACAGACAGTAGCACCAATGGGAAAACTATGACCAGGTAAGATTTTCAGATTCATTATTTTTGCTAGGGAATAGGGAACACTTAACTGGGAACAGTATACTACTGGACTGTTTCACTGAAAATAGTGCATGATTATTTTTCATTGCCAACGATCGTGTTTGCGTAGCATTCCGGACCGAAAGCAATCTCAAGCCAACTTTCTATAATCTTTTCACCTAAAAATGTGCATTAGGGAGTGGGGGAGTAGGGACGTTGCATGCAACGTCCATAGGGGAGAAAGATTTTTGCCCTTGTTTCGTTCCTCAACCCAACAAAAATCTATTGCACTAATTAAAGTACCAGCTTTTAGGCGAGCCCAGTACGGTTCCCAAAAAATCATGCATTCTAGGATTTTGGGCAAGTAAGTAAAGATAGGGGTAGAAAATTAAGGGAAGGAAGATTCTTTTAGTTACCTCTTCTATGATTCTCATTCCTCCTGGATTCTGGATTCTGACTCCTCCCCTGAAAAAAAGACTTTTGAGCGCAAACCCTACTTACATGGTCAGATAATATTAAATCCGTTAGTATTGGTATAATTCAAGACCGTAGGGGTTTGGTCTCCAAACCCTCTACAAACTAATAATTTTCTCCAATACTGATGGTGGGATTTTATTCTCCTATGCCAGCAGATTTGATATAACTGGATAATACAAAGTTCTGAGTCAAAAAAAATTCCCCTACTAAAAGTTGGGGAATGGTGGATAATTTAAAGAATAACAAGTCTTTAATTTGTTATTTTTTCGTTTTTTACGGGACTGACGGGGCTCGAACCCGCAACTTCCGCCGTGACAGGGCGGTGCTCTAACCAATTGAACTACAGTCCCTTTCTCCATGCCATATACTATTGTTGCGTATTCTTTTTTATTTGTCAAGCATTTCTGGAAATTTTTTTTTGAATCTTTGAGAACCTAGGCAGAAACAGGGTTTATCCACAAAGTTTCCTGATTTTGAGAAGAATGATTTAGCTCATAAACCTGGTTTCTTGTTTGTGTCGGCCAGCTTTATATTACTTTGAAATTTTAAATTTTGAATGTTGATTTTAATAAATAGACTGAACAGTGCAAAGTTCTAGGAATAAATATTGCTAGCTAAGGCTTTCAGCTATCTTAAAGATTGGAAACTTTTTATTTATGACTGTAGGTGCTGTAAGCACTTTCCAGTAATCCTTTCAGCCTTAAAAGCAAATCATCTTTTAGGAGAACTTTGTACTCTCCAGTAACTAGAGGTTGGTGCTGAAAATCAGAACCTGAGTCAATTGTAGAGGATTAAAGTTATTATCGCTGATTAGGATGAGCGATCGCCGACCAGTGGCTAAAGTTGGGCCAAGAGTCATGCCTTCTATATTATCTGAAATTAATTCTAGGCTGCTCAAATCTAAGAGTAATTCTTTTTGTACGGGAGAAATATTATTAAATTGAGTATTTAAACTATTAATTTGTTGAATATTATCTGCATTTGACAAGTTAATTTGAAATAGTTTAATTACATTTCCAGTGTCTAGAGAAAAAGACCTTTCTAAACTTAAGAGATGAGTATCATCTAATGCTATTAATTCTACTAAACCATTAGTCTGAAATTTACTTGAATTATTAGATTTAGAAATAATAGGTTCTGTGATATATAGAAATTCTTTTTCTGGCTGATCTTCAATTAAATTATACTGTAAAATTCGACAATAACTACCATTGGAAATAGTTGCTGCTGCACCATCTTGAAGTAAAGCATTTTCTGTGGCAGTAAAGAGATATTTTTGACTAGGGGTAATAGTTAAACTTTCTAAAGCCATATTATTTCTGATTCCAGTTTCAGGTTCGATGAGAAACTTTTCGGGAATTGGCAAGTTTCGTATTTGTTTACCTTCTAGAGAAAATTCTCTAATAAATGGTTGTATTTGACGTTTTTTATCTCCTTCAGAAGAGATAAATAAATTAGTTTTGTTAAAAGTAATTCCTTCTGGGTCAATACTCAAGGAAGGAAATGGTTGACCTGTTTCATTTAATAAAGTTGTGACATCTATAAAGGTTACAGTTTCTTCTGATATTTTATCTGGTTTTAGGTCAATTTTTAGAGTATAAAACCTAGCTGGTGCTTTACTGCTACGGTCATCAGAAATAGCATAATAAATTTGTTTTTCTGGATTATAGGTTATGCCAGAAAGTCCGCCTAGTTCTGTATTTTTAAATTTGAAACCTGTGGGAAAATTTACCTCTCCTAAAAAAGTTATTTTAGGGATACTTGCTTGAGTCATTGATTTAATAACTATGGCTGTAGTTACAATAATAAATAAGCAAATAATTAAGGTAAAAATTAAGTATTGATATATGGGATTTTTTTTGTTGTTCATATTTGGCAATTCTTATGGCTATTTTCAATAATTAATAATTAACAATTAGGGTTTGCTGAATAAAGTCTCTGGTCAGGGAATAAGTCAGGATAAATGTGGAATTTAGAGAAGGTAGGAGAAAGCATTATCCCTTAATTTTTCTGGCTCATGTCAACCAAATATTCTAAATTTTTGACCTTTTTAGAAAGAAAATATTGAGGAAATTGTTTTCTTTTTGCTCTAGCTATTCATGTTCAAAAAGCTAGAATTTTGTGCAAGATTTGGGCAAAAAAGTTTACTCTCCATCACCCTACCACTCTATCACCCCATCTCCTAAAAACACTTTTTCAGCAAGCCCTAATTAGAAATACAGCATATTCTAAGTTTATGTTGTGCAAATATTAATTATAAAACCTCTGTAAAATAGTCTTCTAGGCTGTCATATCTGTACCATGCTAAGATGGAATATGCTGTAATTTTTATCCTCAATTATTAATTATTAATTATTCATTATTCATTAAACTTTGACAACCATTCTTTAATATAATAAGTAGCATAACAATCATCTTGATTATAAGTAATAATTTCATCTAATAAAGAGCGATCGCCTGTTTTTAACCATTGTTCATACCAACAAACAGATTGAGCACCATTAGCTTCGGGGTTTCGCCATTCAAAACCTAACCAACGGGCAATATTTTTGAGAGCATAACTTTCTATGGGCAATGTAATAGTTTGAGTAATAACTTGATGAACATCTACAAATCTTTTTAATAATGGTTTCCATAGGTAAGTTGGAGTTTGATAGAGTTTAGCTAATCTTTTTACTGTTTTAATTTCATATTCACAGAAGTGATATATTGGAGCGATAGGATATTTCCATACTAAGTCTAAAAATTGATGCCAAATTAATTTTTCATCTAGAGGATTTTCGGCTAAATGAACATAAAATTTTTCTGTGTTATAGCGTTTATCAACTACCAAAACACCATGTAAATAATCTAGGTTAATATCTGGTTGAGCTTCAATATCGAAATATAATTCTACTGGTGCATTGACTAACTTATTTAATGGATTAAAAACAATTGGTAAAGTTTGATTGTCTGTTTTTTCGGTCAAGTTTCTATTTCTCAGAATTACTTTATTTTCCCAAACAGATTGAGCTTGTTGAACAACTTGTACTCCGACTCCATCGGCAAATTCTGGGTGACATTCTAAATCATCAGGATTAGTTTTACTTAAAGATTCTAAATTTGTTAAATTTAAGCTCTTCAACACACTATATCTATTAGATGTAACTCCCGGTAAAAGAGATAAATGTTTTTGAGTTTCTGCAACAGCATGGCAGCTATTATACCAAGTGCAAAAATGACATTTTTGCCGAGAAATAAATACTTCTGGTTCTTGACAATTTTGCAGCATATTAATTAACTCAGAAATAGTTTTCTGCATTTGCTCAAGTCGCTGTGTTAAATTAACTTCATATAATCTTTTTGTGCGGAGAATTAATCTAGCAGTTTCTGGCAAACATTCTTGAATATTACCTAATATTTGAGCATGGAAAGCACCAACTATTTGATACTCTAATTTAGGACGTTTGCTCAACTTAATATCTGTGGGAATATAAATCCAATTACCAAACCGAGAATCTCCTGGTTGTTTAATCAATAAATCTGGATGACTGACAAAATTAATTGCTGGAAAATTATGATTCTGTATTTGATTTTGTGGAGCTAATTTTATGGCAGATTTCTGTATCATTAATATGCCTTTGTAAATAACATCAACACCTTCTGTCATTAATAGTTCTGTAGCTTTTAATCCGGCAATTAAATTTCCGTGAGGATAGTCTGGTTCTTGATAGTTATAATTATTAATAATGCTAGCTCTAAATTCCGAACTATCTCTAATGAGTTTCTGGAGAAAATCAGTGGGAGATTCTTGTTGTTTCCAGTTTCCATAAACATCTAAAAATGCTTTTCTGGAACAACGTTGAAAAGAGAGTAGCTGAGAGTCAGTTATAAACATTAATTATTTAGTTGGTGAGTCTGGAATTTAATAGCAGTTGTTTGAATTATGACTTTCTTTTTAGTCAAAAAATTACAATGTAAGCAATTAGCAATTAGCAGTCATCAGTTAGCTATTTATTTTAGTTTTAAATAAAATCTTTATTAGTTAAGGGAAATATAATCTTACTATCAAAGCCGACTTTAAAGGTTATATATTTCAATAAATTTTCAAGTTTAAATAGGATTTATTGAGAGCTGATGGCTAATAGCTAAATGCTTACATTGGAATGGATAATGAATAATTACCTCTAGTTAAAGCCGAGAGTATTTAACCAAGCATGAATATATTATTAAATTATAATGGATAATTTTCATTATCTCTAATTAATTATGATATAATTGAGTTGCTACATTTTATATTTCACTTCCTTTTGCTATAAAACTATAATTAATCCTATAAATATACTAAATATGCAACACTCTAATGTAAGCATTCAGCTATTAGCTGTCAGCTCTCAGTAAAAGGAGAAATTATCAATGGAATATAGGCTTTAAAGCCAGCTTTTGTAGTTAATATTTAAGTAAGCATTTAGCCCTCAGCTATCAGTTAGCCTTTTTCAGAAGAGCTTTTCTAACAGCTATGAGTTATTAACTTATCCTGTTTAGAAGAATAAATTAATATCCAAAAAGTGAAATCTAAAGAAAAATATCGTCCGCTAATTTTAATCAGTCTTGTATGTTGGCTCGGCTATTAGCTAACTGCTAATAGCTAAATACTTACATATTTAATTCTGGTTCAATTAGTCAAGCTTTTATCTAAAACTAAAAGCACTCTTCTGTTACTACAGGTTCTAGGTAGGAGGTTAGTTGACAACTGAATACTTACTATCCATTTAAAGAAAAAGACTTAAACCTCTGATTATCCATTATTAATTATTAGTTATTAATTATTAATTATCCATTTCCTTCCATACCTATTCCCTCTTCCCTATTCCCTCTTTCCTCAAAAAGTAACTGGATCAAAAATAACAAATATTTATAATGATCAAATAATCGAATATCAACAGAGTTAATTATAACAATAAAAATGTTAGAAAGAACACAAAAGCCATCTCCAACTCACCATCTGACTGTACTTTATATTGCCGGACTTAGTGTAATTGCAGGGTTATTTGTAGTTGCTCAAATTCTAGCAGAAAAATCCCTAAAATATCAATTTGCTAGCTCTCGGGTAATTAATATTGCAGGTCGCCAAAGAATGCTTAGTCAAAAACTTACTAAAGCTTCATTAGCAATCCAGTTGAGCCAGAATCCAGAAATTAAAAAACAAAGACAACAAGAATTAAAAGATGTCTTAAAGTTATTCCAACGTTCCCACGAAGGACTGCAGTGGGGAGATTCAGAATTAGGATTACCTGCTAATAATAATAGTCCTACAGTAAAACAAATGTTTACTGAAATGGAACAATATTACCAAGAAATGGTTGGAGCTGCAAAAAGTTTGCTAATAACTATTAACTCAAATTCAACAGAGAAAAATATTAATTCTTATATAGAAATAATTCTGAAAAATGAGGCAAATTTTCTGCCTCGGATGAATAAAATTGTCTTTCAATATGATGCTGAAGCCCAGAAAAAAGTTCAGCAAAGTAGACAAACTGAAGATTTATTATTAGTAATTTCTATATTACTGCTTTTGTCAGAAGGACTATTTGTATTTCGACCAGCAGTTAGACAGGTTGAACTACATATTCAAGAAGTGGCCAAATCTCAGCAAGAAACAGTCCAAATAGCAGCAGAATTACAAGAAAAAAATCAGCAATTAGATGTGGCCTTAAAAGAAGCTGAATCATTAGCCAAGCTGAAATCAGAATTTGTGGCCAATATGAGTCACGAAATCCGCACGCCTATGAATGGCATAATTGGGGTGATAACTTTACTGTTAGATACCAATCTTAGTCCCCAACAACGAAAATTTGTGGAAATTCTTCGTGATAGTGGAGATAATTTACTCGTTATTATTAATGATATTCTTGATTTCTCAAAAATTGATGCTAATAAGTTAGAGTTAGAAAACAAAGCTTTTGATTTACAAGAATGTGTAGAATCTTGTTTAGATTTGCTAGTTCTTCAAGCTGCAAATAAAGGACTAGAAATAGCATATATGATAGATGATTCTACTCCTTTGACAATTATGGGAGATGCAGCTCGGTTGCGTCAAATTCTAGTTAATTTAATTAGTAATGGAATTAAATTTACTGAATCTGGAGAAATAGTAATAAATATCACTGCTGAAGAACTTAATCCCGATTATTCTCAATCTCCTACCCACCAAATTCATTTTGCGATTAGAGATACTGGTATTGGTATTCCAGAAGAAGGTATGAAGCGACTATTTCAACCTTTTTCTCAGGTAGACTCCTCCACTACTCGCAGATATGGCGGTACAGGTTTGGGGTTAGTTATTAGTAAGCAACTATGCGAAATGATGGGTGGACAAATGTGGGCAAAAAGTGGGGGGAATGTAGCTGGAACTCCTGTAGTTAAGAATCAAAATAATTTGGTCTCTGGAAATTCTACTACTGTTGGCTCAACGTTTCATTTTACAATTCTAACTACAGTTGCTCCTAGTGTTCCTAAACCTTATCAAAATCCTTTGCCTCAACTTGCTGGTAAACAAGTATTAATAATTGATGATAATCCTACTCATCGACTTATTTTAAAAATACAAACTGAAAAGTGGAATATGATTTCTACAGAAGTAGATAGTGGTGTAAAAGCTTTGGATTTGTTGATGAAAAGTCAAGATTTTGATTTGGCTATTCTAGATTTACAAATGCCGGAAATGGATGGTATGACTTTAGCTGCTAAAATTCGCGAGTTTCCTCAATTTAAAACATTACCATTAGTGATGTTAACTTCGATTAATTTCTCTATAGAAGACGCAAAAGCAAATTTCCAAGCTTGGTTAAGTAAGCCGATTAAACTAAATCAATTATATGATGTGCTGATGCAAATTTTTGCTAGTCAAACAATCCAGGTTCAAGATGAAATACAGGTAACTACTGATGAAAATTTAGGGAAACGACTACCTTTAAAAATTTTACTGGTTGAAGATAATATTGTTAACCAAAAGGTGGCATTGTCAATGTTAGAATTAATGGGTTATTTCTGTGATGTGGCTAATAATGGTTTGGAAGCTTTGGCAACTTTAGAAAAAGCAACTTATGATTTGATTTTGATGGATATACAAATGCCAAAAATGGGAGGTTTGGAGGCAACAACACATATCCGGGAAAAGTATGGCAAAGAGTTAAGTAAAAGACCTATTATTGTGGCAATGACTGCTGGAGCTATGGAGGGCGATCGCGAAATTTGTTTCCAAACTGGTATGGATGATTATATTAGTAAACCAGTTAAAGTGGAAGCTTTACAGAGAGTATTGGCAAATTGGGGAACCAGAATTTTGTTAAATAAGAATTATTAGTTATTAATTAATAATTAATAACTGGAGAGTATAAAATTATTCAAAAAAATAACTTATTCTGAAGGCTGAAAGTTTTACTATAGAAGCTCGAAAAATCACTTTTATTAATAACCAGAATTAGCAAATATTAAGAATTTCCTCGAATAAATAATATTTATAAATAGAAAATAAAAACATGGCAAAGTTTATGGTAATTGGTATTATCAATTATCCATTAATTAAATCTGGTTAAAATCCTAACAGAATTGAATATAAGGAACTTAAGATTTATGATACAATTATTAAGGCAAAATTTTATGTATGATTAAATTTTAATGATTTTATGGAACAGAATCTTTCCCAATTGTCAAGTCATAGACAAAAATTTCCGGCTTTAGCTAATAAAATTTATTTTAATTATGGTGGTCAAGGACCGATGCCAGAAGTATCTTTACAGGCAATTTATAATTCTTATCAAAAAATACAAAATCTCGGACCTTTTTGTGGAAAAGTTGCTGATTGGATGAAAAATCAAACAGCTTTAATTAGAGGGGCGATCGCTACTGAATTAGGAGTTTCTCGTGATACTATTACTTTGACAGAAGATGTTACTGTAGGTTGTAATATTGCACTTTGGGGTATAGATTGGCAGCCAGGAGATCATCTCTTACTTTCTGACTGTGAACATCCGGGAGTTATTGCTACCATAAATGAAATTAAAAGACGTTTTAATATAGAAGTTTCTACTTGCCCAATAATGGCAACTTTAAATGAAGGAAATCCTGTAGAAGTAATTACTGAAAATTTACGTCCTAATACAAAATTATTAGTAATTAGTCATCTTTTGTGGAATACAGGTCAAGTTTTACCATTAGAAGAAATTGCTAAATCATGTCATCATTTATTTCCATCGCCAATTAAAGTATTAGTTGATGCTGCTCAATCTGTAGGAGTTTTACCTTTAAAATTAGCAGAAACAGAAGTTGATTTTTATGCCTTTACTGGTCATAAATGGCTATGTGGACCAGAAGGTTTAGGAGGTCTTTATGTAAGTGCTAAAGCCAGGGAAAATTTAAGCCCTACTTTTATTGGTTGGCGGGGTATTTTGAAAGATAAAAGTGGTAAACCAATTAGTTGGCAACCTGATGGTAGACGTTATGAAATTGCTACTTCTGCTTATCCTTTATATTCTGGTTTAAGGGCAGCGATCGCTTTTCATAATCAATGGGGAACTGCAACAGAAAGATATGAAAAAATTAAAGAATTGAGTAAATATTTATGGGAAAGTTTAAGTCAAATTCCTGAAGTTAAATGTTTACGCACAGCAGCGCCAGAAGCAGGATTAGTTTCTTTTCAGTTAACCAATGGTAAGTCGCATCAAGAGTTAGTTGAATATTTAGAAAACCAGGAAATTATGGTAAGAACTATTCTCGATCCAGATTGTGTGAGAGCTGGTGTTCATTATTTTAGTTTAGAGGCAGAAATTGATAAATTAATAGAGGAAATAAAAGCTTTTGTTTGAATAAAATTCCAAGTATATCAAATAATGTAGTTGGGTAAAACGAAAGTGCAACCCAATAAAAATTTATTAATGTTGGGTTTAGAAAAATGTAGGTTGGGTAAAACGAAAGTGCAACCCAACATCCACCTTATTAATGTTGAGTTTGGTTGAAAAATGTAGGTTGGGTAAAACGAAAGTGAAGCCCAACAAAAATTTATTAATGTTGAGTTTGGTTGAAAAATGTAGGTTGGGTAAAACGAAAGTGAAAGCCAACAAAAATTTATTAATGTTGAGTTTGGTTGAAAAATGTAGGTTGGGTAAAACGAAAGTGCAACCCAATAAAAATTTATTAATGTTGAGTTTGGTTGAAAAATGTAGGTTGGGTAAAACGAAAGTGAAACCCAATAAAAATTTATTAATGTTGGGTTTAGAAAAATGTAGGTTGGGTAAAACGAAAGTGAAACCCAACAAAAATTTATTAATGTTGAGTTTAGTTGAAAAATGTAGGTTGGGTAAAACGAAAGTGAAGCCCAATAAAAATTTATTAATGTTGAGTTTGGTTGAAAAATGTAGGTTGGGTAAAACGAAAGTGAAGCCCAACATCCACCTTATTAATGTTGAGTTTAGTTCCTCAACCCAACCTACGCTTACTTCTTCCTTTTTCCTTGACTATAGTAGTAATATTCAGCTATTATAATCTAACTTTACTTAAAAAAATCATTCAGTACAGGTTAACAATTGTGGGATTCAAAATTGGTTTATTGGGATTAGGTACAGTCGGTACAGGGACAGCAAAAATATTGTTATCCCCAGAGGGTCGCCATCCTTTGATTCAAGAATTAGAAATATATCAAGTCGGTGTGCGCGATATATCCAAAACTAGGGATATTAATCTATCCCCAGAAATTTTCACAACAGACTTAGAAGCGATCGCTACTGACCCAGATGTAGACATAATCATAGAACTCATCGGTGGGTTGGAACCAGCAAGAAGTCTAATACTCAAAGCTATCGAACATGGTAAACATATAGTTACTGCTAACAAAGCTGTTATCTCTCGTTACGGTCCAGAAATTTTTGAGGCAGCTAACGCTAAAGGTGTTTATGTTATGTTAGAAGCAGCAGTCGGAGGTGGTATCCCAGTCATTCAACCTCTGAAAGAATCTCTGGGAGTAAATCGGATTCATTCTGTTATTGGTATTGTCAATGGAACTACTAACTACATCCTTACCAAAATGCAAACAGAGGGAGCAGACTTCGCAGATGTTCTCGCTGATGCTCAAAAATTAGGTTATGCAGAAGCAGATCCTACTGCTGATGTAGAAGGGTTGGATGCTAAAGATAAGATTGCTATTCTTGCTTCCCTTGCTTTTAGCGGTCGCATAAAATTAGAAGATATCCACTGTGAAGGTATTCGTCAAGTAACCGCAGCAGATATTGCTTATGCGGACAAACTAGACTTTGTCATTAAATTATTAGCGATCGCTAAACGCGATCCAAACAACATTAACCCTACCGCAGACAAACTGGAACTAAGAGTACATCCAACTCTAGTTCCCAAAACTCACCCCCTCGCTAGTATCAACGATGTCTATAATGCCATTCTGATTGCCGGAGAACCCATCGGACAAGTTATGTTTTTCGGTCCTGGTGCTGGTTCCGGTCCCACTGCAAGTGCAGTAGTTTCAGATATTATGAGTATTGCTGCGATTCTGCAAACAGAAACCGAACCTATTCCCCACCCGTTATTAAGTTGTACTCACCAACACTATTGCGAAACAGCAGAAATGACAGAACTTGTCACCAGATTTTATGCTCGTTTCCTCACTAAAGATCACCCTGGTGTTATTGGTAAACTGGGGACTTGTTTCGGGAAACATGATGTCAGTTTAGAATCTGTGGTACAAACAGGAATACAGGGTGACTTTGCAGAAATAGTTGTTGTCACCCATGATGTGAGAGAAGGCAACTTCCGACAAGCATTAGAGGAAATTCAATCATTAGATGTTGTTGATAGCATTCCTAGTGTTTTGAGAGTGTTGTAGACACCAAAAAAAATCAGATTGCTATGACCGTGATTTCCGTTGCTATCAGGTATACCCATTGCGGGCATATTGCCCGCAATACAATCTTTTCACCATTTACCATGTACCTGATTTGCTCGAAATGTCCTGTAAATATCAACTAAGAAAAACTTAACTTCCAGTAACCAGTCAGCAGTCAGTTCAAGTGCAATAAAAATGAATGAAGCAAGGGCTCTTTTAACTTCTACTTTTGAACCATATATCCTATTTTATCAAATTTATGTAGGGCTGGCTGATTAAATATAAAAGTCTTTATATATAAAGGTTTCAGGTTTTTTAGGTGGTGAAAAAGTACCAGATTTTCACCCCTTTTAGCTCAAAAAATGAGTATTTGGGTAAGATTTGAGAACCCAAGTCAAGGGATAATTGTTCCTTTGTACATCCTGTAAAACCCCTGATTCATCGTGACTATTCACTACTCCCTACTTCCTACCTCAACCAAAAGACTTTTTCAGCAAGCCATGTATATTATGCCAGAAATTATAGACTTACCTTAAAAGCTGATAGCTAACTGGTGAATGCTTACAACTTCAAAATAGAGTTCTGCGAAAATTAATCTCAAACTATTGTAATTATAGAGTAAAACTTAGTTTCTGGAGAGGTCTAATGAAAAGAATAGTCAGAAAGTTCCTGAAATTTTTATCCATCGCTATAGTAGTTTGTTTATTGTTAGTAGCAACTCATCATGCACCACGTCGTTCTCCTGTTGTCAAAGAGAATATGCAGGGCATTTGGTTAACCCACGCTGCCACAGCATTTTTACATCACACCACATTCTTAGATGAAGTTTTACACAATCTTTCTCTCTCAGGATACGAGCGTATTTACTTCAGTGTTTATGGTTTAAAAGGAACTCTCTACCCAACTTCTCATAGTTATACTCACTTTCTATTGCGTCCTCCTTTGACTAATCCTCTGAAAGCAGCAGTTCAAGAATCTCGCCGTCAAGGATTAAAACCTTTTGCTTGGTTTGAATATGGTATGATGCTGAATCCTGGAAATGCTATTGTGGAGAAACACCCAGATTGGTTACTAAAAACAGCAAAAGGAGAAACTGTAGAAAATGGAAATGTCTGGTTAGACCCAGCTAATCCAAAAGTTCAAGAATATATTTTAGGTCATATAGATGATATCCTTAAAGTCAAAGGGTTAGAAGGTATTCAATTAGACGATCATTGGGCTGTTCCTCAAATTTTTGGTAGTAATAATCAACGTCACGCATTAACCAACTTAACTCAAAAGGTGTATAGTCACATTAAAGCCAAAAATCCCCAACTGGTGGTTAGTGTTTCTCCTAATCCCTATAACTTTGCTGTTTCTAAATACAATCAAGATTGGTTGTGGTGGGTGGAACAAGGAATAGTAGATGAAATAGTATTGCAGATTTACCGCCCAACACCAGAAGCAGTAATAGCAAGTTTATCAAATTCTGGTATTGGAACTGCTGCTGATTATGTGCCAGTTGGAGTTGGTATTTCCGCAACCTGGAATGTTATTCCTTTCTCACTTGATACAGTGCAAAAACAGGTTGCAGCAGTCAAACAAGAAGGTTATGGCTATTCCATCTTTAGTTGGGAATATTTAGTGTTACGTCGTTTAGCACAGTTTTTTTAACCCGGTGAAACGCCTTAAATGGTGCATGGAGTAGGGGCGGGTTTTAGCTATAATTTTCATGGTGACTCTCAGATTTACATAAACCCTCCCTAATACTGAGTTTTAGCTATATAAAAGCTATTTGGTATCTTTTCTGAAAAAGGTGATAATAGGTAGCGATCGCTAAATCTAAATTTAAGCTTAATACTGATACTAAAAGACTATCAAAGTGCTAAAAGAGATCTCCAGTGGAAATTAAGCAAATAAAAATACAATCATCCAGAACCTTACCATGAAATATCAGAAAAAATTAAGATACCAAAAAATACTCACTGTTGCTCTTTTATCTCTATCATTTATACTCTGTTTGTCCCTGAAAACATTAGCAGTTAGCCAAGCATCTTATACTATCTTAAGGACAAGTACACCCATAATTATTGATGGTCAATTAAATGAACCAGTATGGACAGCAGCACCAGATGTGGGAGCTTTTAAATTTCCTTGGTGGCAGTCCGGAAAGCAAGAACAAACTATCAGTAAATTGCTGTGGGATAATAAACATTTATATGTATCATTCATTGTTGAAGATGCACATATTTGGGCAGAAAAAACCGAGCGTGATAGTGCAGTTTTTCAAGATGATTGCGTAGAAGTCTTTACAGCACCAAATCCCGATCGACCCCTTACCTATTTTAATATTGAAATGAACGTACAAGGAGCATTTTTAGATCAATTTCATAGGCAAAGTGGAGAGGAGCGAAAGACTGAAGAATGGAATGGTGAAGGTATCAAAATTGCTACTTCAATTGTCGGAACTCTGAATAATGACAGTGATACAGATAAATATTGGATATTAGAAGCAGCCATTCCTTTCGACAATTTTGCTCAGGTTGCTAAAAATACACCACCAAAACCAAAAGAAATTTGGTATCTCAATCTTAACCGTCTTGGTGGTCAAACAAATTTACAATATAGTCAATGGTCTCCTAGTCAAACTCCTAAACCTCAATTTCATGCAGCCCAAGATTTTGGTCGTGTAACATTTTCAGCAACAGAAAGTCCGTTTTGGAAAAGATAATCAGAATAATGTATAATGCCAAAAAAAGCTCTCATATAAAATCCGGTTGAATAGTGGTCATTGCGACGATAGGAAGCAATCTCCGCAGACTCCTAAGATTGCTTCCCTCCAGTCCGTTCCAGTCGCAATGACTCGGATATAGTCAGGACTTACGCAAGTACGCTATATGTAGCGTAGTGATTGGTAGAGATATTTATCACAAAGTGTTAAATTAATTCTCAAAAAAATCCCAATTATGAGATAATTAAATTACCATTAATTTTTCCGAAAAACATGGACTTTAATTATATTGATTATTGTCAATATTTACTCAA
>NZ_JAYKGW010000123.1:0-36872 GCF_035285525.1 Okeania sp. | reverse complement strand
ATCAATTGTTATCTAACTATCTAGTATCTGAACTCAAATACCCAGCAATTAAATTTACAGTTATTTGAGTTTTTATGGATAGAGATAGGGTTAGTAATATGAGGCGATCGCATCAAAAATCAACTAGTGATCGTCTAGCTTTGTTAACACTATATATAGTGTCCTTGCGTAAGTCCTGATTATTTAACTTTTTTCCATGCGGACTTGGGTATAACGATTATGCTGATTCTATCAGGACTTACGCAAAGGTACTATAGTGCGTTGTGCGTTATACGCTTTAGATGTCGCGTAGCGTTTCGGCGCTTGAGCCGACATATAAAGCGGAGCTTTGCGGAACGCAAAACACACCCTACTAATACCGTTCATGGCTTTAGTCCTGTCTATATTATACGGTGGAGCATTTAAAAACCAACCCAGTCTCTGCACTTTTTATAGCGATACTACCGAATTTGATATCACCCTATCACCCTATCACCCCATCGCCTTAATCTGATGTTTTACAAACATCTGCATATTTGCTGGAGGCGCCATTGTCACACCCCTCCGAACAGGTTTTATTGGTTTATCGGAAACTAATTTAAGTTCATACTGTGATAAAATAGTCGCCAATACTAATTTCATTTCAAATAAAGCAAAAGCTGAACCTATACAACGACGACTCCCCCCTCCAAATGGTAAATATTCATAAGGTGAAAATTGTCTCTCCAGAAAACGTTCTGGTTTAAACTTTTTAGGTTCTGGATAAATATCTTCCCGATGATGAGTCAGATAAATAGGCACTATTGCTACCATTCCCGGTTCCAGTTGATAACCCATAATTTCGACAGGTTTCTGAACAATTCTAGGAAAACCATTGATCGCAATGGGATAAATGCGTAGAGTTTCTTGACAAACAGCACTGAGGTAGGGAAGTTTGGTAATAGCAACTTTGTCCGATTTATCACGAACATTTCCTAACTCTGATCTCAGCTTTTCCCGCACTGATGGGATTTTATCAATCCAATATAATGCCCATGCTAAAGCTGATGCAGTAGTTTCGTGACCAGCCAAAAGCATTGTTAGCAGTTCATCCTTAATTTCTTCATCACTCATGGGATCGCCTGCTTCATCACGCGCTTCTAGTAATAAACTGAGAATATCATCACGATGATTCCCTTCTTTTCTAGCAATTTCAATTTCTGCAAGCACTAGGTCGTGGAGTTTTTCTCTTTTCCGCAAAAATCTCCCCCACGGACTCCAGGGACCCAAGTCTTGTTGCAGGAAGTTGAAGAACAGCAAAGTAGAACTGAGAGGAGAACTCGTAGAGTCAAGAACATCAGACATAAGAAGTCTAAGTTTTTCATAACGTTGTCCTTGATTTAAACCAAATACAGTAACAAGAATGACTTTGAGAGATATTTCTTGGGTTGACTTACGGATCGCAAAAGGTTTATTTATTTTCCACTGACTCATAACGTCAGAAGTAACATTATAAATTAAGTCTCCATAGTTGCGCATTTGATCGCCATGAAAAGGTGGCATTAATAATTTTCTTTGTCGTTGGTGGCGATCGCCGTCTTGGAGCAGCAGAGAATTTCTACCTACCAAATTTCCCAAAATCCTATTACTGCTCCCTGAAATAAAGGTATCGGGGTCAGCAGTAAAAATTTGTTGAATGGCTTTTGGGTTACAGAAATAGATCAAAGGAAACGAGGAATTAGTATTGGTTGTAAAAATATCTCCATATTCAGAGTATCGCTCTTCTATAGCAGATAAGGGATCAAAAACAAACTTCCATGTCCTTATTCTTCGTTGTAATGGTGAGAGAGCTGGGCCATTAGGTAAGGTCATTTTAGTTATCAGTTATTAGTGTTTTTGTTGATGGATTAATTATATCAGGAGTTACAGATTCTTGAACAACAGGCTATTTCTAGGAGTGCTTCAATAATGGATAATTGATAATTACCTCTCCCTAAAATGGATAGGATTGAATGAAAGGAAAAAATAAATTTTTTTCCCTTGAAAGGGGAGGCTTCAAGGCGCGAATTATTTAATTATTATAGGACTTACGCATTAACGCTATCTGTAGAGTCCGTTTTGCGTTCCGCAAAGCTCCGCTTTATATGTCGGCTCAAGTGCCGAAACGCTACGCGACATGGAAAGCGGAGCATTCCCTATACGAAAAAGCCTATCTCGTAACTGAGCCAGACTCTATATATAGTGACTCCCGTGTAAGTCCTGTATTAATTTTTCGGTAAAGATACAGTTAGGTTTCTATAAATAATATCTATAGGACTTACCCATGGACGCTATCTGCAGCGTTTTGCGTTCCGCAACGCTACGCGACATGGAAAGCGGAGCATTCCCTATACGAAAAAGCCTATCTCGTAACTGAGCCAGACTCTATATATAGTGCCTCCCGTGTAAGTCCTGATCTAAAACAAATGAACGAGCCAAACCATAACCAAAAAACCACAGAAAACTCAGAACCAAATACCCGAAAATTCAGAATAAATAGACGAACATTTTTAGCAACTGGAATAGCTGCTGCTACTGGCGATCGCTACCAAAAAATAGAGTTGAATGAAGGACGTTTGTTGCTTCCGGAAGTAGAACTGAGTCTAGGTTTGTGGCAGGGTAGTTTTAATAGTATCAGGACTTTCGCAAAGCAACGCAATTTTGTCATGGCGCGACTCCCAGCGCAAGCGAAGCGCAAAACACTGTCGCCTGCGCTTCCCATAACGCCCGTTAACGCTCCGCGACATGAATGTGGATCATGACCTCAGAAAAGCAATCTCAAATGCCTAAAACTCCCTCATTATGCGTAAGTCCTGATTATGAACATATACACTTGTAACCGGATTCTATATTAGCAGTAGCTAAACAACGAGGTATCAAGGCCGAACAACTGGCTACCGAAGCTAAAAAACTAAATGAGCGCTTGGTGGCAAAACTGCGAGAGTTGGGTGTCATTTCTGATGACGAGTTAAGTTAAATATTTTCTCCAGTAACATCTGAGTAGCGATAGTATCCCCACTGCTAGGGGCATTACCGAAAAACTGAATCTAAAGCTTCGTCCTAAAAGGGGGACTTTTTAGTTGACTTTGTTTCAATAAATATGTTATACTTTTAAAAATTTTTATACTCATAATTATGAAATCTAGATTTAATTACCCTATAGAAGCCCTAACCGTGTCTTTGCACCCTGTGCGTATTTTTCGCAAAGGAGACAGCATAAGGAAGTCAGGAGTCAACCTACCCCTAACCCCGACCGTGGAGGGGAAAAAGGTAGAAAAATAGCCCCATTCCACAATTTCCCCAGCTAATTTTATAAATCCGGTTAGGGGTTCTATATATCCAAACTTTTGCTACCTGAAATAACCGTCAAAAAATTGATGCGCCTAAACTGTGTTTGAAAGATGTTCTATGATCCAAGGACATCTAAATATAAACCAGTAGTGCGAGGCAGTGATTTCTGTTGTCGTCAAATGTTAGCTAAAGAAGGTCATTGATCTTATGTCTATCACATCACGAACTTTGTACAAGTTCCTCCAGGAAAATATATCGGGGGAGAAACCCCTCAGCGTTAACCGCGAACAAGCCCAAGAGTTGGCGGAAGAGTTCTTGGCGCGAGTTGAACATCTCCCTGGCGCCAAGCGGAATGATAACTGTTGCTGTTACACTTATTTCCAAGGGGGAATGAGCAGAGGCCAGCCCACCAAAGAGAACTTCTGTTGTTGTCTTCTCCTCGAAGAATCAAGCGATCGCTGGTATCAAGAGCATACCCATTTACATTTGTTCTGGACTCCGGAGCAACAGCTCTGGGTAGACTTAGGAGTACAGCGATCAGATGTCGCCGTTTCAGACATTGGTGAAGTGGTTGCTGTAACCCAGGCATTTTTGCAGCGGGTTCAGCAGCAAAAAGCTCAAGCTGCCAAGCGCCAAAAACAGAAAGACTTGAAAATACAAGCTATCTTGGCTCAGGTGCGTAAAATTGCCAAGGAAGATAAATTTGACTTTGCCACTGAAGTCGATACTATTAAGCTCAAGCTGATTATTCGTCTGTCTGACAACGACTATTTTGCTATTTTGATTCCCTTTAAGCAGTTTAAGGAGGTACTACCCAAGTTGCGCACTGCTATTCAGGCTCTCCGGGAAACTTACAACAGTGGCGTTCGCTTTAAAACCCATCTCAAGCGGGGGTATCGCCGTTCTGAGTGGGTTCGTCATCAGGATTTATAGTGCCGTTTCACGGAATTCATGCATTCATGCATTCAAAAGTCATGCCTTATGATTTGATAGCTCAAAACACCGTTTTACAGAATTCAAAATTTAAAAGTCAAAAGGAAGAAAATGATTCGTATTGATGCCAGCGAACTCTATCAAGATACAATGACTAATATTCCTCCAGAAATTCAACCCTATAAACGTGCAGCTTGGAAACCCATAACTATTGAAAGTGACGGTTCTTTAACTGCTTCTAAATTTGCTGGTAAACCTTAGTTAGCACAAGAACATAACAATAAGGCACTATATATATAACCCCTAAACGCGTCTCTAAAATTAGTTGGGGAGATGGGGAGATGGTGAATATAAGGCTCTAATTCTAGATTTTTCCCTATTCTATTTCTCTCACTCCTGAATTAATTCTTTAGGCAAAAAAACACACCTTTGTAAAGATAGGGTTAGGGGTTCTATAGAAGACTTTGCATACAACGTCCTTAAAAGACATCTCCAATAATAAAAAGTAAAATCAATTATCGTACAGAAGTTATCAATTCTTTCTACCTGCTCCCTGCTTCGTCTTTTCTGAAGAGATCTAGACTGTTGGTGCGTTACTAAGCACGCTTTTTCGTATAGGGAATGCTCCGCTTTCCATCTCCCCTAGCGAAACACACCCTACTGGACTGTTTCATCTAAAATGGTGCATTAGGAAATAGGGGAGTAGGGGAGTAGGGGAGTAGGGGAGAAACATTTTTGTAACCTACAGCTATTGCACCATTTAAGGTGAAACAATGCACTACCAATAGCGTTCATGGCTTTAGTTCTGATACAGGAGATTTCAAGCATAAGAAGTACAGATTTAATAATTAAATCCTTTCAGTGGGAGCCGGAAAGTTTGTGTGGGTATACCTCAGCAATATGGAATCTGCTGTAACTTCTCTTTCTTTAATCATATATTCGCTCTAATAAATCATAAAATGGTTGCCAATTATCCTCTTGCATAATTGGTTCCCAAACTGATTCAATTATAGGTCTAATTAAACTTTGTTGCGGATTATATTTTTGTAATATTTTTCCCATTTCTTTTAATTCATTATCTGAATAATTCTGCAAAAGATGATAATAATATTGTCGCCACGGCTCGATTAATTCGGGCTGTTCAAAATTAGCCAAAATTTGATTAATATCATCACGCCATTGAGGAGAAAATTTTTGTCTCAATTTTAAAAAGAAATCGTGGTATCCAACCTGAGAATCTTTCAGCATTTTTATGGTTAGCTGAAGTAACTTTTCTGCATCTACTTCTGACAACTGTTCAAACCCTAATCTTTTCATCATTAATTGCCGATATTCTTGTAGATAAAGATTATCAAATTTGTCTAAAGCAGTTCTCATTTTCTCCCGCTCAATAATTGCTGCTAATGGTTCTTGAAGTAGATATAAATTTGATTTACAAACTAATGGCTGATGACTGTAACGATAAAGACCAGAATAATCAAAGTAAGCTGCTGTAAAATTAGGATCATAAGTGGGAATAAAAGCATAAGGACCGTAATCAAAACTTTCCCCGGTAATTGACATATTATCTGTATTTAATACAGCATGACAAAATCCCGCAGTCATCCATTGAGCTGCTAATTTAGCAACTCTTTCTATCAACTCCAAATAGAATAAAAAATAGCAATTATTCTCTTCTTTCAGATGAGGATAATAACAATCAATTACATGGTCTAATAACTTTTTCGTTAAATCGGAACGCTTAAAAAAATGCAACCTTTCAAAAGTACCAAACCGGATATGAGAACGACTAAAACGCACCATCACTGACGAGCGAGTAGGAGAAGGTTCATCCCCACGCCATAATCCCTCCCCAGTTTCAATCAAACTCAGACATCGGGAAGTCCGAACCCCATGACGGTGCAACATTTCCGCAGCTAAAACCTCCCGGACTCCACCTTTAAGAGTAAGTTTACCATCAGCAGTCCGAGAATAAGGAGTTCTACCGGAACCCTTAGTCCCAAAATCATATAATTCACCATCTATTCCTCGGACTTGCCCATAAAGAAAACCCCTACCATCTCCTAAATTAGGATTATATGTACCAAATTGATAACCATGATAACGTAGAGCTAAAAAAGGTCCGACACAATGAAATTTACCAAAAGCTTCAATAAAATGTTCATCTTTAATATCTTGATAATTTAGTCCTATTTTCGGGAGTAATTTATCATTACGAAATCGCAAAATATGTTCGGGAAATTCAGCAGCAAGAACTTCATCATAATAGTCATTACCTAAAGTTTGAATAGCAGGTTCATAATTGAGAGAAAGAAAAGGATTAGACATTATTTTTTAAGTCAAAATTGAAAATTTTTAAGTAATATAAAATCCCCATAATTAATATACCCAAGTTCCCAGGGACTGGAACGGAGTAGAAAGTAGCAATCTCTTCAACACCTGAGATTGCTTCCTGTCGTCGATAGGGACGACTTTTCAACCGGATTTTATATAATCTTTGAAGATTTTATCCTAGGGGCTTGGTTTCCAAATCCCATTAATGATAGAGGGTTTGGAGACCAAACTCCTACAGTTTTTTGTCACCAATTCATTTATAATTACTATAACTCTATTCATCAATAAAATCAATTATTTTTTTATTAATAATTTCCATTTATATCAAATTCAGTTATTAAAAGAAAGTTTTTCAAATTCTTCTCTAACCCTTATTATTTCCTTTTTTTTTCTTCTTTTTATTTTCCTTTCCATCTTTTAATAATTTTAATTCACCAATTTCTATTTTGTCTTCATAAATATATTGCCTAGCCCATACTATTAGAATAGAATTACAATGAGGACAAGTAAGTGTTTCACTACTGTCTACCCATTCATAATCATGATCTGTTGGTGGCAATATGAAAGGAAAAGATAGGTCAGGAAGTTTAAATTTAGTTTCACATTTAGGACATTTTCTAGTAGTCATTTCAGTTATTAGTTAAGGGAATAGGGAATAGAAAAAAACCAATTTTAGGCTGAGAAATAATATTCTTTACTGCTATAATTTATAACAAATATTTATGCAGTTTATAATAGCAATCCTAAATGAATTGTGAAAAAAAACTGTAGGGACGTTGCATAACAAAAATGCGTTTTCCGTTCCGGAATGATCCGCAAACATGTCGTGCAGCGAAACGTCCCTACTGAGTTATCATTTTTTCTATGTGGTTCATTGACCTAAAAACTGCTATCACATAAAACTATCAAATCAAAGGAGAGATCGCTATCGCTATGACTATGACCATTGCCAAGTGTACAGTTGCCGAATATCATTAGACTGGAAGTTTCGGTAGGGAAGTTATTTGGGGAGTAGTTGGGAGGCGATCGCTTCCCAACTTTAGGCTTATAAAACCTGATGAATACTATTAACAACCTGGTCAATAAAATCTACTGTATCATTAACCATATTTTCATCTATAGGCAAACGCTCTCCTTTATTATAATAGTCAGGCTCTATATCAACTTCGTGGGCTATTTGATCTCTACGATCTACTATCCAACTAAGCTGTTCTTTGATTTGTTTGATATCTTCTGGCTTAGGTTTACCCATTTGAGCGCCAACTTCATCCCATAATTTTTGATCTGAAATAAGTCTGATTGCATCAGCTATTTTATCTAGTCGCTGAAAACTTTTATATCCAAGACTTTTTCTAATTTCATCCTCAAGCCAAGAATTACTATTCATCTTATTCACTATAATTTTGAACCTATCTTGTAAATTGCTTCTATTCTACTTTCGTTATACTCTGTTCCCTCCCCTAAAATTATTCCAGTTAGATTGCACTGTGGATCGGTATGAGCAAGGATCACTGTTTTACCCTTTTCAGTCAACATCCAGCCTAAATTAAATGCAGTTGTGGTTTTACCAACTCCTGCTTTATGGTTGAATACGGCAATTTTTTTAACCATTGTCAATCACCTTTTTTTGATAAATTTGAGTATAGCATGAGTATAGTAAATTCTTTCCCTGACTCAGAAACCCGGTTTCTCCCTCACCAGTAGCGATCGCTTCCCGTGACTATTTTCCTCCTACTCCCTACTCCCTACTCCCTATTTCAATGATTTACACTTTCCATCAAAATTCGATGACAAGCAAGTTCTGGAGAATGATCGCTAGGACGACGCTGAATATACTGACCGTCCGCTTGCAAATCCCAAGCTTGGCGGTTGTCAGATAACAAAATTCCCATAATCTCTTGCAACTCTTTCACAATATCCGGATCTTCCACAGGTGTAATAGCTTCAACCCGACGATTAAGATTACGAGGCATCCAGTCAGCAGAACCAATATACACCTCCTCCTTACCATTATTGTAGAAATAGAAAATCCGAGAATGTTCTAAATAACGGCCGATAATACTTATCACCTTAATATTTTCACTAATATCCTTCAAACCCGGACGCAAACAACAAATACCACGGATAATCAAATCAATTTTCACCCCTGCTTGAGATGCTGCATACAAATTAGCAATAATTTCCTGGTCTACCAAAGAATTCATCTTGGCCACGATACGACCAGTATTACCATTTTTGCAATTCTCAATTTCCCGACGAATTACTTGGATAAAGCGATCGCGCATATTCACAGGTGCAATCAATAACTTCCGATAAGACTTCTGCCGAGAATACCCCGTCAAGAAATTAAACAAATCTGCTAAATCTGCTCCCAACTCGGAACGACAACTCAACAAACCTAAATCAGTATAAAATTTAGCCGTTTTAGAATTATAGTTACCAGTGCCAATATGAACATAGCGACGGATTTTATCTTCCTCCTGACGCACCACCATCACAATTTTAGTATGAGTCTTGAGACCGACTAAACCATAGACCACATGAACCCCAGATTGTTCTAACTTCCGCGCCCATTGAATATTATTTTCTTCATCAAATCTTGCCTTCAACTCTACCAATACTGCTACTTGTTTGCCATTTTCTGCTGATGCAATCAAAGCATTAATAATAGGCGAATCTCCAGAAGTGCGGTATAGAGTCATCTTAATCGCTAATACATCAGGATCGTATGCTGCTTGAGTAATGAAACCTTCTACTGTGTTCACAAAAGAATGATATGGATGATGTACCAATAAATCTTTGTGACGAATTACTTCAAAAAAGTCAATTCCATTTTTCTCATTCAGGTCATCATTTGCGATCTCATTACTGTAATTTCGCAACCGTGGTGGCATAGCAGATGTGCAAATTGGGTCTTTTAGATGAGGCAATGGCAACCCCAAGAATGACATTAAATCTTTAAGATCGAGTAATCCATCTACTGTATAGACATCTTTTTCTGACAACTCCAGCTTTTCCATTAATATCTTTTTCAATTTAGGTGGCATTGTGGGATTAATTTCCATTCTGACTACATTACCACCGATACGCCGTTTTCGGAGTTCTTTTTCTATCACTAACAGTAAGTCATCACCCTCATCTTCTTGCACTGCTAAGTCACCATCACGAGTAATCCGAAATAGATGATACTCTTGAATATCCATACCCAGAAACAAAGAACCCAAATTGTGAGCAATAACTTGTTCGAGAGGAACTCCCATCCAATTTATAGTTTGAGCGTTTTCTTTTACTTGTAATTTTTCTGGTAAAAGCAAAAAGCGAGGCAATATTTTGGGAACTTTAATTCTGGCTAATAAATCTTCTTGAGTATCTGGATTTTTCAGAATTACTGCTAAGTTAAAACTGAGATTAGATAAATAAGGAAAAGGATGACTAGCATCAATAGCTAGAGGTGTCAGTACAGGAAATATATGTTCTGCAAAATAGTTTTTTAGATATATTTTTTGTTCTTTATTTAAGTCTATATAATTGAGGATAAAGATGCCATTTTTTTCTAATTCTGGTCGTAAGTTTTCCTCAAAGAATTGGTGTTGTAAAGAAACCATTGGTAATAGTCTTTGATTAATTCCATCAAGTTGTTTTTGGGGAGTTTGACCGTCAGGGGTCAATTTATTTACTTGAGTTTCTATTTGTCTTTTTAAAACTGCTACTCTAACCATGAAATATTCATCTAAATTAGAACTAAAAATTCCTAAAAATTTTAAGCGTTCTAATAGGGGAGTACGGGAGTCTAAACCTTCAGATAAAACCCTCCGGTTAAACTCTAACCAACTAAATTCTCTATTAAAGTAGTATTGTGAGTCCCTAAGATTTTTTTCTACAGGAGTTTCGCTTCCATTCTTTTTCTTTTTGGACATAGTTAATTAAATTAAGGAGTTGAAGTTTTTATTGATTGTAAGCTAGTCTCCATAACTTGTAAAGTCTATATCTTTTGAACCAGGGAGTGGGGAGTAGGAAGTAGGGAGTAGGCGGAAAAAATAGATTATTTCTGTCCGATAATTGATTGAGTTTTCTATTTGTGGAGATGTCTATTGATAAAAATTGATTTTATTTTTAATTTTGGGAAAAGTCTAAGTTCATTAGTGGAATATTTTATCTAAAATAGTGAATTTATCTGTCAATGCGAGTGATATTTAATCAGCAAGCCCTAATTATCTTTACTGGGTGCATCTCAATGCATGAATAAAGCCCAAAACTTAGCGTTTTAGGGAACACTTAAGCGGGAACAGGGAACAGGTTTCAAAAGAATATGTATGGAAGAAAAAAGTATTTTGGCAGATATGAGATGCACTCTCTTTACTTCTCTCTATGGAGGGGTCATTTCAGTTATCAGTAGAGAGTGAACCTCAGACTAAACTCGAAGGCTTGAAATACTGATTTCTCGGGAACCGTGTTAAATATTTTTTCATCCCTTTAAAAGGGGAGGCTTTATACCTCATTTTTTGGTAAATATCAATGCATTAAGAAAGCAAAAAAATTGTCGCTTTTAGGCAATAGATATGGAGGCAATAGGCAATAGAAAAAAAGTATTTTGGTAAATATTGATATGCACTCGTATGGATGTTGTATGCAAAATCTTTATAAGGGCGAATGGTATTCGCCCCTACTATTATCCTACTCCACTAAGTTCAAGAAAATAGATGCGTTCAATCTTGTTTCTAATGTTTCTAATAAACCATCAACATTCTGATTTAATTGTTCAAAAGAATTAGGTGGAGATATTTCTGGTTGGAAGTAAACTAATTTAATTTGACTATCACCAATAGCAATCATTAATACTTCTAATTCTGGTTGATAACTATCTATTAAACCTAAAATTTCTTGAATTTTACCATCAACATTTTGGTTGAATTTTTCTATAGCTGCTTTTGAACAATATACAAATTTTGGTGTTCCTTTTAAATCAATTCCAATTGTTTCATCAGTTTCTCCTTTTTCTAAATTTAACCCCCATGCTAAAGCAGCTAATTCTGTTTGATTAGCTCTCACAAATTTATCTAATTGATGTTGCCAATTATTTTGATTTTTCTTTAAGGGTTTATTATCAAATTCCATCATAATTTTTATTTAAAGTTAGAGAGTTGGTAAGCATTCAGTTCCATTCATAGAGAAAAAGAGGTAATTAGGGTTGGCTGAATTATTTATTAAAGTTTTTACTGGCATTGGTTTCAACTTTTGCAGATACTAATAAAGTATCAGATTTTAACTAATTTCAGTACGGTTCCCGAAAAATATGCATTGCAGGATTTTGAGCAAGAGGCAAGGTAAGCATTTCCTCCGGAATGCGCTCGCATTCAGCCGTCAGCTATTAGCTATCAGAAAAGTGCTTTTAGTTTGTGATCAAAGCTTTTTCATTTTAGAACGAAAATTACTACAAAAGTCAGTTTTTATATGATGTCCGGTAGCATCGGAGCGTGTATAAAATAAAGATAGAAATCTCATAAAAGCTTCTGGCTTCTGGCTTCTGGATTCTGGATTCCTTTCACCAAAGTCTAATTATTCAACCAGACATGATATTAAGTCTATATTCGTTTCAGTAGTCTCCTTAAGCTTGAGGTTTTTATTGCGCTTGAGCTGACAGCTAATAGCTGAATACTTACGAGGCAAGATAGGGGTAAACTATCACTTTGATGATTCTTTTAGCATACCTCTTCTATAATTCTTATTACTCCTTGATTCTGGCTCCTCCCCCCTACTAAAATACTTTTTCAGCAAACCCTAATTATTAATTATTAATTATTAATTATTCAGACCTTACTTCAGTAACGCCTTTTTTTTATATTTCACTTTTTCCTTCTTGCTTCTTCTTTCTTGCTTGTGCCCTACGCTTTCTTACTGCTGCATTCTGCCCTTTACCTTCTCCCTTCTGCCTTCTTAATCCTGCCTTCTGCCTTCTTACTCCTGCCTTCTGCTCTTTAATTTCTGGATTCTGCTCTTTAACTTCTTCATTCCTTCTTCCTTCATTTAGATTCTGCTCTTTAATTTCTAGCTCCATAGTTATTTCTTTTTTCTTCCTTTCTTCTTCATTCCTTCTTCCTTCTTCCTTCTTCCTTTTTCCTTCCTTAACACCAGATTGTACTCGCCATAAATTAGCATAAATTCCTGATTGTTCTATTAATTCTTCATGGAGACCAGATTCTACTATTTTTCCATTTTCCATTACATAAATACAATCAGCATTTCTGATAGTTGAAAGACGGTGAGCAATAGCAATAGTTGTTCGATTTTTAGTGATTTTTTCTAAAGATTTTTGAATAGCTGCTTCAGTTTCATTATCCACTGCTGAAGTTGCTTCATCAAGTATCAAAATAGGAGGATTTTTTAACACTGCTCTAGCAAGAGCAATTCTTTGTCTTTGACCCCCTGATAATTTCTGCCCTCTTTCCCCCACGATAGTATCATAACCATGAGGTAATTTACTAATAAAATCATCGGCTTCCGCAATTTTAGCTGCTGCAATAATCTCTGACAAACTAGCATCAAAAGTTCCATAACTAATATTTTCTGCCACTGTTCCATGAAATAGAAATACATCCTGACTTACTAAACCTATTGCTCGGCGTAAATCTTGTAAATTAATTTGATTTATTTCTATTCCATCCAGAGTTATTTTGCCAGATTGAACTTCATAAAATCTCAGTAATAATTTAACAATTGTACTCTTTCCTGAACCTGTAGAACCAACAATTCCAATAGTTTTTCCAGCAGGAATTTTTAGGGAAATATTTTCTACGACTGGAAAATCTTCCTGATAGGCAAAAGTAACATTTTCTAATTCTAAATCTCCCTTAACTGACTGAAAAACTAAAAGTTTATCTCCAGGATGAATAGTAATTGAAGTATCCAATAAATTCATCACTCGATTCGTAGAAGCCATACTTCTTTGATATAAATCAAGAGTTTGTCCTAAACGAGTTAGAGGCCATAATAATCGTTGAGTTAAAAATACCATCACACTATAAGTACCGACAGCTAATTTATCAGCAACTGCTTGTAATCCTCCTAAAAATAAAGTTGCGATAAAACCAATAAAAATGAGAATCCTAATCAGAGGTACAAAAGCAGCAGAAAAAGTGATCGCTCTTCTATTACTAACTTTATAAGCATTACTTTCCTTAGTAATTCTTCCTACTTCATAATTTTCGGCGGTGAAACTTTTTATAGTAGTAATTCCTGAGAGATTATTAGATAATTGCCCACTTAATAAACTAACTGTTTCTCGAACTTCAGCATAACGAGGAGCCAGAAATTTTTGAAACCAAATTGAACCGAAAATAATAAATGGCATGGGTAATACTGCCCACCAAGCCACACTAGGAGCTAAAATAAAAAAAGCACTGCCAATAATTATGACAGTGACTATAACTTGAATTATTTCATTAGCTCCCACATCTAAAAATCTTTCTAATTGATTAATATCATCATTCAAAATAGCCATTAAATTTCCTGTACTGTTTTCTTCAAAATAGGCTAATTCTAAATCTTGTAAATGACCATAAGTTTCTATCCGTAAATCATGCTGAATATTCTGAGCTAAATTTCGCCAAAGTCGTTCATAAGCATATTGAAAAATTGATTCTAATCCCCAGACAATTAAACTGAGAAATGTTAAAACTAAAAGTTGTTGAAAAATTTCTTTGATTCCCCATTTAGCAATTAGAGAATTTTGTTTTTCCACAACAACATCTACTGCTGCACCGATTAAAACTGGAGGTGCGAGGTCGAATATTTTATTTAAAATTGAACAGATAATGGCTTGCCAAATTTGAGTTTGATAACGACCTCCATACTTAAGCAAGCGGAGAAAAGGATGTTTTGGTTTAAGTTTTTTGGTTGACAAGATAATCCCCTGAAAAAATTTTTGCAAAAATACTTGAAGTATTCTAACATAATTAGTCGTGCCAAATTAATTTCTTAGTGGAGAGAGGAAACAGGGAAGAGAGAATCAACAGAATGTTTAATGTTGCAGCATATTCTAAGCATAAGAATAGGACTTACACGGGAGAAACCCGGTTTCTAGGAGAAATCCTTGTTTTCAGCAGTAAGAATCTACTCTCGTACCGGGTTTCTGGGTTCCCGTGGCTTTAGTCCTGAAGAAGTACAGATTTAAGAATTAAGTCCTCTCAGTGCGAGTTGGAAAGCTCCTGTGGGTGTACCTCACCAAAATGCAATCTGCTGTATGTCTGACTGAATGCTTATACTTTGGAGGAAGGGAATCTCCCCTACCCCCCTTTGAAAGGCTGAAAATCACAGAACTTACGGCAAAATACTATGTATAGATTCAAAAAACTATTGTACAAGAGTTTTAACAACTATATTTATGGTTTCTCCCTAAGTACGGAATCACTAATTCTGGTAATGGAACTCCCAAAATTACTACTTGTTTGAGAGCATCAGAACTTACGGCAAAATACTATATATAGATTCAAAAAACTATTGTACAATAGTTACAACCACTATATATATGGCTTATGCGTAAGTCCTGACTACAAAAAAAATACAAGACCAGGAAAATATACTTGTGAATAAACAACAAAACCAAGAATTTCAATTTGACTCCATTGATGCTGCCCTAGCAGACATTAAAGCAGGTAAATCTATAGTCGTAGTCGATGACGAACATCGAGAAAACGAAGGAGATGTCATTTGCGCCGCTCAATTTGCCACTCCAGACATGATTAACTTTATGGCAGTAGAAGCTAGAGGTCTAATTTGTCTCTCATTAACAGGCGATCGCCTCGACGAATTAGATATTCCATTGATGGTGACTAAAAACACTGACAGTAACCAAACTGCTTTCACTGTCAGTATTGATGCTTCTCCAGAATTAGGAGTTTCCACAGGTATTTCCGCAGAAGACCGAGCGCGTACCATCCAAGCAGTTATTAACCCTACCACTAAACCGGAAGATTTACGTCGCCCTGGTCATGTATTCCCCATTCGCGCTAGAGAAGGAGGAGTATTGAAACGAGCTGGTCATACAGAAGCTGCCGTTGACTTAGCCAGGTTAGCAGGTTTATATCCAGCGGGGGTTATTTGTGAAATTCAAAACCCAGATGGTTCGATGGCAAGATTACCAGAATTAGTGGAATACGCCAGAAACTATAACCTGAAATTGATCAGTATTGCCGACATTATCAGTTATCGCCTCAAACATGATCGCTTTGTGTACCGGGAAGCTGTCGCCAAGTTACCTTCCCAATTTGGTGATTTCCAAATTTATGCCTACCGCAATAATCAAAATAATTCTGAACATATAGCTATTGTTAAAGGCAACCCAGAAGATTTTCCCGAAAAAGATGTAATGGTGCGGGTACACTCTGAATGTTTGACTGGAGATGCTTTTGGTTCCCTTCGTTGTGACTGTCGAATGCAACTGCAAGCAGCCATGAAAATGATAGAATATGCAAGTGCGGGAGTGGTTGTCTATTTGCGACAGGAGGGTAGAGGAATAGGTCTGATTAATAAACTGAAAGCTTATTCGTTACAGGATATGGGATTAGATACTGTGGAAGCAAATGAAAGATTAGGGTTTCCAGCAGATTTACGCAACTATGGTGTGGGAGCGCAAATATTACATGATTTGGGTGTGAAAAAAATTCGTTTAATTACTAATAATCCCCGGAAAATAGCGGGTTTAAATGGTTATGGCATTGAGGTAATAGATCGGGTTCCTTTGTTAATTGAAACCACAGATTATAATTCTGCTTATTTGGCAACTAAAGCTCAAAAATTAGGTCATATTTTATTACGCAGTTATTTAGTAACAATTGCTATTAATTGGGATCAAACTCAAACAGCAGCAAAATTGGCAGATAATTCTAAGGTTCCCGATGAATTGGTGAAAACTTGGAAATCTCCAGTTCAACAGCGTTATGAATATTTGGAAAAATTGCGCAGTTTAATCAAAATCAAAGGCTCTGATTTTCTGTTGCAGGAAGAAACTAGACCAGTAGCAACAGCAGTTTTTGCTCAAGCACCTTTAATTGTTAATTTTGGTTTAGAACAAGCAACATTAACTACATCTGAATGGTACAAGGAATCACATCATCCTTATTTGCAGGCGATCGCTAAAGTATTAACACAGATAGCTCAATGGGAAGGTTTATTCAAATTAGAATTTCTCATTGCTTCTGGTTCCGATCCCATGACTACCTTACAGGTAAAACTAGAACGTCAGAGTTTGGAAATAACCGAATTATCGACAGTGATGCAAAACCTAGAATCACAAAAAATTTATAGTTTAAAAGTTGTTTAGAGAATGTCATTGCGAGTGGGGTGGGAAACAGCCTAAAGTCTGAGCTTAGTCATTTTTACCCCCCGAAGCAATCTCTGACCCTCCATTGGCAATGACGAGATGAAAAAGATTGCTTCATTACGCTAATGCTCGATTCACAATGACTTTTGGGAAAATGTCATTGCGAGGGGGGTGGGAAACAGCCTAAAGTCTGAGCTTAGTCATTTTTACCCCCCGAAGCAATCTCTGACGCTCCATTGGCAATGACGAGATGAAAAAAATTGCTTCATTACGCTAATGCTCGATTCACAATGACAAGGTGGAAATGAACTGGATTAATTGGTACTCTAGCATAATAATTATATTTCCAACTATTTCTAGGTACAAATCTTTCCACTCCAAATTCATGCTACTAATTAAATTAATTTTTTTCTGTCGAGAACCAGCTTTAATCTGTTTTTCACCTCCCAAAGAAGCAATGAGCGATATGGGAATAGGTGTGATTTCCATTCGTCGCGAACCTGATGGCAAATGGATAAGAACAAACTCAAAATTTGACCGCCGTATCACTGGTATTTCTGGATTAGAAGATGAACGTTATTTAAAATCAACAAGACCAGCAGTCCCAGTATTCCAGAAAACAGGTCAAGGTTATAATGATCAACTAGGCGATCGCATTATTGGTAGTTTTTCTAACTGCGCAGGTGGTACTACACCTTGGGGAACAGTCTTGAGCGCGTCAGAAAATTTTCAAGCTTATGTAATAGAAGCAGTTTATGCTGATGGTACTTCTTTTGATCCTGCCCAAGATAAGTCTTCTATCGAAAAAGTAGCTGGTTTAGGAAGTACCCTTGGTTTAGCTGGTAATAAATATGGTTGGATAGTAGAAGTAGAGCCAGCTAATCCTGATGACTATGGTAGTAAACATACTTAGTTGGGTCGTTATCGTCACGAAGCAGTCGGCATCAGAGCAGAAGCTAACCAACCTCTAGCTTTTTATTCTGGATGCGATCGCCACAGTGGTCATGTCTACAAATTTGTTAGTCGAGATATTATCAAAGACCCTACAGACAAATCTAATTCCCAACTCTTGACAAATGGAATACTATATGTATGGTGCAAAATTTAATCCTGATGGTACGGGTAGTTGGATTCCTTTAAAAGAGGACACCCCTGTTAATCCAGGTTTACCAAGTGCCCATGTTAACGGTATGGTCAATTTGCCCCAAAGACCTGATGGTGGTAGTTTCCCAGCTACAAAAGATGAAGAAATAGAAGCTTTTAAGCAGAAATATAAAACTTTGGGGGATTTATACACAGGAAATCCCGAAGAAAAGCAAGGGGCTATTTTAATAGATGCCCATTTAGCTGGTAATGCTGCTGGTGTTACTTGTACTGCCCGTCC
Source organism: Okeania sp. (assembly GCF_035285525.1). Classification (GTDB taxonomy): domain Bacteria; phylum Cyanobacteriota; class Cyanobacteriia; order Cyanobacteriales; family Microcoleaceae; genus Trichodesmium. The sequence continues at coordinate 18,615 of NZ_JAYKGW010000123.1, read as the reverse complement.
CGAAGATACTCAGGTGGCTCAAGATGGTAGTCTATTTATTGCTTTTACTTCTGGGTATCCCGGTAAGTCTGATGGTAGTCCAGACAAACACATATTTAAGGGTTCAGATGGTGAAGCTTATGAATATGGCTGGATTATGCGTTTGGTTGAGGATGGCGATCGCCCAGATGCTATGACATTTACCTGGAAGATGTTTGCCACAGGAGGAGAACCAGCAAATGGTGGTCTCGGATTTTCTAATCCTGACAACCTGGAGTTTGATGACAAGGGCAATCTTTGGATGGTGACGGATATTAGTACCAGCAAACACAATAAAACAGTTCCTGAAAATCGAATGGGTAAGGATAAGAAACCAATGAACCAGAAAGAACTTTGTCGTTTATTTGGCCATAATTCCATCTGGTACATTCCTACTTATGGTCCTAATGCTGGTCAAGCATATTTATTTGGTATTGGACCAGCCGAAACCGAAACTTGTGGGCCGTTTTTTACTAAAGATCAGAAAACTTTATTTGTGGCTATTCAACTTCCAGGAGAGAGTAATGGTATCCGCCGGGATATGGCCTCAGAAACCCGTGGCTTGGCCATGAAAACCATACATACATAGATGGTCAAGATTTTATGCAAAATCGGACAGTCCCTATGGGTTCTAACTGGCCAACTAAAAAAGTTAATGCTCCTCCGAAACCTTCTCTCGTATCTATTCGTCGCTTAGATTCGACACCGATTACTTAAGAAAAATAAAAAAACTGATAAATGATAAGAGGGGAGAATCTGGTGGTTAGAAATATATACGGGACTTAGGCAAAGCAACCAAGAAACCGGGTTTATTGTCGCGATCTTGTCGATCAAATCACGAAATTTTCTTCATAAACCCGGTTTCTGCGTAAGTCCTAAATATAGTTATTTTGTAGTTTAATTACCAGTTTTTTCTCATATCTTTTTCTATATTCATTCCTTATTTGGCTAGTTTGGTATAGCAGAAGAAAGAAGGAAGAAGAAAGAAGGAAGAATCTGGCGTTGTCTGAGTTTTCAGCTTTTGAACTGTCCGCGCCCTTTGCTTCGACTGCTATATAAGCATTTCCTGGGTCATGCTGCGCCAAGAGCAGTCAGCTAGCCTCCTGGGTCGGAACTCAGTTAACATTTATTAGCTTTGAGACCCAATCTATAGTTTTCGGCCATAATATCTATTATGTGGTTTGATAACTCAGATATATTATTGAAAAGTAAAAGTTAAAATAGCACTTGGTTACTTAATTTATTAAAAGTTGCTGACTCCTGAGGTGCTAATAGCTGAATGCTTACAGTTTGGTGAAAAAATAGTCTGAAAATAATTAGGTTGCAAATTTTTAAATTAGGTGTAAAATTTGCCTCAAGGATATAGCTCTAACTTAATCAACTAAAATCTAAATTATAAGGTGAGCTGGTAAACTCATCATCAAAAAATACAACAAATGGTGTCTAGACAAATTAACTAAACTGTGATAAACAAGGGTTGAGGAAAAATGACTGAGTTGTTGGTAATTTATTTTCATGTCTTCCTTATGGACAGGAAAATAAATTACAGCAATGCTCCCTCGTTAAGCCATTATCTAAATCTGTCGATTTGTCAAACTACTTTTGGCAATAAGCCAGTTGCCAAGTTAGAAGCTAAAATAGACACTTAAGACTAAAATTTGTCTTCTTTTGTAAAGTAAAGAAATCAAATGTAGTCTAAAATTATTCCTCAAAAACAGATTGTAGTCTGATGGCATACCAGAACTATAAAGTAAAAAGCCAAAGCTGATTTGGCAGTATGGCGTAAAAGTATGTCGGTAAAGGTTATACTAACCAAAATAAAGTTAAGTAACTCTTAGCTAATTAAAAATAGGTGTGAGGATTAGTAAAAATATGACAAAACTTATCTGGAACGCTCTCAAGCACACTCCTAGTGTTTTTACAGCAGCAGCGTTATTAATGGCAGGCTCCGCGATCGCTCAAGAAGTTCGTCCCATGCCATTGGGAGACGCAGATTCCCTAGACCAAGTAACATCAGTAAATCAGTTATCTGATGTACAACCTACAGACTGGGCTTTCCAAGCTCTACAATCCCTAGTAGAAAGATATGGTTGTATTGCTGGTTATCCAGACGGTACTTACAAGGGTAATCGGGCAATGACTCGTTACGAATTTGCTGCAGGTATGAATGCTTGTTTAGACAGAATCACAGAAATTATCGCTGGAACTGGAGAGCTAGTAACTAAAGAAGATTTAGAAGTTCTACAAAGACTACAAGAAGAGTTCGCTGCAGAATTAGCTGCTTTACGCGGACGTGTTGATGGTCTAGAAGCAAGAACAGCAGAATTAGAAGCTAATCAGTTCTCTACTACCACCAAACTCCAAGGTGAGACATTGTTGATGGTGAGCGATACCTTTGGAGACGGAGTTGTAGATGATGATGATACTCAGACTACTTTGGCTTCTAGGGTTCGTTTAGACTTCCTGACTAGCTTCTATGGAAAAGACCGTTTAAGAGCTCGTTTAGACTTTAATAACATTCCTAACTATAGCGATAGCGACTTGACTAACACATTAATGAGCCGTCTGGGTTCAGATGGCGACACAGGTGGTAATGTTGTTCTTGGTAAGTTAGCCTATCGTTTCCCCGTAGGAAGTAAAGGTGAAGTAGAGTTAGGAGCTACAGGTTATGGTCTAGACGACTTCACAGATCCTATCTCACCTTTCTCTAGCAGTGGTGGTGGCGCTCTGTCAAGGTTTGGACGATTCAACCCTACTTTCTTCCGCGCTCCTTCTAATGCTGGTGCTAACTTCCGTTACGCATTCAGTGACGCATTTACTTTAGCACTTGGTTATGCAGCAGGAGATGCAGCTAACCCTAACGATAATGCAGGTCTTTTCAATGGTAGTTATAGTGCATTTGGTCAGTTTCAGTTTGACTTTAATCGGTTAGCTGTTAACATAGGTTATGCTCGTAGCTATCATCCGAATGGAGATTTAAACTTAACTGGAAGTACCGGTAGTAAAAATGCTAGAAGACCTTTTAACGGTGGAGATCAAGTTGCAACAAATGCAGATAACCTCAACTTTGAAGTCCAATTAAAGATTGCTGATGGCTTTCAAATCGGTGGTTGGTATGGTATTTCTTTTGCTAAGGAAGCTAAAGGCAGTGACGATGCTACTATTATTAATGGTGCTATCACTCTAGCTTTCCCAGATCTATTCAAAGAAGGTAGCTTAGGTGGTATTGTTGTTGGTGTACCACCACTTGTTACCAGTGGTGATGGTGTTAATGATGATGATGATACTTCTCTTCACATCGAAGCATTTTATCGTTTCCAAATGAACGACAACATTGCTATTACTCCTGGTTTATTTGTGATTACTAATGCCGATCACAATGATAATAATGATACTATCTGGGTTGGTGCTTTGAGAACTCAGTTCAGATTCTAGAACTTTCCTTTTCCTAGAAAATTAAGTTCTAAGATTTAATGTAAAAGTTAGGGCAAGAAGATAGTTTCTTTTTTCCCTAATTTTTTTTATATTCATTACCCAAGTCCGCAGGGACTGAAACGGAGTGAAAGGAAGCAATCTCAGGGGTTTTTGAGATTGCTTCCTTTAGTCGATAGGGACGTTAAATCCGCTTGCTTTGGAGAATAAGGTTCTACCATCGGTATTGGCAAAAAGTCCTAGCTGTTATATAGAATCCGGTTACAAGTGTATATGTTCATAATTTTATCTACACTTCAATCTCCCCATCTCCCACAACTATATAAGGAGTATTCAACCGGATTTGATCAGGACTTACGCAAAGACACTATATATAGCTTATGACAAATAGAGCGATCGCCTGAGCAACAAAATGATAAAAACTAATACAAATATATGGTAATATAATTAATTTTAGCTATATAAGCTAATTGTCAATAAATTTTGCCAAAATACTCGCCCTTATTATAGAATAATATTATTGTTGATTTGAGCTAACAATATGAATTTTAACTATATTGATGCCATACCAATATTTACTTAATTCTTATACAAATTATACTATTACAAACGAGCGCAAATCACCTAGAAAATATTAGCCATGATACGATAAATCGTTATTTGAGAATCGAAAACTTTGATTCTCAAAATTTATGGAGAAATGTTCAAAAAGAAATTGTGCCTAATACAGAAGACGATTTAATATTTGATGATACAGTTATCAACAAGGAATATGGTAATAAAATTCAGTTAGTCCGGGGATAGTATAGTGGAAATGAGCATAAAGTAATTCGTGGTATAGGCATAGTAAATTGTATATATTTACATCCAAAAATTGAACAGTTTTGGCTTATTGATTATCGCGCTTTATGACCCAGATACTGATAACAAAACTAAAATAGATCATGTTGAAGAAATGATATTAAATGTGGTAAATAAGAAAAAATTACCATTGAAGACTGTGTTAATGGATAGTTGGTATGCAGCACAAAGGTTAATGGAGTGAATAGATAACTTAGGAAAAATTTATTACTGTCCTTTAAAAATAAATCGTTTAGTAGATGATACTGGTCGCGAGTGAAAAATACAAAAACATAGGAGAATTAAGTTGGAATGAGTCAGAAAAAATATCAGGTAAAATAATTAAAATTAAAGGTTTTCCGAGAGATAAAAAAGTTAAGCTATTCTGGGCAACTATTTCTACCAACAGAACAGAATATATTGTCACTAATGACTTAGGTCAATCTTCAGTAGATGCTGTAGAATTTGAATCTCAAACTGTGAAGTGAAAATAGAAGAATTTCACAGAGAAATTAAGCAATTAACACGCAAGCGAATTTTGGATAGGGTCGTCTCAGGGACATTAAAAAAAATCACATAGCCTGTGCTATGTTAGTCTGGAATTTCTTAAAAAGATTGGCAGTGAAAATAGGAAAAACTATTTACCAAGTTAAGCATGAATTACTCTCAGATTATCTGATCGAAGAGCTAAAGAATCCCACCATAAGATTCAGGGTGATTGGCTAAGAAGCCAAGCAGTGTTTTTGGCCATTTTTTTAATGGTAATTGTCTTGAGGCGATCGCTCTCTATTAATAGAGTGATCGTTCTATTTGTCATACGCTATATATAGTGTATTTGCGTAAGTCCTATTGAGATTAGAGGGTTTGGAGACCAAACCCCTACAGCCTTTAATTATACCGATGCTACCGGATTTGATATGATAGTAAATTAAGAGGATTTAGTATACAGGAGTAGGGGCGAATACCATTCACCCTTGTAGGGACGTTGCATAACAAAAATGCGTTTTCCGTTCCGGAATGCTCCGCTTTCCATGTCGCGCAGCGAAACGTCCCTACAAGGTTTTGATTATGGCAATGCAGTTCATCAAGAGTGAAAAGCGCTATAACTAATAACTGATTTTTCGAGAACCGTAAAAGCTGATAACGGATAACGGATAACTGATAACTATATTAAGGTATTCGCCAAACTTTAATAGTTCTATCTAGACTACCACTAACTAAAGTTTTGCCATCAGGAGTAATCGCAAGAGAAGTTACTTGTGCTGAATGACCAAAAAATGTTTGTAATTTTTGTTCGGTGATTGAATCCCAAAAAGCAATTTGTTCGCCACCACTAACTATTGTTCGACTATCAGCACTGAAAACCAGAGATTTTATTGGACTTGTATCTGCTACAATTTCACCATCTCTTGTATTTAAGTCCAATATTTTAATAGTTCCATCTTCACTACCACTAACTAAAGTCTTATTATCTGGACTAATAGTGATCGCATTAACTGCCTGATTATGTCCTTTTAAAGTTAGTATGGGAGCCAGGGTACTTGTCCACAATCTAATTGTACCGTTATTAGCACCAGTAGCTAAAGTTTGCCCATCTTGGCTAAAAGCTAAAGCATTTACTTCATGCTTCTGATCTGGTCTAGTTTTATCTATTTGACTACCTGTTTCGATGTTCCACAACTTCATTAATTTATCGCTACCCACACTTGCTATTGTCTGGCCATCAGGACTAATAGTGATCGCCTTAACTTGACTGGTATCATCTTTAATATCTTTTAAGAGTTTACCATTTGTCAAATTCCAGATTTTGATTGTTTTGTCTGCACTACCACTTACCAATTTTTGACCATTAGGACTTATACTCAGAGCAGTTATTTTATCTTGATGAGCATTTTGAATATTTCTTTCTAGTTCCCCTGTCTGGAGGTTCCAAATTTTAATAGTGTTGAAACTACCACCGGCTAAAGTTTGACCATCTCGTGTGAGAGCGATCGCATTGACCTCTTGGAAATAACCACTTAAAGTTTTTTCTAAAAATAGACTACTCTTCAAACCTTGCAATAAAAAAATCGGATTAGTAGGGAAAAGTCCGTAGCGCCAAAAGCCATAAAACTGAGAAGTTGCCCCTGCCAATAATAACATTGTCAGACCTACTATTAAGTTATTTATCAACTTAATTCTGAACTTCCTATTAGGTATTCTGGTAATGCTTTTGGTTTTTACTGTGGTTTTAACTTTATGCCTACTTTGATTTTTTGCTGTTGATCCTTTTGTATTTTCTCTCTTTAAACGCTGTTGTTGAAGAGTAGGAGAAGTTTGACCATCTGTTCCTGAACTACTATCTTCTTTTTCTTCTATTTCTATCAGACACTGCAAAATCATTGTGGGATTTTGAGGTCTATTACCAGGAAAAGGTGCCATTAAATAATCTATGACATCTTTAAATTCTGTTGATATGTGGGGAGCATTTTTCTGCCATTGTAATTTTCCAGAACGAGGATTTTCTGGAAAACCTGTTGGGGGTTTACCTGTTAATAAATAGACAAAAGTACGTCCTAAAGCAAAAAAATCTGATTGAGGTACAGCCTTACCATTAGTTTGTTCTGGAGCAGTGTATCCTGGTGAAACAATACCTGTGATATTTTGGCCTTGAGCTGCTTTTACCAAGTAGGTATTAGATACTTCTCTGACAGTACCAAAATCTATCAACACCAATTGACCATTTGGCCTGCGCATGATGTTGTGAGGCTTAATATCTCTATGGAAATAATTTTGTGCATGAACTTTGTCCAATATTTCCGATAATTGTACCAGCCAATCTACTGCTTGAGTTTGAGTTATTGGCCGATGACGACGACTCTTCATCCATTCCATCAAATTTAAGCCATCAATAAACTCCATAACCAGGCAGTGTAGAGGTTCGTCACTATCTGCTGCGGTATATATGAAGTAACCATCATCTTCTACTTTGGGAATACCAGGATTTCGTAAATTAATAAGTACCTGTGCTTCCTGTTTAAACAGAGAGATAGCTTTCGGATGATTTTTTAGTAATACTTTAAGAACTTTTTGTATCCCTTGATCTTCTACCAGATAAGTTTGACCAAAACCTCCTCCCCCAAGAGGTCGGATAATACGATACCGATTTTGTAGTAACAATTGAGAACTACATTGGCAACAGGTGCCTCTACCAGCATTTAATGGGTCAGAGGGGTTGGGGCAATTGGGATTAAGGCAGTAACTCACAGAAGCCAGATACCCTGATTTGTACAGCTTTGGTTTGTCAAATTATAGCTTGAAATGGTTTAATTTTCCATTGTTAACTAAAAGATTACTGAAAGAGATAAGGGGGAACAAGGAAAAGAAGGGAGTAATTGATGATTTATAGATAATAATTGATTATCTGTTTTTTTCTTTTTGGAGATATTGATATCTATAAAAGACGGAATGGGGGGCAGGGAAGAGATCAAAAAATGGTAATTATATCTCATTTTTATGAGAAATGCTATATTTTGATAGAAATAGTTAAAAGTATCAGTTTTTTATAATTTTAATTTCCAACCAGCGATCGCCAGACAACTCCATCCGATAATAAATGCTACTCCACCTATGGGGGTAATGGCTCCTAACCATTTTATTCCGGTTAAACTTAGGGCATATAAACTACCAGAAAAAATTGCTATTCCGGCAATAAAGGCATATCCAGAAATTACCATTAAAGATTGGGGTAATTCTTCTATTGTTAATAACAAAGCTATCATTAATAATGCTAAAGCATGATACATTTGTAGACGAGCGCCTGTCTGAAAAATATCCAAGGAATATTCAGTTAGTTTTTCTTTTAAAGCATGAGCTGCAAAAGAACTTGCTACTACAGATAAACCGCCGAGCATAGATGCTATTATTATAAAAATTTTAGTCATTAATTTTGTACTCCTTAGTTCAGAATAGAAAATTAGACATCTCCAAAAAAGATGAAAAAAGAGGGAAGTAATTGATTATTTATAGATAATAATTGATTATATTTTTAATTTCTAATATATGTCTAATCTAGAATTGAATAGTATACTGAAAGCATTATTAGGAAAGGCTTACCGCACTGTAAATTTCCGAATATTTCTCACCTTTAGATAGCTAAAAAACTTAGCTATTAATAATTATTCCTATAACTTTGTGTTGTATAGTTATTAATTATTATAGCTGATTTATAAAGTAAATATTAAAGCCATGAATTACTTCCTATACTTAGCTTTTAGGAGTTTTGTCTAGTAAACTTAATAATTACTAAAAGCGATATTATATAAGACTTTTGGCAAAGTTTACAAATCAGCTATTAATTATTAATTATTAATTATTTACGGACTGCTTCTAATAAACGAGAATAATAAAAACTGGTGCTAGTCATTGCTTCTCTTTGGATACAAAAACCATTACTTTCAATAATTTTGATAATATCCGCTTCCCGATGTTGATAAGCACGAGTAGTTTTGCTAGGACCAGGAAATAATTCTCCTATTTTTTTCAATATACTTAAAGCCAAAGTTTTTGGTGCAAAACTAATAATTAATCTTGACTCTGCTAAAGATATTAAATGATTAATCATCGCTCCAACTTGGTCTTGAGGATAATGAATTAAAACATCTAAACAAATAACTGTATGATATTTACCGCTTAAACTTTCTAAATCTTGAGCCACAAAATTAATATTATTCGTATTAATTAAACTAGATTTAGCACGTTGATATGCCTCAGATACCATTTTTTCTGAAATATCACTACCATAGATTACGGCTCCAGCTTGAGCTAGGGGAATACTCAAACTACCAACTCCACAACCAGCATCACATATTGATAGTCCTCTTAAATTATCATCTGCTTTTAGCCAACTGAGAACAGTCTCAACAGTTTGCTGATGTCCTTTTCTAATATCTAATTGGACTTTATTTACTTGGCCATCTCCATAAATTCTGCGCCATCTATCAAAACCAGTGGAGTTAAAATAATCTTTGACAATTGTTTTGTCGTCTGTTTTGGTCATTTATCTGTTATAATATAAGCTTTTTTTTACTTGAGCCTTAATATAGTAAATTTCTAATAAGGGTTTAGGCATTATCCCTGACTTTAGTGGAATAGTCAAGTTCTAAGGGAATAGTCATTTCAGTTATTAGTTATCAGGAAAAAATGTAGGTTGGGTTGAGGTACGAAACCCAACATTTATAATTTGCCTGTCATATCTATAATATTATTTCGGCAAAATAGAAGTTGGTTGGAGAAAGGAAAACTCCACATTTACCTATTTAGCAAACTGGAAAATTTAGCAGATACATATATATAGATGTCGGTAAAGTTTAGGTTGGTTGGAGAAAGGAAAATTTCTCTATTTACCTATTTAGCAAACTGGAAAATTTAACAGATACATATATATAGATGTCGCCAAAGTTTAGGTTGGTTGGAGAAAGGAAAAGTTCTCTATTTACCTATTTAGCAAAACTGGAAAATTTAGCAGATACATATATATAGATGTCGCCAAAGTTTAGGTTGTTTGGAGAAAGGAAAATTTCTCTATTTACCTATTTAGCAAAACTGGAAAATTTAGCAGATACATATATATAATTGATAACTGAAATTACCATAGTTAGCTTCTGTTTTTACTTTTTCTTTAACCTAAATTTTAGCTTGAGTCTGAGTTTTTTCTTGACCCTGAACTTGTCTTTCTAATACTGATATTTGATTACCAATTAAACTCAAAAAAGTAGTACCAAAATGTTGAATTTCCAAGAAACTAGCATCATCAATAGCAGGTTTATAAATTTTAAAAGTTTTCATAACTCCCAAAGTTGCAGCACTTTCTAAAGGACCAATAAAACTTGTATCTCTATCCAAAAAATAAGGTTTACTAGCCCATTCTGTCATCTGTTCAGCATTCAAAAAATAACAACCAGAATGAGGATTAAGGGTTCTATGAAAGGCAATAACTTTCTCCATAACTTTCCCTTTTAGCTGAAATTTTTCTCGAATGTTTTGAAATTTAGCTGTTATTTCTGGTTTTAAGTTTCCATCTATATAAGCTTTTGGTACGGTTCCTAAGGGTGAAAGTTCATAACGATTAGGTTGTAGCAAATTATCATTTCCTGTATGATGATTAAACCATTGTAATTTTGTAAAAAACCAAGGGTCATGGAGTATTAAGTCGTCTTCTAAATAACAATAATAATCATATTTTCCTAGACAAGATTTTAGTACGGCTTGACATTCAAATCCTAATAACATGGGTTCGACTTTGGTGTTGTGGTGCATTAAAAAGTCTGATGTTAATGGAATCTGAGGTAATAGGTGAAAACTTTGAGTTGTACAAACAATAATATCGACATCGTTTCCATGGTTTTGATTGGCAGGAATGGCTTGGAGATTGTTAATATTAATGATGTATTGAGATTTACTGTATAAGGCTTTTAATGCGGTTAAAGAGGTAGTAAGAGATATTCTGCGTGTTTGTGGGTCTTTTCGTAAGGAACCATGTTGTCCGCTACCTTCAGGATTAAAAAAATGAGGAATTGTAAATAATATTCGCATTGGATAATTAATAATTAATAATGGATAGATTTGCTTCTACTATTATTTGTTTTAGTATACTATAGCAGTTTCCGAAGTTATGAGGTACATAATATTTATGGTTTTAAGAGGTAGGTAATAGACAAAAAATATCTATTCTTTCATTATTTTTATTCTTTAAAAAGTATAAAGGGTTTGGTGTATTTTGTAATAACGGGTATGTAATTCACGAGTCGGGTGTTAGGAGGGAATAAATTTTATTTAGTAAGGATTTGCGTTATGGCTGAAAATAATATGATATCGGCTAGTGTTTTTTGTGTAATTTTAAGGGTTAAATGGTGGTGCAAAGTTATGGTTATTTTAAATAATAATGAAACTTTTTTTTGCTAGAAACTTTTGTCTCTGTCTAGTCGGAAATGACTATAGTTTCTTCTTGGAAATAAGGAGGAGGGAGTAGGCTATGTCTATAATTTTTTTAAGTCTTTTTTTTCTTTTTTCATTTTTGTTTCTTTTTTAATAAAACAGTTCTGGAACACGATTTTTTAATTCTTGATTTAAACGTGGTAATTCATCTATCATTTGTAGGTACCAATCTCGACGTTGACGATAATGTTGAGAAAGTAAACGATTGTTTTTTACCCAATTATAGGCGTTGGTTGCTATTTTTTCTCTAAGGTTTTTATTGATTATAAGTTGTCTAATTTTTCTGCGAAAGTCTAATAAAGAATAATAGATTAATCCTGTTTCACCGTCAATGATTGATTTTTGATAAACTGTGGGACTGGCAAGTACTGCTACTCCATGTCCGGCACATTCCAGAAATTTTAAGTCTGATTTCATTTGATTAGTTTGATTGTCGTTTAAGGGTAATAAACTGATGTGGCAACTACTAAGAATTTCTAGATATTGCTGATAGTTACAATATGGATAATATTCTTTGTTGGGTGTGTTTAAGGTTTCAAAGAATAGTTTATCATGGATTACTTTGATTCTAATTTTATCTTGATATTCTAATAAGGTTTGATTAATTATTGGCATTATTTCTTGCCAGTCTGCTTCTCTATTGACGGCTCCAAAAAATATACTAAGATAATTATTATTATGGGAAAATATGCTTTCAGATAGGGTTGGTATTTTGGTTAGTTGATTCTGAAAAACTACAACGTTAGGGTTATATTGCTGTAAAAGTTTGGCTAGAGATTCTGTGGAGGTTTGAATACAGTGACAGCCACGATAACTAAGATAATTATTCTGAGCATATTCAGGACGACGTAAGGGGTTATCGTCAATTTCGGCTACTATCAAATAGTTTTTTTTCAGTAAAGACTTAAGTTGATATAAGTCGGAGGGATATTTTAAGATTGTACGTTGCCAAATAAATACTTTTTCTTCTTGAGGTAAACTTACGTTCAAATCGGCGGTTTTAATTGTGGAAATGGTTCTGACTCCTGGTATGGTGGCGCTAAGTTTATCGGGTTCCCAAACTCTGATGGTACCACAAACTTTTGGGTCCATAATTATTGTTTGAATTAATAATCTCCGGGGTGGAATGAGTGTGTTGGTAGCGCGGATAATAAAGTATTCGGCTCTTGTCTGTGTGGCAAACTTTTTTCTGTCTAATCCTAAACTGTTAATTAAGGGTTTGGTAATTTGAAGAAATTTTTCAAATTCTTCTCCTTTTTCTCCACGAGTTTGGATTTCATATATTTGTAAGTTTGCTTGGGCAAAACATGATTTAATATTTTCTAATGTAAACGAATGTCGAATTATTTCTGAGTTTTCCCAGTCACTTTTTAGGAGGTTGATAATTCTGCGCCAATGCTGTACGTTTGCTATTATTGCTAATACTTGAGCGTCTTTTTTTAACCAAGTTTGAGTGTGTTTTAAGGTTTCAATGGGGTTGGCGATCGCTGTTAATTTTAAGTTATAAATCAGACAATCTACGGTTTTTGGAGAAATATTAAAGGTGGAAATATTTTCTGCAATATTTCCTACTAATATTTTATCTACTTTTCCAAGGGAACTTTTGGCAATTTCTGGATTGGATTCAATGCCAATGTAATAACAATGAGGGTTAATTTTTTTGTATTCAGATGCTATTTTACTTTGACTACTGCCTAGTTCTAAAACTACTTTGGCGTCGGCGGGAATAAGTCTTAGTAGTTCTTGATGAATAGATGTTTCTGAAGGGTCAGTTTTTGTTAGGGTCATTTCAGTTGTCGGTCAATACAGTTTAGTTAATAATTTTTTCGAGGGAGTAGGGAATGGTTAAGGGTCAAGAGCAAGTGTTAGAATGGTTGTAGAGGGGGTGGTTGTTCATAATAGTATGTTGATTTTTATGCCTAATTATTGACTAAAATGCTAACTTTTGAGTCTGAGATAAGTTTTTATAAGGTTTACGTTTTTTCAATGCCTAAAAGGTCTATTTTTTTTATTGGTCAATGTTTTTGTATTTAATCAGCTAGCCCTAATTATTTGAGGTAAGTTTAATCTTACTATAAGGGTATATTTTCAAGGCTATTTTAATTTAAAATAATTCCTGAAGTTTTGGATATTGTTGCTGAATGGGAGGGCATTCGGCAGGAAATACTGACAATTTTTTTAAGGAAATAATGAATTATTTAGTGTTATATAAGGAGTCAATACTCAGGAAACATTATTAAGAATTTGGGAGTTTACTTAATTATTTTTAATTCAAGGATTACATTAGGGTAGAGATGAAGGGCAAAGCCAAAAAATAATTATTTAAGGTGGTAAAACTATAGATTAAGTGCATACTTTTAGCTATATCAAAAATGTTACTATTTTAGGGTTGGTTCATAACTATAATGGGAACAAATAAAAACAATAATGCGTCTTCTTATTTTGATGGTAAATTGTTGGTCTTAATGGCTAGATAGAAGCAATTCGACAAGTTTTAAGTCCTGGTGACACAAACGACAGGGTTGAATATTTTAACTATCATGTTTATCATGGAGTAACAATCAATCTATATTGTTTGACTCAGAATAACAGATTTAGAAGGTTGTCTAGCCAAAACTTGAGAACTTCATAAGATTTATGTAGGCTATCCAAAAAAAATGTACAATTTATATATTTATTCTCTGAAGCAGTTTTAATTTTGCTAAGGGGACAACCTACAGATAGATGGCGAGATAATGTGTATGGAAATATTCTTCTATCTGTTTCTTCTATTTCCAATGTCTACAGATAACTTTCTCTGTGAGTCAAACATTTGATTGCTGATAACTAGGTTCTTTTGACTATTTAATAAATGCTTAATAAATATCAACTGAATAATATAAATATATACTGAATAAAAATAATAACTTTTTTAAAGTAGGTAGTCCTGAAAATTCATGGCTTACCTAAATTATTGAGGTGTTCAAATAAAAATAATTACTAAATTATTTGCGGCTACCTTTAACAAAAGACTAAATTAAAAAAAGATAGTGCAAGTCAGTTGGAGAGAGACAAAATGACAGGATTATTCCAAATCGGTGATAAATTATTGCAAGCCCAAGATATCCCATCGTTATTACAACGTTATCAATTAATGCCTCATTTTTTGCGAGGAGTAATAATCGACCAAGCGATCGCTAACTTAACTTGCACAACAGAAGAAGCAACTGCGGCCTTAGAAAGACTAGAACAACAATACCAACTCAATAACCCGGAAACCAAGGAAGCATGGCTCAAGAGCCAAAACATGACTCAAAAAGATTTAGAAGAAATAGCAACTAGGCCAATATTACTAGAAAAATTTAAACAAAAAACTTGGAGCAATCAAGTGGAAAGATATTTTCTCACCCGTAAAAGTAGTTTAGACCAGGTAGTATATTCTCTAATTCGGACTAAAAACCCTAGTCTAGCTCACGAACTATACTTTCGGATAGTGGAGGGAGAACAAACTTTTGCAGAAGTTGCTCGTCAATATTCAGAGGGTCCAGAAGGACGAACTGGAGGATTGTTAGGCCCGGTTCCCCTAAGTCAACCACATCCTTCTATCAGTAAAATTTTATCAGTAAGTCAACCTGGTCAAATCTGGACGCCACGTCCATTAACGGAATGGACGGTAATTATTAAATTAGAAAAGTTTATGCCAGCACAGCTTGATGAGTCAATGCGGCGACATCTAATAGATGAATTATTTGAAACTTGGGTACGAGAACAAATTGGAAAAAATGGACCTCTTAAACCATTGCGTTCAGATGTAAAAGAGGGAGTAGGTAATAGGCAATAAAAACATAATCGGTTACAATAGCATAAGTAACTGTGAATGTCAAGCCTTTGGCAATGGCAATGGTGCGAACATCCAGTTTGCTTCTAATAGCTGATAACTGTTCCCTATTCCCTGTTCCCTGTTCCCTGTTCCTTAAAAAAACGAAAAGATGGCTACTTCTTCAACAATATCAAGAGCGCAAGTACAAGAATTTCTGACAGACCAACCACCATTTAACAAACTTTCAGAAAATGCTCTGAAGGCGAAGTTGGTGGGAAAGTGTCAACTTCTAGGCTACCGAACAGGCCAACCACTATTTGAAAAAGACAAAATGCCAGTCCAGGTAGTAATAATCTATCAAGGCCAGGCGCGAGTCTTGGGTTATGACCAGCGATCGCAACGTCATATTAGCTTACAACTAGCCAAACCGGGAGAAGTTCTCGGTTGGGCTGGGTTGCTACGAGGGATTCCTTGTGAAACGGCGATCGCTTCTACAGACTTAATAGCCATTACTTTACCAGCAGCGGACTTCTTGGCAATAGTGGCAGCAGAACGGGAGTTTGGAAAAGTATTTCTGGAACGTCCGGCAATAACTGAGGTATTTGACCTGCTTAGTCAAGAATTTGCCAGAAGGGCTGAAGTCAAAGGTAATCTGAAAGAATTGACAAAAAGCGTACTAGAGAATGCTGTAATAGTCAATCTACCCAAAGGAGAAAAAAGAACCAAGGAACTGGCATCCATACTTGAGGGAGAAAAAACTTGGCTAGTTAGTAGTGGAATAGTAGGAGACTTTGCTCCTGGTAGTCAGGTAGTTTTGGATAAGGCAAACAAATCTATAAAAATAGAGGGGGAAAACGGTGTAAGACTCCTGGGGTTCCCTGAACCAGAAATCGAGGAAGAGGTAGTTGAAACAGAGGCAAATGAGCCAGAAAAGAGTCAACTAGCACCTCTGGATATTTCTATAGTACCTCAAGCACCACCACGTCCACCAGAGACTACTGTTCTTCAAGATACTTCTTCAAAAAAATATCCTATCTTCCGTGCCAAAGGAGAAGTGGCGATTCCTTTGGCTTGCTTTCAAATGCTGGCTAAACATTTTGGTCTCAGATTTCGCCGGGATGTAATTCGTCGAGTCCTGGATAATCAAATGCGGACGGCCGGTAGAATATCATTACAAGCTTGTGGAGCGATCGCTCAAATGATGGGTTTGACAGGTCAACTAGCACAGGTTCCAGCAGCAGCAGTACCCAGACTGAAAGCACCTATTTTAGTTCAATGGCAAGAGAGTTTTGCGATACTTTACAGCATTACAGAAAAGGAAATCGTGGTTGGTAGTCCTGAGTTTGGATTGACTCGTCTGAAACCAGGACAGTTCCAGGAAGTTTGGGGGGAGTCTGGACAAGTTCTGTTGCTCCAAGCTCCAAAAAGTGAGCAGAAGGAACAGTTTAGTTTTTGGTGGTTTGTTCCTTCCTTGATGGAACATCGCACCGTGTTTATTGAGGTATTGATATCGTCATTTTTCGTACAGATATTTGGTTTGGTGAACCCCCTGATGACGATGATTGTTATCGACAAGGTTATGGGGCAGCGTAATATTGACGCGATGGATGTTCTGGGTGCATTGATGTTGTTGGCAGCCTTGTTTGAAGCTTTGTTGAGTGGTCTGAGAACTTTCTTATTTGTGGATACTACTAATCGCATTGATGTGAAACTGAGTTCTGAGGTGATTGACCATTTACTCCGTTTGCCTCTTAATTATTTTGATAATCGCCGGGTGGGGGATTTGACAGGTAGGATTGGGGAGTTGGCTAATATTAGAAATTTTCTCACGGGTACCGCTCTAACGGTGGTTTTGGATGCGGTTTTCTCCGTGATTTATATTGCTGTGATGTTGACTCTGAATCCATTAATGACTGCGGTCGCTTTGGGTGGCGTTCCTTTTTTTGCTGGGATTATTTTGGTTAATTCTCCCATTGTGAGGAGGTTATTAAGGAAAAAGGCAGAGCGTTATGCCGATTCTCAGTCCTATTTGGTCGAGGTTTTGAATGGTGTGCAAACTGTTAAAGCACAAAATTTAGAACTAAAGTCTCGTTGGGAATGGTCTGCTCGTTATGCGAGATTTATGACGGCTAGTTTTAATACTGTTCTCACTCAAACTGTTTCTAGTTCTATTAGTTCATTTTTAAATAAAATTTCAGGATTAGCTCTTTTATGGGTTGGTGCTTATTTGGCAATCAATGGTGACTTATCGGTAGGGGGATTAATTGCTTTCCGAATTATTGCCGGTAATGTAACCGGTTCGTTGCTCCGGTTTGTTAGTGTTTGGCAAAGTTTCCAAGAAGTGGGAATGTCTATTGAACGTTTAAGAGATGTTTTGGATACTGATGCAGAAGTAGATGAGGATGACCGGAATAATATTGATATGCCACCTATTACTGGGGGTGTCAAGTTTGAGGAACTTTGTTTCCGGTTTACTCAAAGCGGACCTCTACAATTAACTAATGTAAACTTGGATTTTCCGGCTGGTTATTTTGTGGGAATAGTGGGTTTGAGTGGTTCCGGAAAAAGTACATTAATGAAATTATTGCAACGTTTATATCCACCACTTTCCGGTCGAATTTTTGTTGATGGATATGATATACAGAAAGTAGAGCTATATTCTTTGCGTCGGCAAATTGGGGTCGTTTTGCAGGATACTCTCCTGTTTAACGGAACTGTTCAAGAAAATATTGCTTTAACAAATCCAGATGCAACTACTGATGAAATTATCCGAGCTGCTAAGGTGGCTGTTGCCCATGAGTTTATTATGAACTTGCCTAATGGTTACAATACTATGGTCGGTGAGAGGGGGGCTTCCTTATCTGGGGGACAAAGGCAAAGAATTGCGATCGCTCGGACGGTTTTACAAAATCCCAAATTGTTGATTCTAGATGAGGCAACTAGCGCTTTAGATTATAGTTCAGAGCGTCAAGTTTGTGAGAATTTGGCAGAGGCTTTCCAAGGTGAAACCGTGTTTTTTATTACTCACCGTTTAACTACAGTGAAGAATGCTAATACTATCATTATGATGGATAAGGGTTCTGTGGTGGAGCAAGGAACTCATGATGAATTAATGGCGGTTAAGGGACGTTATTTCTGTCTGTATCAACAACAGGAAGCTCAACAGTAATGGATAATTCCTAATTATGTAGGGGCCGGTTTGAGCAGAAATTTCTCTGTTTAATCTCAGATTTATCTAAATCCGCCCTCTTGTCTAAAATATCAAAATATGGTAGGGGTTTGAGCAGAAATTTCTCTGTTTAATCTCAGATTTATCTAAACCCGCCCTCTTGTCTAAAATATCAAAACATGGTAGGGGCGGGTAAATGTGGGGGCGGGCTTGGCTGACCCAACGTTAAGGGGGCAGGTTTGGGTAGCTCACTGTCTGTGAAAACCGTTAGCGGTATTGTGAAACCCGCCCCTACTGTTTCAATGGATAATTAATAATTATGTAGGGGCGGGTTTGAGCAGAAATTTCTCTGTTTAATCTCAGATTTATCTAAACCCGCCCT
>NZ_JAYKGW010000122.1:0-15341 GCF_035285525.1 Okeania sp. | reverse complement strand
ACTTCCTCCGTTTTCTATATAATCAATGACTCTTGTTCGTAAATCTAGACTGTAAGACATTATTTAAAATGATTTATATTTTACTCTTTATATTGTACCACTCTTATTCAGAATGACTATAGTAATTACAACCTATTCCATGTAAGTATTTTACCGTAATAAATATCTTCAAAATTATGTTTTTCAAGAAAAGTTACTTAGAAAAAATTGAACAAACTTTTAGTCAATTTTTAAATTATGAAAAGGAGTTAATTTTTGCTCACAGATAAACAATAAAGAAACTGCAATTTTTATTTGCCAGTTACTATCAAATCTTTATCAACAAATCAATTTATTTGGGGATCAAAGACTAAAAATAATTTACATTTTAGCAGGAATAAATGATGGTTTAGAAATTGTAATCAACCAAGATAGAAATTGAGATTTTGAAATATGAAAAAATCACTTTCACAAATGAATAATAAAGAACTTGGTCAATATCTTTCAGAAAATCGCAATGATGAAGACAAATTTAGCCAAGCATTAGAACTGTTAATCACTCGGAAAAAGGAAAATTTTAAGTATCCTCCACCATCAGAAATTGACAGAGAAGAAATTGAGGAAATTTTTCAAGCAAAATTGAATCAGAAACAATAATACGATAAAAAGAATCGAGACTTTCTCAATTTATAAGTCTGGTGCATTCTGGCTAAAAATGTTGCTAAATTATCTATTTTGTACAACTAAAATCCTGATCATAACCTACTTTTGTTCAACTAAAGTGAAAAAAACAACTTTGATTATTCTGTACTTTATGATTTTATAATCATTTTGAATAACTTTTTTGGTAAGTTTAATATTATCTCCAAATAGCCCCTTTCCTAAAAAAAGAAAGGGGCTAAAATTTTTTTTATAGCAGTTGATTTTCTAATTTGTAGCAATCGTAATTATCAATATCTAAGCATTGTAGGTTCTCAACCAATTTTCCGTCAAAAGTGCTTTTTTAGCTTCATAGTAATTGAGGTCTTCTGGCTGTAACAAACCTAAACCTTCGTCTAAAATATAGTCTACTTCAGAAATCCAAAAAGCTAAAATTTTGTTCTGGTTAGCTTGCTCAAGTATTTCACCTAATTGCTCTTCTTGTTCCGAATTTAATTCAGGTAAAGAAGCTAATGTGGCGTATTGATTAATCAGCTTTTTCCAACTAGAAGTTAAGGGCTATTGAGCTATTATTGTTTTTTGTACTTTTTTTCTGTACTCGCATTCCAGGATGATAGTTCTTCATGATTAAATATGATTTGTGTGTGTTTGTTTTCCATAAAATTGACCCCTAATTTAGAGTGATTGAATTTGTGTCTACTTACTATTAAGTTAAGTTTTACTTGTATTTGTGACTAATTGAAACTGAAAGTGTCACAAAAATAGGCAAGGCAAGTGACACTAAGTATATGAGAATTATAGTCCTATAAATTTAATGATATTGCTCAAATTTATTAACAGTTGTATCTGAGAAAATCGTTACTTTAGGTAGCACCATCATCAAAATTAGTTTTGTAAAAAAAAGGAGTACAAAATATCAGATGAATAGGAAAATTTTTGATTTATAGTTTAGAGATTTATTATGTCGAATTGGAGCTAAGTTATAATTTAGGCAAAAGAATAGTAATTAAATTAGGAGAATGTACATTATGGCAACACTAGAAGAAGCTATTATAATAGTTAATCAACTTCCTGTTGAACAAACATAAATGTTATTATAAATTGTGAAAAATAAAATGATTGAAGCTAGTCGAGAAAAAATAGCTCAAGATGCATTCATAAACGACCACCTCTTTTTATCGAGGAGAATTAAAGTCTCAGCTTATAGAAAATATTATTACTGAGTTACAAGCAACTCTAACAGAATATTAATGAAAGAAATAGTTTGAAACCCAAAATTTAAACGTTCTTTTCGTAAGTTTGTGAGCAAACATTCAGCCGTCAGCTATCAGCTAACCTCCTGGGTCTTCAATAATGGATAATTGATAATTACTTCTCCCTAAAAACGGATAGGATTGAATAAAAGGAAAAAATAAATTTTTTTCCCTTTTAAAGGGGAGGCTTCAAGGGGCGAATTATTTAATTATTACTTCTTCGGTAACTGCCAAATTCAGCTATTGCTTTTAGTGAATGATAAAAGCTTGATTAATTAAGCTAGAAAAATTTTACTATAAAAGCTAGCTCTAAAGTCTATATTCACTTAAACTTAAAACCTATCTTTAAAACATAGGTTCTTATTGCTGTTAGCAAAGCTCCGACCCAGGAGGCTAACTGATAAATAGCTAATAGCTGTTTGCGCAGCATTCCCCAGGAAATGCTTACGTTTGTGAAGTAAAATTATGCACTTGAGCCAAAAAATATTCAAACAATAAAATTAATGCAAGAAGACATTTTTACAGTTTCACTATTAAACATCTCTAATGTTATTAATAAATTATCTATCAATTTTTTCTTCCTGTTCCTTGTTAAATGCTTCCTGTTACCAAAAAAGAGGTATAAAACCTCCCCTTGTTCGGGGATGAAAAAATTTTAACTCAGTATTTCAAGCCTCCGACTAAATTCAGAGGTTCGCTCTCTAATGATAACTGATAACTGAAATGACCTCTCTCAACTAGGAAATTAATTTAGCACGACTATTTATTAATAATCTATTAGCTAAAGATTCAACTTTCTTTCTTTCCTAACTTCTTACTTCTTCCTTCTTACTTCTTCCTTATTTTATGAAAATTGCTATTATTGCTTCTGGATTTTTACCTGTATTAGATGGAGTAACCGTCAGTGGCTATTATCGAGTTCAAAAACTAAGTCAATTCGGACATCAAGTCTTATTATTTTGCCCAGACTATAGTCCACTTGCTCATTTATATCCTAATTGGAAAAATTATACAGGTAATATTTTTCCTGGAGTTGAAGTTATTAATTTACCTAGTACCCCATTTCTAGATTTTGATAGAAATGTAGGACTTAACACTTATAAAATAGTCATTCGAGAATTAGAAAAATTTCAGCCAGACATTATTCATGTAGATGAACCAGAAAGATTATTTTTTGCTTTTTTTCGTTTACCTGGAATCGAATTTTCTCGACAAAATAATATTCCCTGCGTTTGTACTTTTAGAACTAACTTTATCGAATATTTTGAAGATTTTTTGCCTTTACCAAAAGGAATTAATCTGATGTTACAATTAATCTTTAAAAAAAGTTTTGTCTCAATTTACAATCAATATGATTTGACATTAGTTTCTAGCACTATTACTTATCAAAAAATTGTTGACATGGGTATCAAAAATCCTATGTATGTCAACTTTCATGGTTTTGATATCGAAAAATTTGAGTCAGCCACAATAATACCTAATTTTTGGCAGCTAAATTATCAAATTCCTAATTTAGATAACAAAGTCAAAATAATATTTCTAGGTAGACTAACCGAAGATAAAGGTTGGAAATTTACCTTAGATGCTTTTGTTAAACTTCAGCAATTAGTAAATCTAGACAATATTGCCATAATAATCGCTGGAGATGGTCCGATGCGTGACCAAATATCAAACAAATTATCTCAAATAACAAATCATGTTTATTTATTAGGTAGAATACCTCCTGAGAATGTACCTAATATTTTGAAAAATAGTGATTTTCATGTCACAACTTCAGAAAAAGAAACTAGAGGTTTAACTGTATTAGAAGCTTTTGCTGCAGGTATTCCAGTAGTTGCTCCTCAAGCAGGAGGAGTTACAGAAAATATTCAAGATAGTAGGAATGGTTTATTATTTATACCAGGAAATCAAGAAAGTTTTTTTGAGAAATTAAAGCTGTTAATTGAGGATACTAATTTACGAAAAGAAATGGGTATTAATGCCAAAAAAACTGTTGCTAAATATAGTTGGGATAATGCAGTAACTAACTTAGTTAAAATCTGGGAAGAACAAATTATGCTCAGTGATACTTAGGATTTGCTTATAGAAAGTCTTTTTGTCACGGTAAGGAGTGGAGAGTAGGGAGTAGTATTTAAGAAATACGGGTTTTTTTGGAAGAGGTCGTCATTCATCATCCCACCTTAGTTTTTCTGTTATAATTACCCCAAAATCCTCATTTTTTCCGTTCCATCAACAGAAAAGCTGGCACTTTTTTAGTACCTAAAATTGTTCAAACCTTTATCTATTAATGCTTCTATATTTAATCACCAAGCCCTACTTAGGTTTTGCTGATTGAAGTCTTTTAGAAATAGGAAGGACTCAGGAGTCATATAGAATCTGGATAATTAGTTGATGAAAAATTTTAGTCCCTTCTCACCTGATTCTTTCCCTTCTGCCTTTTGCCTTTCTTCCTCCAAAGTTTAACTATTTAACCGGACATGATATAAGATAACAAAAGTTAACATAGCACCCAAAAATCTTTGACTCAAAATATTAACTATGAAAATTAATGTAGGAGATAAAGCGCCCGAATTTACCTTACCATCCCAAGAGGGAACCCAAGTTTCTCTCTCTGATTTCCGGGGTAAGAAAAATGTTGTTATTTACTTTTATCCTAAAGACAATACACCAGGATGTACTAAGGAAGCTTGTGCATTTCGAGACCAATACGAAGTATTTACAGATGTTGATGCTGAAATTATTGGCATTAGTGGAGACACCCAAAAATCTCATCAACAATTTACAACTAAATATAATTTACCTTTTACTCTCTTATGCGATACTGATAATAAAGTTAGACAATTATATGATGTACCTGCTACACTTTGGATACTTCCAGGTAGAGTTACTTACGTTATAGATAAAGAAGGAATTATCCGTCATATTTTTGACTCTATGCTCGACTTTGACGCTCATTCTAAAGAAGCTTTAAAAATATTAAAAGACATGGGATAACTAATAATTAATAATTATTGCTTTGCTGAAAAAGTCTTTTTGCACTTGGTAGAGAGTAGGGACTAAACCCACCCCTAACCTAACCCCTCCCAGGAGGGGAAGTTTAAGATGAATAAGGAGTTGTATAGGAGTAGGAGGTACTCGGCAAAATTATCCCTTCCCCAACTTTGCCCAACTCTTAACCAAATACAAACACAAACTTTTTGATTTTTCGGGAACCGTGCCTTATCAGACAAAAAGAAGGTACTTTTTTATCTCTAAAAATGCTAAAATCTTTTATCTATCAATCTTTTCAAATTTATTCAGCAAACCCTAATTAATAATTAATAATTGATAATGGAAACTATCTATGATTATCAATTATTAATTACCTCTAGCTAAAACCGAGTAGATTTAACCAAATGTATCAATTATCCATTATTAAGTCGTGGTTGAATTAAACCATAACCACCATGATGATAACGTTTGTAAATAACATTTATTTCACCAGTCGCTGAATTAGAAAACATATAGAAGTCATGGTCAATAAATTGTAGCTGCTCCAGAGCTTCTTCTACAGTCATAGGAGGCATAGCAAAATATTTAGTCCGTACTACTTCACTCGGTAGCTCTGGTTGGCGATCGCCAATTAAATTTTCCACTACTTCTGATTCAATCATTTCCACAGTCTTAGCTTTACTAAGCTTAGATTGACGCTTTTCTTTATACTTTCTCAGTTGCCGTGCAATTTTATCTGCTACTAAGTCAATACTAGCATACAAATTCTCGCTACTTTCCTGAGCACGAATGACTGTACCATTTGCGTAAATAGTTACTTCTGCCGCTTGCTTAGGATTTATGCGTGGATTTTTCGCTACGGACAAATGTACATCTACTTCTGTAGTGAGTTGCTGAAAATGACTAACTGCTTTTTCAATTTTTTCGTTGACATACTCATTAATAGAATCGGTTATTTCAATGTTTTTACCCTGAATAACAAGCTTCATAAGCTCCCTCCGCTAGTATTTTGGGGTTACTGTAATATGATTTATATTAGCACTTTGTATTCTCTACAACATCCTATCTTTAATAATCCTTTTTATCTCTTAACAGTTCTTGATTTTTTGGCAACAAAAGGGAACAGGGAATAGAAAAAAAGTCAGGAATAATTAATAATTTCTGGATCATACATTTGATTTTACTTTTGAGTTAAAATTATGTCATTTTTCTGATTTTCCCCACCATTCCTACCTTGACTATACTCCTCGATTCCTTATTCTCAAATAACCAAAAACAGGGGTTCAAGCCTTCAATTTTAAGATATGAAAAAATTCGATTCAGTATTTCAAACTTCCCTATTCCATGAGGTACTAATAACTGATATAGTAGTTGAAGCAAAGGGCGCAGTCATTTCTAAATTCTGTTCGCGGAGCATTTCCCTGTAGGAAAAACCCTTTGATAGTCTTCTGTTCCCTGTTCCCTAGGGCGTAGCGCCATAACTGATAAGTGAAATGACTTTTCCAACTTGCCAATTAATTTGTCCAGGACTAACAAGTTACTCAGTGGCCTTAGAATGGCAGCGATCGCTTGTCCAAAAACGTCGTCATAGTCCAGAATTAGCAGATGTCCTCATACTACTGGAACATCCACCAGTTTATACATTGGGACAAGGAGCCAAATTAGATTTTCTTAAGTTTAATCCTAATGAAAATGAATACGAGGTCCATCGGGTGGAGCGAGGAGGAGAAGTAACATATCATTGTCCAGGTCAACTTGTTGGTTATCCCATTCTTAACTTAAAACGTTATCAACAAGATTTACATTGGTATCTGAGACAATTAGAGGAAGTATTGTTAAAAGTATTAGATAGTTATGGCCTTCAGGGTGAAAGATATCCAGGTTTAACTGGAGTTTGGTTAGAGGGTCAAAAAGTAGGCTCAATAGGAATTAAAGTTAGTCGTTGGATAACTATGCACGGGTTTTCCCTGAATATTTGTCCAGACTTGACTGGTTTCCATAAGATTGTACCTTGTGGTATTTCTGATAAACCTGTAGGTACTTTGGCTGAATTTTTACCTGGAATTACTATAGATGAAGTGCTGCCTCAAGTAGCGGATGCTTTTGCTAAAGTATTCAGAGTTGAGTTAATTAAAAGTTCAAATGCTGTCTGCTTTTAAAGAAGTATTCAGCACTCATAATTGAACACTATGTTCGCTTTTAAGTAGGGCTTGCTGAATTATTGATGAAAGCCTTTACAAGATCAACTTTGTTAGCATTTTTAGGTATGTTAAAAGTATCAGCTTTTAAGTCTTGAAAGTTAAAAATTCTAGGATTTTCTGTCATAATTAGCCGATTTTTCGGGAACGGTAAATCAAGGGATAATTCTTCCTCCTACCTCTTCTGTAACTCCTATTCCCATAAGGATTCTGGATTCTTAATTCTGGCTTCTCCCTGCCATTAAAAGACTTTTTCAGCAAGCCTTAATAAGTAGGTTTTTATCATTAAATCTGGCAACTTTTATAGATAAATATTTTAGCTTTTTTAAAGTTCAAAAAATTTCGCTTGTTTGAGCTAGCTATTTATCCTCAAAAAATCAGCATTTTTGGCAAGAGTTTTGCCAAAAAAATCACTCTCTGTTACGTCATAATTCCATCTCCTTAAAAATAATTTTTCAGCAAACCTAAGTAAGTAAACATTCAAGTATTATAATTTATAATTTATCATTTTCTGCATAATACTTCACCAAAATAACTTTTAATTTTCTGGAAAAGCTAATTCCTGCTTTTATGTAATAATTTGAAGCATTCAACTATTAGCTATCAGTTATCAGCTATTAATATCAAATCCACTTTTGGAGGAGAAAATTAATATTGGCAAAAACTTCAATCTTAGTAAGGTTTGAAGAACAATATTGAATTGTACCAATACTACTAGATTTGATACTATTTATTAAATTTATCCTCTCATACCATTGAGAAGCTAATTCCTTATTTTGTGTAAGAATTTGAAGCATTCAACTATTAGCTATCAGTTATCATCTATCAATCAATATCAAGTCTACTTTTGGAGGAGAAAATCAATATTGGCAAAAACTTCAATCTTAGTAAGGTTTGAAGAACAATATTGAATTGTACCAATACTACTAGATTTGATACTATTTATTAAATTTATCCTTTAATACTATTTCTCTGTAACAATACGTTTAATAATTCTTACCCAGACCTGAATTTTAAACAAATGCTACCTTTTATTAAGCGCAACTTCATAGAGAAATGGTATAAAACTAATAGCTAAACTGCACAGTTCAGAACTAGGAGGTTAGCTGACGGCTGAATACTTACTAATAAGTTAATAAAAGACTTACACAAAGCAACCAAAAAACGGGGTTTATTGCTCTTGTTTAAATCAGGAAGTTTAGTTAATCAACCCGGTTTTTTCCTAAGTTCTGAATAACTCAAAGCTGTTAACAAATTTCCTCTATAAAGAAACTAAATGATAGCTGAATGCTTAGATTATTTATAAAGTTTTAGAAGGAGATTTTAACTTATCCTAAATACTAAATATAGTTGGCGGAGATTTTAAAAAGCTAAGAGTTACAGTGTATTCCAGGTTTATGAGGTATAGTGGCAATTGGCTTTTTAAATAGTTTTTGAAGCAAGGAATAAAGTTTTCATGTCTTTAAATCAAATCTAATAAAATTACTGTACCACACTTACATAGAATAGGCTGTATTTAAAAAGGAATAGGATCAGAATCGTCATTTGGTAATTCATTTTCTGGCATATTAGCTGTTGATTCTTGATTAAAAGTAGAGCCACGACGAGAGTCGAAATTTACAACATTACTATAGTTTTCTGCTGGTGGTTGTTGTTGAGTTATCTTTCTATTACTTGCTCTATTTGTTGATATTTGATCCTCGTCTAGAATCATAGCTTCTGAAGTAACAGGATAAATTTTAGAAGCTGTTAATTCTGCACGTTTTTCTTTAAAACCTTCTGGTCTATCAATAGTATTTATATTCAAGCGACCTTCAACTATTACATAATCTCCTTCGTGATATTTTTCGTTGATTTCTTGAGCTAAATTTCCCCACCCTACTACTTTTAGTAAAGCAGGTTTATTCTCTTTTCCTATATTAGAAAATTCTACTATCATTTCTGCTACTGGTAATTGAGCATCTGCTGTATAGCGCAGTTCTGGATCTTTGGTGATTTGTACCATTAATATACAACTATTCATTTTAATTTTTAATTAATATCTAATTATTATGTTTGTTAGCATTATTATTATATATTAAAAGTTCTAAAAATTATAGAACTAGGGAATAGGGAACACAGAAGGTGGGAACAGGGTATCAGGATTTATGAATGTCTGCGTCCTTTGCTTCAACTGCTATATCAATTATTTCGTAAAGATGTAAGATATCAGATTTTTTACAGGGAAAAAAGGAAAAAGTAAGAGATGTATCAGAGTAAGTTGAAAATTTAGTAGAAGTTAAAAAGTGCTTTTCATATTTGCCAAAATACTTTCTTCCTCCATACCTATTCCCAGTTAAGTTTTCTCTAAAAAGTACATTTCATATTTGCCAAAATACTTTCTTCCTCCATATCTATTCCCTATTCTCTCCATACCTGTTCCCTAAACATAACTTACAAATTATCTAACCTATTCCCTGCCATAAATAAGTTGACAAAATCATGGATAATATTCCGATAATCTCTTAAAGTTTTATCAACCCAATCTCGATCATTACTATCTGCATAAATATGTACTAATGGTTCTCCAGGATCGGGTAAAATTAACACCCAATTATCACCATGATTATTAATAATCTTGACTCCATCAGTTAACTCTAAATTCTCTGGTGAATTAGTTTCTACGAAATACCGCATTAACGCTCCCTTTACTTTCCAGGGACAACGTACTGTATAATAACGATGAGAAACAGGAGGAATATCCGCAGTTATTTGTCCTAGGGAGCGCTCTTGAATAGTTAACATTTCTATTACTTTAGCAATGCAAAACATCGCATCAAAACCAGGATGTAGTTTCGGGAAAATAAATCCCATTTCACCACTTCCTCCTAATACCACATTATGATGAATTTGGCAAGCTTCCATTAAAGCTGTAGGATTAGCTTTTGTCCGAATCACATGACCATCATGGCGACGAGCAATATGTTCTACCGCTGCCGAAGCATTGATTGGTACTACTACTGTACTTCGTGGATGAGCTGTCAACATCAAATTTACCATTAGTGCAGTTAACATTTCACCACGAATAGGAGAACCAGCGTCATCTACTAATATTAATTGTTCTCCATTTGCACTTACCTGAACTCCCACATTAGCTTGTAAAGCTTCTACTACTCGACCTAATTGATCTAGTAAACTTTCTCTTTCTTCAATACCTAAAGAAGTTTCTTTTAAACTAGCATTTAAAACCACCGCATCACAACCAAACTTAGTTAATAATTGTGGTAAAACTGCTCCTGAAACACCATAACAATAATCAATTACTACCCTAGATTTACTATAGCGAATTGCCTGAGAATTGAGAAGATTTTCAAAACCTTTGCTATAAGCATCTAAAACTTCATGGCGATAAACCATATTCCCAATTTCTGGTATTTGTACTCGACGTAAATCTTCCTTAAAATATGCTCCTTCTATCTTTTTTTCTTTCCCTTTAGAAATATTAATTCCTTGAGAATCAAAAATTTCAATTAATATTTGATCCGAACGATTAGGAGAAAGACGCACATGAATACCACCTGCTAAATTCATAGTAGGTAAAATTTTTCTAGCAATAGGAATAGCAGTAGATTCTAAATTTATCACATCAATTCCTACAGACATTAAACCAGCAATTAAAGACCGAGAAACCATACGAGACACATTACGTTGGTCACGAGAAACTGATATAGTAGACCCCAATCTTAAAATAGAACCATAAGCAGCTCCTAATTTAACAGCAAATTCTGGAGTAATATCAATATTTGCTAATCCCTCCACTCCGCGTTGTCCAAACAAATTTCTTTGAGCAGTCGTACCCCAAATTAAATTAATATTTAAAGTTGCTCCAGATTCAACTCTTTTACTAGGCCATACCCTCACATTAGGACTAATTTGAGCTTCTTCTCCGACAATAGATAAAGAACCAACTACAGAACCTTCTAATACTTGAGCGCGACGATCTATTCTGGTACCTCGACAAATTATACAAGCTCGTAAATTTGTATCTTCTCCTACCAGTGCGCCATTCCAAATAATAGGACGCTTTATATCAGCATCTGCAGCAATTGTCACATTATCTCCAATAATACTACCTGCTTCAATTTGAACTCTCGGACCAATTCTACAGTTATTTCCTATTAAAACAGGTGTATCTATTTTTGCTGTTGGATCGACGTAAGTATTTTCTCCAATCCAGAAATTAGGCGATCGCTGTTGATAAGGCAACTCAAGTTTTACTGTGTGTTGAAGTGCATGATATTGAGCTTCTCTATAAGCATCTAAATTTCCGACATCGCACCAATAACCCTCTGCAATATAGCCATACATTGGCTCATTTTTCCTTAATAATAAAGGAAATAATTCTTTCGAGAAATCACATTCTTGATTAGCTGGTAAATAATCTAAAACTTCTGGTTCTAAAATATAAGTTCCTGTATTAACAGTATCAGAAAATATTTCACTTGTAGAGGGTTTTTCGAGAAACCTTTTAATTCTTTGTTCTTGATCTGTAATAACTACTCCAAATTCAATTGGGTTGTTAACTCGTGTTAATATTAAAGTAGCTTTTGACTTGTTTTCTTGATGAAATTTGATAGCTGCCGTTAAATCAAAATCTGTAATTGTATCTCCACTAATTACTAAAAAAGTTTCATCTAAAAGTTGTTCTATATTTTTAACACAACCAGCAGTTCCTAAAGGTTGATCTTCTTCCACAGCATAAGTAATTTGAACACCAAATTTACTACCATCTTGAAAATATTCACGCATTACATCAGGCAAATAATGTAAAGTAGCAATAATCTCCCTAATTTGATGCCTTTTCAACAGATTAATAATATGTTCAGCTATTGGGCGATTTAAAATGGGAACCATTGGTTTAGGAATATCGCAGGTCAGTGGTCTGAGTCGCGTTCCTGAACCTCCAGCCATTAACACTGCACGCATAATTTACTCCTTTGTTTATTTAGGGAACAGGGAACAGGAAATAGGAAACAGGGAACAAGCAAAAGTCTGAGCTTTCTTATTGATTTTTTAAAACCCGACTTTAAAGGCTATTTTGATTTAAAGTTCCTCAGAAATTATCAATTCTTTCCCCCTACTCCTTACTCCTTTGGAGATATCTAATACTTACCATAAGTATATTAAAAGAACAGGGAATAGGAAACAGGGAAAAAGTAAAAGTCTGAGCTTTCTTATTGATTTTTTAAAACCCGACTTTAAAGGCTATTTTGATTTAAAGTTCCTCAAAAATCATCAATTCTTTCCCCCTACTCCTTACTCCCTTGGAGATATCTAATACTTACCATAAGTGTATTAGTTGTAGTAGAATGATAATTATCTGATAAATATTCAAACCTCAGCCCAATTTAAGATTTATTCAATAATTTAGATTGGGTTATGTCCAAAATAAGTAACCTTATCATAATTTTGTGCCATGAGTACCTTAATTAGCTTATTATTGCTTGTTGTATATGGAGGAGGAATCTGGAAGTTCTGGAACGGATTTGCACAGACAAACTTCGCCCAGACTTTTCAGAATCGTATTGTACTATCTATATTGTGGCCTGTTTTGTTTATTGGTAACAAATCTTATCGTAAAAACTTTACAAAAGCTCTTAAAGGGTAAGCATTTCCTAGTTCATGGTGTGCAAAAAGCTATTAGCAGTTAGTTTTTAGCTTTTTAATGAATGAATTAACCATTCCTTTAACTTCTCATTTTCAAATATAGAGAAAAAAGAAAATTGAGGCACAATAACGACGAGTTTTAGTTGGCAACTTAATAGTAATGAAGCTAACTGTTTAATAGCTTACCTTAAAGGTAATTAGCGATACAAAGAAAAATGTCTAAAAAAAAGTCTCCCTTATCCTCAAATCAGGAAAATTCTTCCTGGTTTTCCGAACAAAATTTAGATAATTGGCATCCTCAAAGCATGGCAGTACAAACTCGTTTTAATCAAGAGTACTGTGGAGAATCTTTTGAGTTACCTTCAGAAGTTGAGGCAATGCCAATATTTCAAGATTATACCTCTGGTAATCTCACCACCAAAACAGTTTCTCCTTTTTGGGAAATAGCTAAACCTAAGAAAAATCAAAAGTGTTTAGATATTGGTTGTGGGGTGAGTTTTTTAGTTTATCCTTGGCGAGAATGGGAGGCTTTTTTTTATGGTCAAGAAATTAGTTCTATTGCTAGAGATAATCTCAATAAACGAGGTTCTCTACTCAATTATAAATTATTTAAAGGAGTAGAATTAGGACCAGCTCATCAGTTAAAATATGAAGCAAATGAGTTTGACTTGGCGATCGCTACTGGTTTTAGTTGTTATTATCCTTTAGATTATTGGGAAGAGGTAATTCTAGAAGTCAAAAGGGTTCTTAAATCAGAATCTTTATTTGTTTTTGATGTGATTAACCCAGAACAACCACTGGCAGAAAATTGGGCAATTTTAGAAACTTATTTAGGTGCTGAAGTATTTTTAGAACCTTTAGAAGGTTGGGAAAAAATGATTAAAGATCAGGGTGGAAAAATAGTCAAGCGACAATCAGGGGAATTATTTCAAATGTATAAAATTAAATTTTAGTTCTAGAAAATATGGAAATTTTTATCTAGTTAATAGTAAATTATTAAATCTTTAACCCCTCCCCTAATTACCAATAAATAAAATAATTGGTTAGCATTCAGCTACTAGAAAGTCTCTCCTTTTAAATAGATCGTTGATCTAATAGACATCTCCAAAAATAAAAAGTAAAATCAATTATTATCTATAAATTATCAATTCTTCTTCCCTGTTCCCTGTTCTCTATTCCCTGTTCCCTCTTTTCTGGAGATGTCTAATTGATAATTATTTTGCTTGGTAATCCTTGTATAAAAAGTGAAAAATTTTGAATTTTTCTTATCTAAAAGAAATAGTTCAGCAATTATACAAAGAAACCCGGTACGAGGGTAGATGTTTATTATTAAAAACAATAATTTACTACAGAAACCGGGTTTCTGGGTTCCCCTGCATAAGTCCTATGGTTTTTCTACAATGTTTAAAAATTAAATTCATTATCCATTATCTATTATTCATTATTCATTATTCATTAAACATCCTATTTTCTCTCTAAATTTAGATGATAATTCAAAATTAATAATCATGGCAGAAATATCAAATAACCATGACAATACAGACCAAAACTTTCTAACTACTCCAGCAGTTATGGAAATATTATCCCAAGAAAAAAACGACTTACTAATACTCAAATAATATTTCTCTTGGGAACATTAATTATTCTGATTTTCTCTTACCAACAAAGTGAAATAAATTTCCTAACTCTATTTCAAGCTAGCGGTAATATGGTTGAATATATTCAATCTTATTTTCCCACAGATTTTTCCAGATTGGAAAATATATTTAGAAGATACAATAATCACTATTTTTATGGGTCTTTGGGGAACTCTTTTAGTAGCTATCTTCGCCGTTCCTTTTTCTCTTTTGGCATCAGAAAATATTAGTCCAGTTTGGATTGTACAACCTATTCGTCGAATTATTAGATGCCACGGGGGCGATTAATGAAGTAGTTTTTGCTCTGATATTTGTAGTAGCTATTGGTTTAGGTTCGTTTGCTAAAGTTTCAGCTTTATTTGTACATACAGCAGGTACTTTAGGTAAGCTTTTTTCAGAAGCAGAATCTATTGAACTAGATCCAGTTTAAGGAATTCGTGCCACTGGTGCAAGTAAAATACAAGAGATTGTATTTGGTGTTATTCCTCAAGTAATTCTTTTATCGACTTCTTTTGTTTTATATCGGTTTGAGTCAAATGTTCGTTCTGCTTATGTTTTAGGAATAGTTGGTGCAGGTGGAATAGGTGTTTCTCTTTATCAAAGTTTTGGAACTTTTCAATATCAAAAAGTCTGTGCAATTTTAATAATCTTAATTTTAGCAACTTCCCTAATTGATTTATTCTCTGCAAAGTTAAGAAATTGGTTAGTTTAAAAATTATTTATTGAGGATACTTCGGTACAAATATTTATTATTTTAAACATAAAACCTTTCCAGTTCAGCCTTCTAGGCTGTCTTATGTGTGCCTCACTGATATGAAATCTGCTGTATAGTCATTCTGAATAAGAGTGGTACAATATAAAGAGTAAAATATAAATCATTTTAAATAATGTCTTACAGTCTAGATTTACGAACAAGAGTCATTGATTATATAGAAAACGGAGGAAGTATTTTATCGGCCTCCAGAATCTATAAAGTG
>NZ_JAYKGW010000121.1:0-16839 GCF_035285525.1 Okeania sp. | reverse complement strand
CACTTTATAGATTCTGGAGGCCGATAAAATACTTCCTCCGTTTTCTATATAATCAATGACTCTTGTTCGTAAATCTAGACTGTAAGACATTATTTAAAATGATTTATATTTTACTCTTTATATTGTATCACTCTTATTCAGAATGACTATATATAGTATCTTGCTGTAAGTGTTGAACAATCTGGTTTTTTGAGAACAGGAAAGAAAGAGACAATAAGTATAGATATGATGGTTGAAACTGTTGTGGAATAGTTTTGAAACTTTATATTGTATATAGTATCTTGCTGTAAGTGTTGAACAATCTGGTTTTTTGAGAACAGGAAAGAAAGAGACAATAAGTATAGATATGATGGTTGAAACTATTGTGGAATAGTTTTGAAACTTTATATTATATATAGTATCTTGCTGTAAGTGTTGAACAATCTGGTTTTTTGAGAACAGGAAAGAAAGAGACAATAACTATAAATATGATGGTTGAAACTGTTGTGGAATAGTTTTGAAACTTTATATTATATATAGTATCTTGGTGTAAGTGTTGAACAATCTGGTTTTTTGAGAACAGGAAAGAAAGAGACAATAACTATTTGCTACGGTTCCCGATAAATTGTATAATAAGGTTCTACCATTATTGGCTCAAACTCCTAGTTTGTAGAGGGTACGGTTCCCGATAAATTGGAGACCAAACCCTTACAACCAGAGAATTATGCCTATACTAACGGACTTGATATTACTATCTAACACCTAATTAATAATGAAAAAAATCTGGATTTACGACACAACTCTGCGTGACGGTGCACAACGAGAAGGACTCTCCCTATCCCTCGAAGATAAACTACGCATCGCTCACCAACTTGACACTTTAGGCATTCCCTTTATCGAAGGGGGTTGGCCTGGAGCAAATCCTAAAGACGTACAATTTTTCTGGCATCTCAAAGAGCAACCCCTGACTCAAGCAGAAGTGGTAGCATTTTGTTCTACCCGTCGTCCGGGAAAAGAGGCAGCATCTGACAAAACTCTCCAACCTATTTTGTCTGCGGGTACACGGTGGGTGACAATTTTTGGTAAATCTTGGGATTTGCACGTTACCGAAGGGTTGAAAACTACTCTCGAAGAAAATCTAGCAATGATTTCAGATACAATCTCTTTTCTCCGCAGTCAAGGTCGTCAGGTTATTTACGATGCCGAACATTGGTTTGATGGTTACAAAAATAATCCCGACTACGCTTTACAAACTTTAGTTGCTGCCAACAATAGTGGAGCAGAATGGTTAGTTCTCTGCGATACTAACGGTGGCACTCTTCCTCACGAAGTTACTCAAATAGTCGCCGATGTTACTCAAGCGTTACCCAATGCCAAGTTAGGCATTCACACTCACAATGATTCCGGTACTGCTGTTGCTAATGCGTTGTCAGCAGTAATGGAAGGAGCGTTGATGGTACAGGGAACTATTAATGGTTATGGGGAACGTTGTGGTAATGCTGACCTTTGTACTTTAATTCCTAATTTGCAAATTAAGTTGGGTTATGACTGCATTCAACCTCAAGAATTAGAAAAACTGACTCAGACGAGTCGCTATATCAGTGAAATAGTTAATCTTGCTCCTGACGATCATGCACCATTTGTGGGTTTATCTGCTTTTGCTCATAAAGGTGGTATTCATGTATCGGCAGTACAACGTAATCCTCTAACCTATGAACATATTCAACCGCAACAGGTAGGAAATGGTCGTCGCATCGTGATTTCTGACCAAGCAGGTTTAAGTAATGTGTTAGCAAAAGCACAAACTTTCGGTATTGAGCTAGATCGGCAAAATCCTGCTTGTCGGGAAATTTTGGATAAGTTAAAAGAGTTGGAAAATGAGGGATATCAATTTGAGGGTGCAGAAGCAAGTTTTGAATTATTGATGCGAACCGCTTTGGAGCAACGGGAGCATTTCTTTGAAATTAAGGGTTTTCAAGTGCATTTGGATAAAGAGAGTGCTAAAATTTCTAATTCTCTGGCAACGGTGAAGGTTGCTGTTAACGGTCAAGATATTCTGGAAGCAGCGGAAGGCAATGGTCCGGTTTCCGCTTTGGATGCTGCTTTAAGGAAAGCATTGGAAAATTTTTATCCAGCGATCGCTAATTTTTATTTAACAGATTATAAGGTGAGAATTTTGGATGGTAAAGCGGGTACTTCTGCGAAAACCAGGGTATTAATAGAATCGAGTAATGGTCAACAACGGTGGACGACTGTGGGAGTTTCTAATAATATTTTGGATGCTTCTTATCAAGCAGTTGTTGAAGGTTTGGAGTATGGTTTGATGTTGGAAAGTCAGTGTGAAGAAACTGTAGTGACTGTGGTTTAGATGATCATTAAAAAACCAGAGTCATAGTAATTTTTAAACAGATCAACCAAACAATCAAAACCATAATTTTGTAGAGACGTTTCATAAAACGTTTCTACTTAATTTATGCTCAAATAAAAACTGGTGTAAATTTTTCAAAATAATCGTTAACTGCTTTGGTATAATCATGGAATAAAACATCAGTTAGTCAAAAATTCAAAATAAGGAATTATAGAAGGGTTATGATGTTTACTTCCTGAGTTACTAATTCCTCAAGATAATATTGAGTAAACTAGCTTTATTTTTTTGTAAAATGCAATCAATAAACTCCTAAATTTAAAAAAATTCTATGTCTCAAAGCACCTTAATATCAACAAAAATTCCACCCTTGGAAAATGGTGATAAACTTACTTGTATTGAATTTGAAAGGCGTTATGAACAGATGCCTCATCTTAAAAAAGTTGAACTAATTGTAGGAATTGTTTATATAGCATCACCTTTAAGAATTAATCAACATGGAGAACCATGGGGTTCAATTATAACATGACTTGGTTTCTATAAAGCCTCTACTCCTAATCTTCAACTAGAGAATAATTGTACAGTACGTCTTGATGGATAAAATGAACCTAAAGCGGATGTTTTACTGATAATTACTGTGGATGGTCAATCAAAAATTAGTGAAGATGGCTGTGTAGAAGTTGCGCCAGAATTAATTGTAGAAATTGCCGCCAGTATCCCATCTATTGATTTACATCAAAAATTAAAAACCTATCAAAATAATCAATTTCAAAAATCTTTAATTCGGCGATTGTATGACATATAAATTGATTAATTTAGGCTAAAAAAAGGAAAATATATTAATTTTAAAGTCAATAAAAAAGTATTATTTTTAGTCAATATTTCCCTGGATTATGGTTAGCTAAAGAAGCTTTACTTTCGGTAAACTTATCAAGCATTAGCAATTTTATAGCAGAGATTAAATTCTTCATAATATCAAAACTTCCTCAAAAAAAAATGAGCAAAAATCATGATTAAATCCTTAGTATTTTGATATAGTTTTATTATTCAAGAAGGAAAGAAAAGCTCATATTTTTAAAGACCGTGCTACAAAAAGATAGAATTAGTATTGGTAGAGCGCGTCGTTGGGCTGTAATTAATTTGTTAGAGTCTAAACAGGAAATTGCCAAATGCGGTATTTCTATCCATTAGACATCTCCAAAAATCAAAAATATCATCAATTATTATCCATAAATCATCAATTAATCTTCCCCATTCTCTGTTCCCAGTTAAGTGTTCCCTCTTCTCCGGAGATGTTTATTATGATGTTGAAGAGTTTGAAGAAGACGTTTTTAGAGAAAGCACTATTCCTTAATTTTCGTGCTCAAATCAATAAGTCAGTTAACGAATATAACTATAAATATATAAAGTTGTATTAGAACCAATTGAGGAAGGTGGATATACGGTTTATGTTCCTTCACTTCCTGGTTGTATTAGTGAAAGAGAAACTATTGAGGAGGCAATGACTAATATCCAAGATGCTATAAAACTTTATCCTAAACCTATTAAAAGGAGGTAAAAAAATGAGTGTAGTTATTCCTGATGACGTGCTGAAATCGGCTCGAATGTCTGAATCACAATTAAAGTTGGAAATTGCTATTATGTTATTTCAACAAGATAGAATTAGTATTGGTAAAGCTTGTGGATGGGCTGGAATTAATTTGTTAGAGTTTCAGCGGGAAATTGCCAAAGGCGGTATTTGCATCCATTATGATGTTGAAGAGTTTGAGGAGGACATTAAAACTTTACAGGAAATGGGTAGGTTATGATAGTTGTCAGCGATACTTCACTCATTACTAATTTCTCAGCAGTCGGAGCTTTGGAACTTCTGGAGCAACTTTACGATCGCGTCATTATTCCTCAAGGAGTTTATGATGAAATGGCTTCTCTAAGATATGAAGTGTCGGGTACGGTTGAGGTTCAAACTTTATTTAGATTGGATTGAAAATCGGAAAGTTGAAAATCGCCAGGGAGTATGGGAACAGCAGAGGCAGTCATTTTAGCTTTGGAACTGGATGCAGATTTGTTACTGCTAGATGAGCGTAGGGGAAGAGTAGGGGAAGAAAAGTAGCTTTGGAGTTGGGAGTGAATAAAATAAGTGGGTTGTTAGCTGTATTGCAGGAAGGGAAGAGAAAAGGTTTGATTTTAGAAATTAAGCCAATCTTGGAGCGGTTGATTTCTGAAAAGAATTTTCGGATTAGCCTTAGCCTCTACAATAGAGTTTGACAATTTGCTGGTGAGTGAAGTTGTGTTAGTTGACTAGCGATCGCTGCTCAAATCTAGCTGGTTTGGGAAAAGAGTAACTGCCTCTTGACAACAACTATTCTTAGTAGATGATTATGAGCGGGTGGATGGCCGTCTTTGATCTGGGGATTTTTTTAGTATTGCGATCATCGCTCGTCAAATCTAGTTGGTTTGGGAGAGGAGCGATAATGCTCCGCACTGCTGGCGCGATCGCTAATTCGTATTTCCTCCCGTCATTGCGAGGGGGTCGCTGAAAGCTACATCAGTTTCGGAGGCGCGTGAGGTACAAAATTTTATTTTCTGTTTAGTAATTCTGGTAACATAACCTTCCAGGTTGTTACAGCAAACGAAGGCTGTGCTACAAAGATATTTAAGTGTACCTCAACATCCTCATGCATTGCTGTAAGTTTTTTTTCAAGAGCATTTCCTCCCCCGAAGCAATCTCTATACTCTAATTCTGTAAGATAAAATCGGTACGACTGAGAGCTGGTTCGTTGGTTAAAATGGCAAATTTGCCGCCACTGCCAAAACCAGCGACATCGCCGTTGGCGTTGTAAAATAGGTCTCCAGTGCTGGAGTTGTATACAATTTCGGCGCTGCTGGTAGCTGCGTCGGCATTGTCTTTAAGAATGGCGAAATCTTTAGCGGACAGGCGGTTGCCTGCTCTGCTATCGAGACTGGTGAAAGTAGTTTTGTCGAGAACGATGTGGTCTTGACCTACAATAAAATCTGTAATTGTATCTACACCGAAGTCTCCTGTGCGAAAACGTCGTTCGCTGTCGTAGATAAAGCGGTCTTTGCCACCGCCACCAGTTAAGGTGTCGTTGCCAGAATTTCCAGTGAGGCGATCGTTGCCTGTTCTACCTATAAGTTCGTCTCTGCCACTGCCACCGATCAAGTTATCGTTGCCACTACCACCATTTAACGTATCGTTACCTGCACCACCGTTGATAACGTCGTTACCAGTACCACCGTTGACGATATCATGGCCTGAGCCACCGAGGATGTTGTCATTACCGCCACCGCTATTGATGGTGTCGTTGCCTGCTTGACCATCAATTTGGTTTTGACTTCGGTTGCCATCGATCTGGTTTTTACCTTGGCCACCAATACCTTTAAGGGGTTTGCTACCAGTGAGGACGATGTTTTCAACATTCTTGAAGTCTTTGAGATTGATACTAATAGATGCTTGTATAGTGTCCGTTCCGCTGTTACTTTTTTCTTGGATTTTGTCTTTGCTGTTATCTATGATATAGATATCATTACCTAAACCACCATTTAAGGTATCGGCATCCTCACCACCATCAAGGATATCGTTACCGTCACCACCGATAAGGCGATCGCTACCTCTACCTCCATCTAGACTATCGTTTCCGACATCACCGTTTAACTCGTCGTTACCTTCTCCACCGCTAATTGTATCGTTACCACCTTGGCCGTTAATTTTATTGTCAACACGGTTGCCTTGGAGATTATCTGCTTTGTTGGTTCCAGTGGGGTCTTGATTAGATAAACCAAATGCACTTAAACTGTATTCTCCTATATCTAAATACTCACCATCAACTATTACGGTGTAAGTACCATTGCCAGGTAACTGAACATTACTAATTTCTGGATCTAAGCTAGTGAAAGATGTTGATTTGAATTCAGAACCGTCAGGATATAGCACTGTTAACCTTAAACGTCCACCCAAACGGTTGTCTGCTTCCAGGGTAATAACATCTTTAGTTTTGCCTTCAAAAGTAAAAATGTCTTCATCAAAGATAAAGTCGATACTACTATTAATTGTGGCTTTATCTTCTAGTATAGGAGTCGCAGAATCTTGCCTTAAGTTAGATAAACCCAATATGTACTTACCTGTATCTAAATCTTCACCATCGACGATGACAGTATAAGTACCATTACTAGGTAACTGGATGCGACTAATTTCTGGATTTGAGCTGTAGAAGTATGTTGATTCCAATTCAGAACCGTCAGGATTTAGCAGTGTTAAACTTAAACCTCCATCGAAGCGCTTGTCTGCACCCAGAGTGATAATATCTCCTGCTTTACCTTCAAAACTAAAAGTATCTTCGTCAAATATAAAGTCGATTTTACCATTGACTGTAGCTCCATCTCCAGATAATTTGGTAGTAGAATCTTGGCTTAAGTTAGATAAACCCAAGGTGTAGTCACCTATATCTAAATTATAGCCATCAACTATGACAGTGTAAGTACCATTACTGGGTAACCGAATGCGACTAATTTTTGGATTTGAGCTGTAGAAAGACGTTGTTGATTCCAATTCAGAACCGTCAGGATTTAGCAGTGTTATACTTAAACCTCCATCGAAGCGCTTGTCTGCACCCAAAGTAATAATTTCTCCTGCTTTACCTTCAAAACTAAAAATATCTTCGTCAAATATAAAGTCGATTTTACCATTCACTGTAGCTCCATCTCCAGATAATTTGGTAGTAGAATCTTGGCTTAAGTTAGATAAACCCAAGGTGTAGTCACCTATATCTGAATCATAGCCATCAACTATGACAGTGTAAGTACCATTACTGGGTAACCGAATGCGACTAATTTCTGGATTTGAGCTGTAGAAGTATGTTGATTCCAATTCAGAACCGTCAGGATTTAGTAGTGTTATACTTAAACGTCCACCCAAACGGTTGTCTGCACCCAGAGTGATAATATCTCCTGCTTTACCCGTAAAAGTAAACTTATCTTCTTCAAAAGGAACAGCGATCGCTCCTTCAATAGTTGCTCCATCCCCAGACAAGGTATTCATCTCGATCGCTATTTCAACTCCATCCAAAATAACAACCGCACTATCATCCTGACTCTGCAAAAACTCCAACTCCAACCCACTCAACACATCCCCCCGTAGTAACCGGGAAAAAATATCTCCTTCATCTCCGACAGCATCCTGACTATTAACAATCGAATCAACAAAATGACCGATTTCCTCCAACCAGACAG
The DNA here is from genome assembly GCF_035285525.1 of Okeania sp. Classification (GTDB taxonomy): domain Bacteria; phylum Cyanobacteriota; class Cyanobacteriia; order Cyanobacteriales; family Microcoleaceae; genus Trichodesmium. Next base: position 9,248 of record NZ_JAYKGW010000121.1, on the reverse strand, counting down.
CAGCAACTACCTCAGCATTATCAGCATTCCCACTTAAATATTCCTGGGAAAAATAGATCGTATTAGTTTCTGTTGAAAAAGCACCCATCGCCCCATTCATCTCACTGTTAGAGCGAACCTCAATCTCAGGTAAACCCCTAAAATCTCCTGTTCCCCAGACAGTAGCTAACTCAGTCGCCTTCTCCAAGTCAAGGTCGCTGCCAAAAGCAGTCTCCAGATTTCTCAAGAAATTCGGGTTAGTAGCAAAGTTCATCAGGGCATCTTTAGTGGTAGACCAAGCTGACTCCAGAGATGGGCCAGGATAACTGAAGTTGTATTCCAAATCACTCATTGAATGCTCCCCTTGATATAACTGTAAAAAATATAAATTGCACAAATGTCAGTTTATTACAAACTTCAACAGGCTGCAACTTACAGCAGATTTCGGGCAAGGGATCTACAGGGTAAATGCTCAAAATATTGTAGTGGAGGCCGGAAAGCCCGCGAAAGTGTACCTCATATAGCAGAAGGCAGAGGGCAGAGAGAGGGCAGAAGGCAGAAGTAAAAATTTTGCTTTGTCTGGGTTTTAGACTTTTGATGCGTTCTAACCTTTGCTTCGATTGCTATAACTTTGGAAACTGCTGTAACTATAATTTGCCAGGTTTGGCAAAGATGCTTTTTGAGGGATGCCCATCTTTTTTATAGATAGACATTGCTGCTGATGACTAAAAAATGGTCTCTGTGAAAAAAAAGTTGGTTTGGGACACCTCGGATTTTTGAAGTCAAAAACTATGTAGTGTTTTCAGATAAAAAAGGTAATTAATATATATCGTTTTTTCGAGTCAAAAATTATGCACTTTTTCCGGTAAATAATTATGCAGTTGTTTCACAGAAAAAAAGGTAATTAATATATATCGTTTTTTCGAGTCAAAAATTATGCACTTTTTCCGGTAAATAATTAAAATGACTAATTTACCAGGGAAAAAATTTTAAATCTTTACAAAAAGGTGACTTTTCCTAATAGGTGTGTTATTATCCATCCCGAATGCAAACAACTTTGCCAGGAACTACAGAGAATACTATGATGCCGCTAAAAATAAAGAGTGGTTTTGTAGCGATCGCTCTCTAAGAGGACATCCTTAAAATTGGGTGTTCATTTGACCAAATAGTTTACAATACTAAATTTTTCTCAAATAAACAATGAACTTCCTAGAATCAGGGTCAGAAAATAACTCCTTAATTTCAATAGAAAACGAACAGTCCGACTTGACACAAATACCCATCAGTGGTATTCAATCGGATGTGGAAAACCTCTCCCCTTTATTAGAGGAACCTATCGAGTCACCGCTGACAACTTTAGTTGATGAAACTCAAAGTGAAGAGCCAGATACTACCGATGATAATGCCGATATTCTTACTGGTTTAACAAAAGAAGAACCCAGTATAGTTCTCAGAAAGGCTAAAAGTGAAGACCCAGGGAATAATGTGAAAACAGCCTTCGACTTAGGCGAAGTGGGAGATGCTCCAATTACCTACAGTGACGATATTGGTACTACGTCTGGTGGGACTACAGACAAAAATGACTACTACAAATTCACCCTAACAGGGGAAGAAAACGAGGTCAGTATATTAGTAGATAGCCTCACAGATAATGCCAATCTAGAATTACGGGATACAGATGGTAAGTTTGTTTTATCTGAGTCCACAGAAACAGGTAAGAAGGCAGAAAATATTGAAGCAGACTTAGAGAAAGGTACTTATTACTTGCGAGTTTACCCTCAAGGTAATGCTAAAACTGACTATGATCTGACTATTAGTGCTGAGGAAATACTCGAAGACCTCGATCCGGAACCAAGTGGAGCAACTGACTTAGGAGAGTTAGGTAAGAAAGAACAGTCGATCTACGGCGAGATAGGTTTTCGGGAAAAAGGTATCAGAGATATTAGTGACTTCTATCAATTTACTCTCACTGAAGAGTTAAACCATGTCAATGTTGTGTTGGACAGTTTGACAGCTAATGCCAATATCACACTGTTTGATGAGGATGGGGAAACAATTATCAACCAGTCCCGAGAAAAAGGCAAAAAGAAAGAAGAAATAGACCAGGTATTAGAAGCGGGTACTTATTACCTGCAAGTAGAACCCCAGGGAACTGCTAAGACTGAATATCGGTTAAGTGTTGATTCAGACAGAATCTATGATCCTGATGGAACCATCGATTTAGCTCAAAAGATTGAAGTTGGAGAAGAGCCAGAAAATTTTACAGATAAAATTGGCTTCCAAGAGTATGGTCAGCGAGACCAAAGAGATTACTACCAGTTTACCTTGGAAAACGATAAAGAAGTAAACATTACTCTTGACGGTCTCAACCAAAATGCTGACTTAGAATTACAGGACTATCTGGGTAATCTATTATTTAGTTCTAGTCAGAAGAGCAAAGCATTAGATGAAATTACCAGTATATTGGAGCCTGGCGATTATCATATTTTAGTTAAACCTTTTGGTAGTGCTCGCACCAAGTACAATCTCAGCATCAATGCTACCGATCCTAAAGACCTAGATGGTCAAGTTCCTGGTCAAGATCTAGGTAAGCTAGGAGAGGACGAGATTAAAAAAACTGATAATATTGGCTTCACAAAGGGTGGTTTTATAGACGCTAACGACTACTCCAAGTTTGAGCTGACGGAAGAAACTGACTTAACGATACAACTGGATGGGTTGAGTCAGAATGCTGACCTGGAATTATACGACAGTGATGGTACTACTTTATTGTATGAATCCAGTAATAAAGGTAAAGTTGCTGAGGAAATTAATCAAGTTCTTGAGCCAGGAGTATACTACACTCGCGTTAAGAAAGTAGGTAGCAATAAGACAAAATATTCCCTGAGTTTGTCAGGCATTCCTACAGATGATGGTGATGATAATCCTCCTGGTAACGATCTAGAAGTGGTGCTAGGTGAAGACCCAGTAACCATATCTGACCAGGTTGGCTTTACTATCGGTAGTGTCAAGGATTTTCAGGATTACTATAATTTTACTTTGACCAAAGAAAGCGAAGTCAATATTACTTTAGATGGGTTAACCGGTAATGGTAAATTAGAATTACTTGCTGAGGATAATACATCATTATTAGGTACATCTGACAATTCTAAGCAGAAAAGCGAAACTATTGACGAAATTTTGGAACCAGGCACTTATTATGTCCGAGTTTCTCCTGGAGGTAACGGTGCAGGTAAGACCAAATACAATTTGGAAATAAGCGCCGATGAAAATAAGGATGACTACCCTACTCCAGCAACAGCAAAAGAGTTGGGAAATCTCAACCAGAAATTCACCATAGATGAGAATAACGATGTCGGCTTTACCAAGGGAACTATTCGAGATTTAGTTGATTATTTCAGTTTTGAATTAACTGAGTCTGCAGAAGTTAATCTAACTTTGGATAAACTGAACCGGAATGCAAATTTAGAGTTGTTAGATGGAGATGGGGATACAATTCTAGACCAGTCCGAAAATCTTGGAAAAACACAAGAATCTATTACTAAGGAATTAAACCCTGGTACTTATTATGCTCGTGTTATTCCAGTTGGTAAGGCAAAAACTGAATATGAGTTGAGTTTGCAGACAGATCGAGTGCCAACAGTTGTTAAACCTATTGAGGATATCGAGGTAAATGAAGATGCTGCCAACGAAGAAATAGATCTATCTAAGTATTTTACTGATGCTGACAGCGAGCTTATATACAAAGTCACTAAGAACACTAACACAGACCTGGTTAATCCGAGCATTAATGGCGACATACTTACCTTAGACTTTTTAGATGACAAATTTGGTACTACTAATATTAGGGTGAAAGCAACTGCTGCTAATGATGGTAAGTTTGTTACCGATACTTTTGCTGTTAATGTGGCTTCAGTAGAAGACCCCCTAGTAATATCCAATCCCATAGGTAACAAAAATGTATATGAGGATGCTCCTAACCAAACAATTGATTTATTCTCAGTATTTACTGATGCCGATCCCGACAGCATCATCACCTTTGCTACACCAATAAACGACAACCCCGATCTAGTAAATGCAACAATAAAAGGAAACAATCTCATCCTAGACTATTTAGATAATCAGCATGGTAAGGCTGAGATTAGTGTGAGTGCAGAGTCAAACGGTGAAACAAAAACCGATACTTTTACTGTGAAGGTGGTTTCAGTAGACGATCCACCCATCAGACTTAATCCGATACTTGATATAAATGTTGATGAGGATGCTCCTAACCAAACAATAGATTTATCCTCAGTGTTTACTGATATTGACAGCACCCTCACCTTTATACCAACAAACAACAACCCTGGTTTAGTAAGTGCGACAATAGAAGAAAACAATCTCACCCTCGATTTTCTAGATAATAAATTTGGTACGGCTAAGATTAGCGTTGTAGCAAAGTCAAAAGGTAAAACAGTGACTGATACTTTTACTGTCAATGTTGCTCCAATAGACGATCTAGCATTCAAGCGTGGTGAAATACCTGATGTCAATGTCGATGAGGACGCCCCTAACCAAATAATTGATTTATCCTCAGTATTTATTGATATCGACAACCCTTTCACCTTTATACAAACAAACAACAACCCTGGTTTAGTAAGTGAGACAATAGAAGGAAACAATCTCACTCTCGACTTTCTAGATAATCAGTTTGGTAAGGCTGAGATTATGGTTGTAGCAGAGTCAAATGGTCTATTTTTGAGCGATACTTTTGCTATTAATGTGGCTTCAGTAGAAGATATCCTAGTACCAAATCCCATAGATGATATCAATGTCTATAAGAATTCCCCTAACCAAAAAATTGATTTATACTCATTGTTTACCGATCCCGATCCCGACAGCATCATCACCTTTTTAGCACCAACAAACACCAACCCTGGTTTACTAAGTGCAACAATAAAAGGAAACAATCTGATCCTTGACTATCTAGAGAATCAGCTTGGTACGGCTCAGATTACCGTGAGTGCTGTATCAAACGGTCAAACAGTGACTAATACTTTTACTGTTAATGTGGCTCAATGTGGGTAATGCGCCATAGGGTTCTGGGTAAGTCATGGTCATTTCAGCGATCGGTTATCAGTTAACAGTTATCAGTGAACCTCAGACTAAAGTCTGAGGCTGGAAATACTGATTTATCGGGAACCGTGTTAAATATTTTTTCATTCCCGAACCAGGGGAGGCTTTATACCTTCATTTTTTGGTAATGATTGATTATAGTAATGATTCCCATAGTTCAAATTCAGATAACAGGGAACTATAATCATTAATATCCAAGAGCGATCGCTGTCTATTTCCCAGAAAGCGATCGCTCTTCCATACCATCACCACTAGCACCTCGAAAACAGGGAACACTTAACAGGGAACAGGGAACAGTTGGAAAAGTCTTTCCGTGGTTTTTGATTCATCATCAGTTCATGTCTTCATCCCCTTGTCCGTTGCTATATAATATTTTTGTAACCACTCTCACTCATTTAGCCAGGGAACTGGGAACACAGAAGGTGGGAACAGTCTTGCCGTGGTATTTGATTCATCATCAGTTCATGTCTTCATCCCCTTGTCCGTTGCTATATAATATTTTTGTAACCACTCCCACTCATTTAGCCAGCGAAAATCAATAATTGCAGTAGCATCAAGAATTGTTCCTTTAGTTTTTTTATTTAACAGCATAAACCTCAGCTTCTTGACGACGCAACCCTAATTCTTCAATTTTAATATGCAAAAGACATCTCCGGAAAAGAGGAAACAGGTATGGAGGGAATAGGTATGGAGGGGGTAGTAATTGATGATTTATAGATAATCAGGACTTAGGCAAAGGTACTATGTGTAGAGTCAAAAAAACTATTGCACAATAGTTTTGAACTCTATATGTAGCGTCTCTGGGTAAGTCCTAATAATAACAGGACTTACGCATTGGTAACGAGTTTTGGTCATTTGAGATTGCTATCCTGACGGACTGCTTCGCAAACGCGCCTCGCGAGCAATGACAGAAACACATTGTTCTGCGTAAGTCCTAAATAATTGATTCTATTTTTTATTTCTGGAGATCTCTAAAAGTTCTGCTGCTGTTAATCCAGACATTTTGCCAAGTTCGAGACTTTGCCAAATATAGCGCTGCACGCAGGAAACAGGGAACACAGAAGGTGGGAACAGGGAGAATGAATGCCCGATGATATAAGGCTTTTATCTATTGGACAGCTCCTGCAATTTGTCAATATTAAGTGCGCACATTGCTAGAAGTCGTTGATAACGTTGGTTTTCTGCAAAAGCAGGACTTACACAAATTCTGACTAACAGAGACCTAGAAACCGGGTTTCTGGATACTATTCCCTTTTTTGCTACTGCCTACTCCCTACCAGGAATGCGCACCAAGAGATGGTGGGATGGGGAGATGGGGAGATGGGGAGATTGAAGTGTAGATAAAATTATGAACATATACACTTGTAACCGGATTCCTCTCAAGTATTATTCAACCCGACATGATATTACAGTTCTAAAGGTGCTTCAGTATCTAACTTTTCTTCTAATAAAAATCTAAGGAGAGATTGAGTTACCAACACTAAACCTAATCTAGCTTTTGCTAACTCTGGGGTTTCTACTTTAACTTCACCCCATATACGACACTGACGGTAAAATGTTTGAAAAGCGTTACTCAAAGAATTAGCTACTTTTACCCAGTTTATAGATTTTTTAGTGATGGAAACACAATAGATACAATCTAGAGTAGAAGCGATTTCAGCAATGAGTTCATATTCAGCATGATGTAAAAATTGTAATTCTCCATTAATTTTTTGCCAGGGTATAGCTTTAGGAGTTTGAATCAACCAATATTGACTATAGTTTTCTGGAGTTGTTAGCATCAAAGTAATTAAACCATCCCTTTCTCCCATCCGTAATAGGGAACAACAACGAGCATGACTATATTGAATAGGAAACAAATTTACACGGGACTTAGACAAACCAACCAAGAAACCCGGTTTATTGCCATGAGCTTGTTGCTCAAACGATGAAATTTCTTTCAGAAACCCCGTTTCTGCGTAAGTCCTGTTTATAGTTTCATCAGATTGAAGATTAATATCTACCAGAAACTTTGAGCGATCGCTCTTCAGGGAAACAGATGTTAAATTACTTAACCAGTTAGCTATACTCGAATTTGTTATTTTAACGTAAATTATACCAGATGCAATTACTTCCATCCGGAAATCTACTACATTTTTCTTTCCTTCTGTATTAATTATTTCTTGACAATACTTAGCTAACTCAGTAGCAATATTTATTGCTGGTTGCTGCCAAACCGAAGCTAACTTGAGAGCGATCGCCGACTTGTATGTAACTCCTCCAACATCTCTAATCTGCTTAATGGGAATTATGTCATGTCTGTTGGTATTGTTTGTGTAAAAGTTGGAGAAATATCTATCGCCATATAAAGTTTTTTCTTCTCTTAAAGCTTCTTCCTTGCCTTCTCTATACAATACCGATGCTACCGGACATGATCTTACAGCTTTTTGCAATAAGCATAAAATTATGCACTGAAATGATAATTTTGTTACAAACATTACAATTTTCCTTAATATGAACTTACAGCTTTTGGGAATATAGCAACCCCAAAGGCGGTTAGGACATCAACTGATGATGAATCTTAGAAAGCGGAAACACTTGAACAACTTTTCCCGGTTCCCAGTTAAGTGTTCCCTGCAATAAGCATAAAATTATGCACTGAAATGATAATTTTGTTACAACCATTACAATTGTTCCCAGTATGAACTTAGAGCTTTTGGTCATTTCAGTTATCAGTAGAGAGTGAACCTCCGACTAGACTAGGAGGCTTGAAATACTGAGTTAAATATTTTTTCATCCCCGAACCAGGGGAGGCTTTATACCTCATTTTTTGGTAATAAGGATAAAAGTATGCACTAAGATGATAATTTTATTAAAATTGTCACCACCCCATTGAGAAATAGATGTGTTTTTTGCTACACTAATACTAAGGGTAAAATTGGTATAAGCAAATAGACAAATAGATTAATATCCGATCCTATTCTCCTGACTAAATTGATTTTAACCCAAGTCCAACTTTTACCGAAAAATAGGGTCTAAAGCCTCCCTTTTCAAGGGAATGAAAAAAATAAACTTCAGTATTTCAAACCTCTGGATTTCCTGGGGAATGCTGCGCAAACAGCCAAAGGTACTGATAACGAAGTTCCGACCCAGGAGGCTAACTGAATTGTCCAGTTCCTCCCATAGGAGGCTAACTGATAACTGAAATAACCAAAAGAGAGTAATTATGCAATTATCATCACATCCAGACATTCCAGAAATGTCGCTAAATATACAACCTACTGACACTGCAGCACTGAGAAACAGGCCATTTTTAACTTGGCAACTGATTATAGATTGGGCAGAAGAACACTATCGTAGCAGAACTTTTACCAAAGATGAACGTATTCCGGCTCGCCCAGGTTTGCTGTATCTCATCCAAAAAGGAGCTATTCGCCTAGTAGGTAATGCCCACATTAATGCTAGTCGCAATAGAGCTAACAAGTCAAAAATAAGTCCAACTTCAGACCAAGCTTTTCTGGGATTCGTTGGTGCTGGTCAACCATTTGAACTAATAACTCAGTCACCATTTACACTACAAGCTTATGCTCACGCAGATCAAACAACTGTACTTTGGATGTATTGGCATGACCTCGATAACTGGCCTCACTTCCGCAGAGAAGTTCTAGACGCTTTTCGCTATCAACATCAAAGGAAACTTTTGTGGTTGAGTACCCTGGGGCAACGTCGTACTATCGATCGCTTATTTGGATTTATCACACTATTAATTGAAGAATACGGGGAGTCTTGGATTAAGCAAGATAACCCAGAAGTAGTCAGCGGTTATTATTTACCTTGGCCTTTGACTCACGCTCAAATTGGAAGTGCCATCGGTTCTACCCGTGTAACTGTGACTCGTCTTATGGGTAAGTTACGTCAGCAAGGTTTAATCTATATTCAGAATGATAATCTCATCTGTTTGCCAACAGAATCTGCAAAACAAGGGAACAGGTATGGAGGGAACACTTAACTGGAAAGAGTTTCAGTTTTTTTATTTACTTTTTTAGGGTTGCTATATTTGGCAATAAACCTAATACTTAGTAGATTTTGTTCACACTTGTTAATTAATCTCTGGAAAAATATTAGATAGTAGATGATATTATTCCAAATACTTTGGCAAAAATTAAAAATCAGGA
>NZ_JAYKGW010000120.1:0-18467 GCF_035285525.1 Okeania sp. | reverse complement strand
TTTCTTAACTCCCCCCTTACAAAGGGGGATTTTTTCTTAACTCCCCCCTTACAAAGGGGGATTTTTTCTTAACTCCCCCCTTACAAAGGGGGATTTTTTCTTAACTCCCCCCTTACAAAGGGGGGATTTTTTCTTAACTCCCCCCTTACAAAGGGGGGCAGGGGGGGATAAAAACTGAGGGATATAAATGATTTAGAATCCCCCTAAATCCCCCTTTGAAAGGGGGACTTTGAACATTCTCCCCCCCTTTGAAAGGGGGACTTTGAACATTCTCCCAGGGGGGATCATTTCTTGGCGGATAGCAAAACTTGAGCTGATAGCTGAACGCTACTTAGCAACTTCTCGATCCCGTAAAGCAATAACAGTAAAAGCGACTAAAGTTCCCAATAATGCTGCTCCCACAGCTTGGTGAGACACAGTTAATAGCTCAATTTGCAGACGTAACCGGAAGGTAATAACTCCCAAACCAATTTGAGCTAATACCAATAAACCACACCAGTTTGCTAACTTTCGTAACAGAGGATGCAAAGCAGAAGTGCGCCACGCCATTACTACTAATGTTAATGTTGCTAAAGTCGGAGGCACAACTCCAAAAATGTGACTATTCATTACGGTGCAAAGTTCCGCAATGCCAAAACATTGATGTAACGCCCATTGAGAAGCAACTAACCCACCGAGTAAACTTTGTAGATATACCAGAATAGCAGCAGTTAATCCTACCCAAGGTAATTTACCAACGTTGCCAGTACCTTTGTATGGGAGCATTGACATACCAATAACTAATAAAGTCATAAAATAAAGTAATGCCGTACCCAAATGAGCAGTAACAATATCAAAGCGTAATAATTCTGTAACTGTTAACCCACCCAATACACCTTGGAAAACTATGAGACCCAAAGCAAAAGTCGATGTCCAAGGTAACCAACGGGGAAGTTCCTGTCTGTGCCACCAAGATAAACCCATCAGAGCGATCGCTCCAAAACCTATTAGACTGGCATCTAACCGATGGAACCATTCTAAAAATACCTGTAAGTTCATTTGCGCCATTGGTACTAACTCACCATAACACAAAGGCCAGTCAGGACAAGCTAAACCTGCATTCATTACTCTGGTAGCACTACCAATAGCCATTAATATTAGGGTGGCTAAACATAGTTTCCATACTAATCCACTAATACGTTCCCGTGCTTGAGACTGGGAATATAGAATTTCATTTTTATTTAAAACAGAGTTAGCCATAAGTTTTACATTTTTTTTTATTTTAAATATTATTATTGCTAATTGTAAGCATTTCCTCCGGAATGCTACGCAAACAGCCGTCAGCTAGCCTCCTGGGTGGGAACTGGGAAATTCAGCTATTGGTTTTAGTGAGCATATTAATTTAGCTAGAAGAATTTGGCTCTAAAAATCAGTTCCACAGTCTATATTTATCAGGACTTACACGGGAGGAACCCGGTTTCTAGGAGAAATCGTTGTTTTGAACAGTAAGAATCTACGAGAAACCGGGTTTCTGAGTTTCCCTGCGTAAGTCCTGTTTATTTAAACCTTGTCCTTAAGCACAGGGTATTGCTGATGTCTAACGCCTAATAGCTGAATGCTTACTGCTAATTTAACTAAGATATTAATTGTTCACAAAATTATAAAGGTGAGTAATTGTTACTAATATAGTAGATAGAATTTGGATAATTATTGAGCTTTAGAAAGTTTTCTGATTTAATTTTTTCTTTACAGTTTATTGTTATATAAGTCACCAATTTTCCAAAAAGTTTACTTTTCACTTTGTGATTGTGTTTTGAATCACTAAAGCATGAAATTTAAGAGTAAATAAAGTTTCTTTTTAAGAAATCAGATAAACCCGTAGTCGATAATATATAAATATTGCCGAATAATTAATTAATAATTAAATAATTCACTTTAATTATCCTCCCCCTTTCAAAGTGGAAAAACGGTAGATATTCAGTAGTTTCTCGTAGAGTGAGATGGGGAATTTTCAAGAATGCAGATCCACTCTGAAGTACACCATCTTATCGACCAAGAGAAATAAATTTTTTCCTTTTAGGTAATTATTAATTATCAATTATCCATTATCCATTAATTACATATCTTTTCTATTTTAACTTTGTTTATTAGAAAAAGGGGACGTTTTTATGGTTTAATAGTTAAAATAAAATAAAATTTGCCGAAATCAACTTCTTAAAATAAAGAGAACCTAAAATTTTCCTAAAAAGTAACCATAATACCTAGTTATACATAGATGTTTAGTTTAAACTAGGTAGTCGAGTATAAATATATAAGTCACAGGTTTCTTTGCCTAGGCTCTTGTTAAAAACTGAAACTAAAAATAGCTAAGTTTTTAACCTAAAATTAAACTCAAGGTTTTAAGTTTGTAGAGAACAAAATTTACAAACTAAAATCGGTAGTTCTCACAGAAGCAAGAAGCTTATTTTTGGAGCTTCTGCATTTTGTGTGAGTTTGGTTAAGTTCACGCCTAACAAAAAAGTAACCTAAGTCAAATGGAAGAAAAAGAAAAAGTACCAGTCTCAATTATAACTCTAGTAGTTGGTGTAGTGGTCACCATAATCAGCTTATGGGCAGGTCAAAATCATGGTCTGTTGCCAGAGCAAGCTTCCGAACAAGCTCCCCTAGTTGATGATTTTTTTGATGTCATGTATACCATAGGAATGGGTTTATTTCTAGTGGTAGAAGGCACAATTGTCTTTTGCATGATTAAATTTCGTCGGCGTAAAGGAGATGATAGTGATGGTGCCAACTTTAGAGAAAATTTACCATTAGAAATATTTTGGACAGCCATTCCATCCATAATCGTGATTGGTCTTGGCATTTATAGTGTAGATGTATACAGACAGATGGGTGGTTTCAGTCCAAATGGAATGATTATGGCTCACCATGCTACATCCGAACACCAAATGGCAGAAATGCCAGGAGCAGCAATGGCAGCTCCCTTGATTGCAGATACTGAAACAATGGAGTCAACAGAAGTAGGTGAAAAAATAGCTAGCAGATATGGTTTCGGATCGACTCCTGAAGAGGGAGCAAAAGCAGCAGATGTGGTAGTTGACATCCAAGGTCTTCAATATGGTTGGTTAATGACCTATCCTGATAGTGGTGTTTTAGCAGGAGAATTGCATATTCCTGTAAACAAGGATATTCAAATTAACCTTTCTGCTGCAGATGTCATTCACTCTTTCTGGATACCTGCTTTCCGTCTGAAGCAAGATGCAATTCCTGGTAAAGATACACAACTGCGTTTTGTAGCTACCAAAACAGGAGAATATCCAGTTTATTGTGCCGAACTTTGTGGTGCTTACCACGGAGCAATGAGAACAACTACTGTTGTTGAAACCCAAGAAGAATATGAAGCTTGGATAGCAGAAAATTCTTATGAAGAAGAATACGATGAGTATGAGGAGTACGATGAGTACGATGCTCAACAACCAAAATTGAATCAAGCTATAGCAGTAAATACTACTGATTTATCAGAGTCCGAATATTTGCAACCCTACTCCCAGGAAATGGGAATTGATTCTGAAACCTTAAATCAAATTCATCCAATGTAGCGCTAAAAAAAGCGATATACAACCAAGAAATCGGGTTGATTGCCCTGATATTGTTGTTAAAACCAGGAAATTTCTTATAAATCCGGTTTCTGCGCAAGTCCTGTCAGTATTGGCAACAACTCTAATTTTGGTATGGGGTTTGAAGACCAAACCCCATAAAATCTTGGAAGTACTGATAACTGTTAACTGATAACTGATAACTGAAATGGCACAAGCACAAATTCCTTTAGATAATCAACAATTACAACCAGAAAAACCACATCCGAAGGAGTGGAAATGGTATCACTACTTCGGTTATAACATAGACCACAAAGTGATCGGTATTCAATATCTGGTTACTGCTTTCATATTTTATTTGATCGCTGGTTTAATGGCAATGGGTATCAGAGCCGAACTCTATACACCAGATCCAGATGTTCTCGAACCAGAAATATACAATGCTTTCCTCACAAATCATGGGACGATGATGATTTTCCTGTGGATCGTCCCTGCTGCGATAGGTGGTTTCGGGAACTACCTTGTTCCCTTAATGGTAGGAGCAAGAGACATGGCATTTCCTAACCTCAATGCGATCGCCTTCTGGCTTAACCCACCTGCTGGAGCATTATTACTGGCTAGTTTAGCTTTTGGTGGAGCGCAAAGTGGCTGGACATCATATCCACCACTTAGCATTATCACTAACAACATCGGACAATCTTTATGGATTATCAGTATCGTGTTAGTGGGAACTTCCTCTATTATGGGTGCATTAAACTTTATTGTCACCATCCTGAAAATGAAAATCCCTAGCATGAGATGGGATCAGCTTCCTTTATTCTGTTGGGCAATACTCGCAACCTCGGTTTTAGCTTTATGCTCCACTCCTGTTTTAGCAGCAGGTTTAATCATGTTATTATTTGATATCAACTTTGGCACCGGTTTCTTTAGACCAGAAATGGGTGGCGATGTGATTGTCTACCAGCACTTATTTTGGTTTTATTCTCACCCCGCGGTTTATCTGATGATTCTGCCAATATTTGGCATTCTCTCAGAAGTTATTCCTATTCATGCTCGCAAACCAATATTTGGTTATTCAGCGATCGCCTACTCTAGTCTTGCTATTTGCTTAGTAGGTTTATTCGTATGGGTACACCATATGTTCACCAGTGGAACTCCTCCTTGGATGCGGATGTTTTTCACTATTTCCACTCTGATTGTGGCAGTTCCCACAGGAGTGAAAATCTTTAGTTGGGTAGCTACTCTCTGGGGTGGAAAAATTCGCTTCACCAGTGCCATGCTGTTTGCTATTGGTTTATTAGCAATGTTTGTTATGGGTGGATTAAGCGGTATCACTTTAGGGACTGCTCCCTTTGATGTTCACGTCCATGATAGTTACTATGTGGTAGGTCACTTCCATTACGTTCTCTTTGGTGGTTCAGTATTTGGTCTGTATGCAGGTATATATCACTGGTTCCCTAAAATCACAGGTCGGATGTACAACGAAACGTGGGGTCGGATTCATTTTGTTTTGACATTCATTGGAACTAACCTGACTTTTCTACCTATGCACCAATTAGGTTTACAGGGAATGCCACGTCGTATTGCGATGTACGATCCTCGGTTTGAATCTCTCAACCAGATTTGTACTTATGGGTCAATTCTGTTAGGTTTATCTGTACTTCCATTCTTTATTAATATGGTTTGGAGTTGGATGTATGGACCGAAAGCAGGGGATAATCCTTGGAATGGTTTATCTTTAGAGTGGACTACTAGCTCACCTCCTCTGATTGAAAACTGGGAAGTATTGCCAGTGGTTACTGGTGGTCCTTATGATTTTGGCACAAAGAAAACTTTGGGTATTCGAGATAAGTTGAATCTGATTTCTCAACCAGGTTCCGATGTTAAGGAAGCAGGTGTACCTGTATCTGAAGTTGATTCTTCATCCTTTGATTCTCAGAATCCTTCAGAGGGGAATTAGGTGTTGCTGAATTAAGGGATGAATATTAATAGGACTTACGCACGCGCAAGGTATTTCTGTCATTGTGAGACTCGCAGCGCCAGCGACAGGGTTTTGCTCCAGGACATGAATGGGTCGCAGTCGGTGAGGATATCAACCTCAAGCCTTGAAATTGCGTTCCTCATGTGTAAGTTCTGATTAAGTGGGATGGGCATTTTGCCCGTCTGAAAATAGGTATTAACACATAATAAATGTAGGCCCTTGTAGAACGACAGTGAAATACAACACAACCTTACTACTTTTGGATTTCGTGCCATACTTTGTTTTGTTTCGCAATGCTATAAACGCAATGAAGTTCATGTTCATGTCGCGTTAGCGAAACAACCCTAACCTACATTTTTAACTTTTTCAGTTAGAGGTAGGTTGGGTTGAGGAACCGAAACCCAACATAATCTTAAGATTTTTGGGTTTCTTTCCATACTTGGCTTTGCTGCGCCATGAAGTTGGCGAACGCAACCCTGAAGCGAACAAACCCAACCTACATTTTTAGCTGTTTCAGTCCGGTAGTATACTGACATACCTAAAACTGTGCATTAGAGAGTAGAGGAGTAGGGGAAAATAGATTATTGTTGAGTTTCGTTCCATGCTACGCAACCCTAACGGGAACAACCAAACCTACATTTCAGAAATTAATTTTATTTAGGTACAAAAGATTATGCAAGGTTCAACCATCGATCCAACTGATAATTTAGTTGATACTTCGGTTCATTCAGAATCAGTAGAAGCAGGACATCACCATGACAATGAGCATTTAAGAGTTTTCGGGTTATTAACTTTTCTCGCTTCTGAGTCTTTAATGTTTGGCGGTTTATTTGTTGCTTATTTAGTTTATCGAGCAAATGCTGGTGTTTGGCCTCCTGAAGAAACAGAGGTAGAGTTATTAGTGCCCTCAATTAATACTATTATTCTGGTTTCCAGTAGTTTTGTGATTCACA
The DNA here is from genome assembly GCF_035285525.1 of Okeania sp. Classification (GTDB taxonomy): domain Bacteria; phylum Cyanobacteriota; class Cyanobacteriia; order Cyanobacteriales; family Microcoleaceae; genus Trichodesmium. The sequence continues at coordinate 11,958 of NZ_JAYKGW010000120.1, read as the reverse complement.
AGGGTGATACTGCTATCAAAAAGAATGATCTTGCCGGAATGCGCTTATGGTATGCAGTTACAGCAATCATGGGTATCATTTTCTTGGGTGGTCAGGTTTATGAATACAAGACTTTAGGTTATGGTCTCACTACTAATGTGTTTTCCAACTGTTTTTATGTGATGACTGGTTTCCACGGTCTCCATGTTTTTGTTGGTGTATTACTAATTCTGGGCGTGTTGTGGAGTTCTCGTCGTGCTGGTCATTACAATGCAGACAAGCATGTTGATGTTGAGGTGGCAGAAATATATTGGCACTTTGTTGATATTATCTGGATTGTTTTGTTCACCTTACTGTACATTTTGACTTTGTTTTAATAATAAGCAATCAGCAATAAGCAGTCAGCAGTCAGCAGTAAATATTTAGAAGAGGATTTAAACCTGCACAACTACTGAGCTAGTTAATCCAGAAAATGCTGATCGCTTAATTTCGCAGGAAATGCTTACAACAATTGATTATTTTTTTTGCCTCCTGTTGGAGGTTTTTTTGTGAGTACAGGGTATTGATATATAGCGCTCATTGCCTGTGAGGTACTTGCGACGTGGGCAAGATGCACGGTTCCCGAAAAATCGCACTACAATGTTTTCAATCTTTACCTCATATCATGTCCGGTTGAATAATTAGACTTTGGTGGAAGGAAGGTAGCTATGCTCAAGCTTTTATGCCATTTCCACCTTAATTTTATACAAAAACGATGCTACCGGATATGATATCATACATTATTTTTCCGAAATCTGTTGTATAATCATAAGTTATTCACAGGACTTAGGCAAAGGTACTATATGTAGAGTTAAAAAACTATTGCTTATGGGGTTTTAAGCACTATATCTAGGGGGCTGGGTAAGTCCTGATTCAGAAATTATCATAAATCTATATAAAATATTAACTATGGATATTAAACGAGTAATTATTGCTCATAAAGCTAAACATGATATGAGTCGCCATTATGCAGAACAATGTGCTAGACAGTTAGAAGATAGAGGGTGTCAAGTGTTGATGGGTCCAAGTGGTGCGCAAGATAATCCTTATCCAGTTTTTCTGGCTTCCAGCAGTCAGAAAATTGACTTGGCAATAGTTTTAGGTGGAGATGGTAGTGCTTTAGCAGCAGCTAGACATTTAGCAGCAGAGGGTATTTCGATATTAGCAGTTAATGTGGGAGGACATTTAGGTTTTTTGACTGAGAATTTTGAAGATTTTAAAGATACAGAGAAAGTATGGGATAGGTTGTTTGAAGATCGTTATGCGGTACAACTGCGGATGATGTTACAGTCAGCAGTATTTGAGGGCGATCGCTCTAATTTTAAACTGGCAAGCGATCGCTTTTTGGCATTGAATGAGTTTTGTATTAAACCTGCTTCTGCTGATAGAATGCTTACTTCTATTTTGGAGGTAGAGGTTGATGGGGAGGTTGTAGATCAATATCAAGGGGATGGATTGATTGTTGCGAGTCCGACGGGTTCGACTTGTTATACTGCTTCTGCTAACGGACCGATTATGCACTCTGGTATGGATGCTATTTCTGTGACTCCAATTTGTCCTTTGAGTCTTTCGAGTCGTCCTATTGTTCTTCCTCCTGGTTGTATAGTTAGTGTTTGGCCGTTACAGGATAATGATTTAACTACTAAACTTTGGGCAGATGGGGTTTTGTGTACTGCGATTTGGCCGGGACAAAGGGTGGATTTGCGCATAGCAGATTGTCAAGCTAAGTTTATTATTTTACGGGAAAATTATTCATATTTTCAGACTCTTAGAGAAAAATTACAATGGGCAGGTACTAGAATTAAATATCAAAATAAGTATCGGAGTGATGGGGTGATGGAGTGATGGGGTGATGGGGTGATGGGGTGATTGAAGTAATTATAGGATTATTAAAGATATATGATCGGGACTTACGCAAAGCAACCAAGAAACCGGGTTTATTACTTGGATATTGTTGTTCAAACCAGGAAATTTCGTTGATAAACCCTGTTTCTGCGTAAGTCCTAATTATATAATTTGAGTTACTGATAACTGATAACTGAAATGATGGAGTAATGGGGATTTATAATACAATACTTTATTAAAATAATTGGGTCGCGCAATCCCACCTTGTAAAGCGAAAAGTTTTTGGGGAGTTGCTCAAATCCCCCTTATATCATGTCCGGTTGAATAATTAGACTTTGGTGAAAGGAAGTCAGAAGGCACTTATGCTGAGGGCAGAAGCTTTTATGTCATTTTCACCTTAATTCTATACACGCTCCGATGCTACCGGACATGGTATTACAAAAACAAATTCTGACTTCTGACTTCGTTAAAATGATGCCAAAAATAAAAATTTTTTCCTTTTTTTCTGGGTGTGGTTTTTTAGACTTAGGTTTTGAAAATACTGCCTTTGATATTGTATTTGTCAACGAAATTTTTGCTCCTTTTAAGGAAGCTTATATTTATGCTCGACAATTATTAGAAATATCTGAGCCAGAATATGGATATTTTGCAGATAGTTTAGTTAGTTTAACTGAAGAAAATGGCAAAATTTATTTACAAGAATTAGTCAAAGATTCTCGGATAAATTCTAATTTTATTGGATTTATTGGCGGACCTCCTTGCCCTGACTTTTCCATAGGTGGAAAAAATCGGGGGAAAAATGGAGATAATGGTAAATTGTCAGATGCTTATATTGAATTAATTTGTCAGCAACAACCAGATTTTTTTGTCTTTGAAAATGTTAAAGGTTTATGGTCTACTAAAAAACATCGAGCTTTTTATGAGGAGATAAAATGTAAGTTATATAAATACGGATATATTATTACTGAACGTTTAATTAATGCTATTGAATATGGAGTTCCCCAAGATAGATATAGAATTATTTTAATTGGTTTTCGATGTACATTAGTTAAGGATAAAGGTTTTAATATTGGCTATAGCAAAGTAATTCCTGAAAAAATTTTTCCTTGGGAAAAGTATGTACTATATCCTCAAAATCAAGTGTTTTCTTATGGTTGGCCTCAGACAAATCCTTTTGTAGAAAATTCAGAAATAAATTGCCCTACAGGAATACCTGAAGAATTAACAGTTGAGCATTGGTTTAGGCAAAATAATGTTGTTTATCATCCTAATTCCAAAGATTATTTTCAACCAAGAGCAGGTCGAATAAAATTTGAGGCAGTAGCAGAAGGAGATGCTCGGAAAAAATCTTATAAACGCCTGCATCGATGGCGTTATTCTCCCACTGCTTGTTATGGAAATAATGAAGTTCATTTACATCCATATAAAGTTCGTCGTCTTTCTGTTTCAGAAGCATTAGCTATTCAGTCTTTACCTGAAAAATTTGCTTTACCAAATAATATGACTCTCACTAATAAGTTTAAAACTATTGGTAATGGAGTACCATATTTAGCTGCTAAAGGAGTTGCTAATACTCTTCTTTCTTTCCTTAATATGGAAAAAATTAATTATCAAGAAGAAATAAGTTATCAGTTAGAATTACCTTGAGTTTATTCTCCAAAAGGTAAGTATATAGTTTAACCTTTTTATGTATATTTAGTAGAGCCTTAATAATCATCTAAAAATGGCATCCTCAACTAAGTTAATTAAATCCTGCTGCTTATAATCTGAATACATATTATCAACACTTTTTAAGTCTAGATTTAAAGCAATACCATGAGGTGCAATACCTTGGCTAAATATTCTTTTATCTGAATTAGAAAAGTCTTCAGCAGTTATCATATAATATTTCCATATTTGTCCCGATCTATAACTAATAGCTTTAATCATAGCTGTTTCATACAAAGCTTGATAAGGACGGTCTGGACGGTTTGATAACTTTAACAGATATAAAACCTTTTACTTCTCTAGATTTGAGTTTACCTTTTAATAAATCATAAATTTCTACTCCTAAATATTCTGGTTGCTTTGCTTGTAGTTTTATATATGGCTGGATTAAATGAAAAAGTTCCTCATTTTCAATGACTGAAATAAGATAATCAGGACTTGAGAAAAAAATTCTTTCTTTAATTTTTTCAATATTTTCCAGAGGATAATTTATCTGAAATTTTTGGTGATCAAAAAGCTTTAAATATTCAGGTTTAGTTTCATCTCTAGAATTAGGAAGTCTAAATATTATTAGACTAACCTGATGTTTCAAATAAAAATCAATAGCTACTTCCGCAAATAATCCAGTTATTATAAATTCATGCCATCTACCTTTTGAATTATTGAGCACTCCTGTAGTTAATCTTGTTATTTTTGTTTGGTATTTTTTTTGATGATTTTCATAAGCAACTACTACTTTATTAACCATCCATTCTAAAATTTGAACTACTGAAACATCCAATGCTAACTTTTGTTTTATTTCTATATACAAAGTTTGATAAATTTCTGTACTATTAATTTGGATTTTTTCTTCCCCTTGTCTTGTAATAATTGAGAACCAAGAATCATTCATTATGCTAACTATAATAATCCTAAATGATTTATAAAAGAAAACTTTAGGGTTGTGCTCTCCAAACCTAAAATCAGATTTGGAAACCAAGGCCCTACAATAAAATCTTATAACCTATTTAGGATTGCTATAATTCATTCAAGAAATTTTTATTAATTTTAACTAGATTTTCCCATAGTAACTTCCTTAACTATAGAATCTTTAAATTTATTTTCCTCAGATTTATCTGGTGTAACTTCCTCTAGTTTAGACTTGCCATTAATTTCAACATTTTGATTATTTTTCTGTTCATTTTGTAGCTTTCTTACTAAATTTATTTCTGCCTGAAAATTAATATAATGAGGTAATTTTAAATGTTGTACAAACCCTTGGGCTTGAACATTATCTGAATGATAGAAAACAAACTCCGGGTCTTGAGCAGGTCTTTCAATTTCTTCCCCTAATTCTTTAGCTTGCATCGCCCGATCTAATAACGCCATTGATATTGCTTTTCGTTCGTTATAACTAACTAAATGTTAAACTGTAACCACGGGTAAACTGGGGAGGTTTTTCCTTGCTATTTTTAAACATATTTACGTTTTCTGCTTCGGTAATCGTAATCTAGGTGATCGCTATTTCAAAACCTAATTATTCGGAAAAAATAATTACTTCAATTTCTTCCATTTTGATCTCTCCAGCAAAGGGATAATTTCGACTATAACCTCTCTGGGTTGAATATCCTAACTAAACTGAGCAAAAAACCTTCCTCCTGTTGCTCTATGCACAATAGTTAATACATTTTATGAAGCACCCCCACTACAGAGGATGAGTTGTGAAAATTTCTTCCTGTTGCTCTATGCACAATAATTAATACATTTTCTGATGTACAGGGTAAATGGTGAAAATCTTGTAGTGCGAGTATCTTGCTCGTATGAATGTACCTCATAACCAGGGGAAGCGCTGTATAACCTTCAATATTTTGAAATTTTAGTTGTTCTCGGTAAACCAATAAATGTATTTTTAACAAAGAAAAATATATCTATTCCTAAAGAATAATTATTAAAATTAGTTTCCCATTCTGACTAGAAAAATTCTGGTAAACTTTGACATTGTTGAACTTCTTGTTTCTGTTTTGCCTCTACTTCCAGAAACTCAATAACTATCGACTGCACGATATGATGCCATTCTCGAAGCTAAATCAAACCATCAGACAAAGCGGCAAGTTCTGGATGACGATATGATCGCCCCGCTACATAACCAAAAGCGGCAAGTTCTCCTATTTTTAGAGTACAGGGAGTAATGGTTATCTCACCTAAATTAAAGATTTGTCCTGTAGCTCCAGCACGATCTTGCACCATTGTCAATCCTATTTCTGGGGGTCTGATCAAAATATATTCTGGCAAAGTCCCTATTTCTGCTACTTTGGCCTCTAACTGGTCTAAATTACTTTTGGCCTGGGTTGCCATCCACTTCTGTCGGAGGTCAATGTCCTGTACTCCATTTCATTGAGTGCTGCCATAGGATTAATATAAATTGCTCTTATCCATAGCTGTGATATAAAAAGTATTTAATCTTACGATATAGGATAAAGTAATAGTTATACTAGAAAATTTTTTCTCCCTTTTACGGTTTTCATTTAGAAAACTGTAGGTATTTGAGATTTTCTGATCATCCTTAACCTAACTGTATTTTCATTTAGGAATTTGGATATTTTCAATTTTTGATTTTGATTTATTGAACCAGGTTAATTTATGCCATTTTCAATTGATACAGCCCGCAATATTTTTCCTACCACTTTATCTGCTGATGCGGTGCCAGCAACTATTGCTCGCTTTAACCAACTAGGTGCTGAAGACCAACTAGCTCTGATCTGGTTCGCTTACCTAGAAATGGGTAAAACAATTACAATTGCTGCTCCAGGAGCTGCTAATATGCAGCTTGCAGAAAGAACTATGAATGAAATTAAGCAAATGGGCTTTCAGGAACAAACCCAAGTAATGTGTGACTTGGCTAATCGTTCTGATACTCCAATTTGTCGTACTTATGCTACCTGGTCTCCAAATATTAAGTTAGGTTTTTGGTATCAACTTGGAGAATGGATGAATCAAGGACTTGTTGCTCCTATCCCCCAGGGATATCAACTTTCTGCTAATGCTTCTGCTGTGTTGGGAACTATTCAAGGTTTAGATTCTGGTCAGCAAATCACAGTTCTACGAAATTGTGTGGTTGATATGGGATTTGATGTGAATAATTTGGGTAGCTATCAACGAGTTGCTGAACCTGTGGTCCCACCAAAAGATATGGCTCAGCGAACTGAAGTAACTATTAAGGGTGTTGATAATCCTACTGTATTGAACTATATGAATAACTTGAATGCTAATGACTTTAATGCACTGATTGAGTTGTTCACTCCTGATGGTGGACTTCAGCCTCCTTTCCGCAGACCAATTGTGGGTAAAGATGCTGTTTTACGTTTTTTCCAAGAAGAATGTCAGAACCTCAAGTTAATTCCAGAGCAAGGTGTTTCTGAGCCTGCGGAAGATGGTTATACTCAGATTAAAGTTACTGGTAAATGTCAAACTCCTTGGTTTGGTGCTGGTGTGGGTATGAATATTGCTTGGAGATTTTTGCTTAATCCAGAAGGTAAAATTTTCTTTGTGGCGATCGACTTATTGGCTTCTCCTAAAGAGTTGTTAAATTTGGCTCGATAGAAATTGGTTTCTATAACATTGGAAGCTAATTTTAGCAAAGTTATTTAAGTTAGAAAAACTAGAAATCAAAAAATATTAAAGAGCGCTCTTTTAAACTAGCGCTCTTTTTTTTTCAAAATATAAAAGTTTATGTGTTATTATTAAAAATTACATAAAAAATCATAATCAAAATAAATTTTAAGTCAAAGATATGCAGCTTACTCAAACTGAATGGTCTACAACAGAAAAAAGGATTGCTCAAGCAGCTTTGGAAATAGCCAAAGAACGAGAGATAAATGCTTTAGTGGCAACAGTGCGTCAACGGGCAACTAAAATTCACGAATTTAATGATTTATGGCATCTACATGATTTTCTCAGTGCTAGAAGATATGATTTGGATGGAAAATATGACCCTAGAAATGCTACTGTAATTTTTTCTCTAGCTGGTTTAGTTAAAGAGGGATGGTTGAAGATTACTGAGTTAGAAGGTTTAGATCAAGAAAAGATTACAAAAGTATCTGCTATGACTCGGATGATTTAATTAGGGTTTGCTGAAAAAAGCAAAGGGTGGGAAGGGTGGGAGGAATAATTGTTTCTCTCTTCTTCTCTTTTCTTTTTTATTCGTTGCTTATACCGTCTGTAACAAATCCCTAAAAAAATACTCAAAACACTTATTCTTTGTATATAGCTGGTATTTATTTGGTTTTTGCTTGTATACGAAAATCGTGATGCTTTTCTAGAAATTTTTCAATCAGGACTTACGCAAAGACAACATATATAGGGTAGACATGGGTAGAGCGATCGCTCGATGTCGCACTGTAGCATTTATGTTAAGGGGATTATTCTGGGATTTGAAACAAAATGTTTGAGTAGAGTTATGAGAAAATAAATGTATTGGTATCTTTCTAATCGGGCAGATAAATTTGCTGTTGATTTAGCTAATCGACATTAAAGCAGAGAAAAACCAGAAACTTTTCAATTTGTAGCTCCTGGAAAGTGTATTGTTTTGCTTACTAGACATCTCCAAAAATAAAAAATTAAATCAATTCTTATCCATAAATTATCAATTATTTCTTCCTGTTCCCACATATCTAGTGTTCCCTGTTCCCTCATTTGGAGGAGATGTCTACTGAAAATTTTGATGGGTTGTGGGTATCGTTGTGGCAAAAATTTGTCAGGCATCAATGGCTTAATTTCTGGGGTTGTTCTCTTTTCAGAAATTAATCTGGTATTTTATCAAGTATTCTAATTCAGCAAGTGATCGCTGCTACTGAATATTTTTGGGGCAGTCCTCGACTTAATGGAATGATTAGGTTTGTAGATATTCATCAAAGCAAATCAAAAACTGATTGGAATAAAAAAATTCTTGGGGGCGATGCTTCCAAAAAGCAGGTTTTCTTCGTGACGGCTATACAAAAAATGGAAAATTTGTGTTAAAATTGCCACTAAACAGGTTTCCTAAGCCTTGCCCCCCAAATGGCACGCAATTACGTCTCCCTTTTGATGATTTAATGTAAAATAGAGAGAATGCTATTTTAATAGGGTTCTCTCTAGAGTAAACATTTATAAAGTTGGTATGAGAATATTAAGGTTGAGCATCTAGTAATAATTTTGGTAAGACGCGATCGCAACAAAATAAAGTTCCTGCTGCTACACAAAGGGGAATACCGAAAAAGTTAACTATAGGAATAGCGATTAGGGCTTGACAAATCAATCCAAAGGTAACATAAGCTGGAAAACTACGATGTACGATTGTTAATTTTTCTCGAAATCTTAATTTTCTTCTCTCTAAAGGTCCGTCAAAAAAGTCAAGACAAATAATAGAAGTTGTGAGAATAATACCACCAATAGTTACAATTAAGGAGCCTCCAGGGAAAAAGTTTAGTAGCAACATTGGCAACCCTATTCCTAAAAATAAAGCTATTTTTTTGAGTTCAAAAAGTATGGCTCGCCAAATATCTTTAATAGAGGCTAATAAACCAGGAGGTGCTTCAGGCAATGTACCAGTTTTAATTTTTTCTAATTGTTCAGAAAGTTGACCGTAGAAAGGGGAACCTAGAATCACTCCAAATTGTACTAACAAAAATCCAATTATTAGAAATAGGATCATAAATATAATAAATTCTAGGAACCAATCTAAAATATTATCTAAATAACTTAAAAAATTTAACCAAGTTGGTAATTGAGAAATCAGAGCATCAAACTGCAAAGATAAGTTGTTAAAAATACTCTCTATTAAATTAATCCCTGGCAGAAGTAAACCAACATAAAGAATAATTCCGACTATAATATTAATCAAAATTGGCACAATTATATAACTTATCAATTTGGGATTTTTGACAAATATTATTAATGCCCGAAAATGGTAAGTTGCGCCTGCTATTAATCCTACAGGAGCTGCAAATATGGATAGTATTGATTGAGAATTTTGTTGTTTTACCATAAACTCTTAACGAAGTCAGAAGTTGTTTTTGTAACTTAGATTTGAGCAACTCTCCAAAAATATTTCGCCTTTTAAGGCAAGGTTTTAAACCGAATTATTTTGATAAAAAATAAAGTGTTTAGGGAAGGAGAGTGATCGCTTACTTACTACAATTTTCTTTTTTGCTTACCACAAAATTATCAATCTGTCAAATTCTGAAATGTCAAAATGTAGGGGCGAATCGCGATTTGCGCTTACCGTCTGCTTTACATAATTGTTAGATAGGAGCAAGGTCAATTAAATAGAGGATATGGTTTTTATTAGCCCTGATTTATTTCTATCCTTGAAACTTTTATAGCCTAAACCACTATGGAACCCACCACCAAAAGCCCCAAAAATCTTCAGTAAATCTGTGTAGAGGGTAACATTTCGATTTATCAAAAAAACAGTAATGAATACAAAGAGAGCGCAAAAGATAATGACATAATAAAGCGTATATCTCTTTGATATCAGAGAATCCTGAAAGGCTCTTTCATCATTTGCAGCATTATTCTTAAGAAACAGCTCGATGTGACTTGGTTGAATCTTGCCAGCAAGGTCTGTCAAGGGGGAATCCTCTCTAGGACCTGCAACGGAAAGGGGCTCAATTAATCTCTTTCTTAATCAGGACTTACACAAAGACACTATATGTAGCGTATGCCAAATAGAGCGATCGCCTGAACAACTAAATTATGATAACTTATACTTAAGACACTATATAGTTACTGGCAAACGGAGGGATAGCTATAATTTTTAGAGAGCGATACGGCTAATGCCACGCTCCGCGAACGCTAAGGGTTTCTCTATTGATAAAAACTTAAATAGCCGTCATTTTAATTGCAGGATATTTGAGTTCAGATACTAGATATTTAGATAATAATTGATGTGTGAGTTGATAAATAGTTTCCCCCAGAATGTCAGCTATTTTTTTCAAATGATTCCAGAGCAATATAGCGCAAGAAATATTATTTTTTTGAATTTTTGCCAGACGAAACTGACAAAAATATATTCCTGTTAACTGCTTAATTTATCTGTGAAATTATTCGATTTTCGATCTGGTTTGCGACTCTAATTATACATGATATGTAGAAGATTGACTTAAATCAAGTGACAATGTATTCTGTTCTATTGGCAGAAATAGTAACCTAGAATAACTTGACTTTTTTATCTCTGAGAAAACCTTTAATTTTTCTTTTTTTTACCTGATATTATTTCTGATTCATTCCAACTTAATTTAGCAATGCTTTTGTATTTTTATGAACCACCCGTGTCATCTACGTGCGCGATTATTTTTTAAAGGGCAATAATAGACTTTTTCTAAATTATCTATCAATGCCATTAATCTTTTTGCTGCATACCAACTATCCATCAATACAGTTTTAAATGGTAATTTCTTGTGATTTTCCACATTACATATCATGTCTTCAACATGGTCTATTGTAGTTTTTTTGTCACTATCTGGATCATAAATGCGATAATCTAGTATCCAAAATTGTTCAGTTTTGGGGTTAAAATAAATACAATTAACTATTCCTATTCGTCGAGTTACTTTATGAACTGATACCACTATATTGGCGTTGTACAAGTTCAATTTTATTAGCATATTTTTTTTTAATTACTGTATCATCAAAAATCAAGTATGCTTCTGTATTTCAAACAATTTCCTTTTGGGGATTTTGCCATAAATCTTGTGAATTTAAAGATTCTGTTCTTAAATAATGATTAATCGTATCATGGCTAATTTTTTCTAGGTGATTTGCTAAATTTGTGATGGTATAATTTGTATGAGAATTGAGCAAGTATTGACAATAATCAATATAGTTAAAATTCATTTTTGTAGCTCGCTCTTAACACTAATATTATTCTACAATAATCAGGGTATTTGAGGAAAATTTATTTACAATTAGCTACATATGATAGAATGAAAATTAATTATATTAGCTTATATTTAGCATTAGTTATAATAACGTTTTGTTTCAGGTGATCGCTCTATTTGGCATAGGCTACATATAGTGTCTTTGCGTAATTCCTATATTATATATAGTATCTTGCTGTAAGTGTTGAACAATCTGGTTTTTTGAGAACAGGAAAGAAAGAGGCAATAAGTATAGATATGATGGTTGAAACTATTGTAGAATAGTTTTGAAACTTTATATTATATAGTCATTCTGAATAAGAGTGGGACACACTCGAAGCGCAATAATCTCTAATAATATCATCAATGGATTTGTCTTTTTCTTCGTACATTCTTTTCTTCTTTAATGCACCAAAGTCCTGTTCTATATCATTTAAATCTGGAGAGTATTTAGGGAGAAATATAACTTCATGTCCTTGCCCATTAACTAATTCCTTAATTAGTGTTTTTCGAT
>NZ_JAYKGW010000119.1:0-56335 GCF_035285525.1 Okeania sp. | reverse complement strand
TAGAGTGTTCAAAGGCATATCTGGCACAACTACAGCCAAGATTAGCTAAAAGATGGATTAACTGTCTTTCTTTGGGAGTAGCTTGTCTTCTTTCTGCAGTTCTCGTAATCAGCCTTTTTCGGCGTGTAGTAGTAGTTGTTGTGTCCATCATTTTGGTCAATAACGATAATACTGATTAGAAAATCTGACTAGAATAATTTAAGGTAGGACTCCAATCATTAATCTAGAGTCCTACCCAATGTTAAATCTAGTCTAACCTTTCTATTCTCAATCAAAGAAGCTATTTCGGCTTTCCTGATTTTTTTTATTTGTCTGTGTTTACTTCTTCTCTCTCATCTTCACCATTCCCTGTGTAAGGTTCAGCATCTTGAGCTAATATCTGACTCTTTTCAATAGTAGTCTGATTGGACAGCCCAAAATTCCAGGCATTGGCCTTAGGTGCTTGAGAAAATGTTAAGCCTGCGGAGGCGATTAACCCTAAAGCAATAATATTCTGTTTCATTGTAGTAGATGAACCCTGTCTAGTTATTTCAAATCGACTATTAATACTCTTACAATCTGCAAAAACTGGGTTTTTGCAAAAGACCTCTTGTATTTCCAAGAATCAGTCTGTAATTATAAAAGAAGCATAGGCACAGCCTGATGGATTACAAAAGCCGGAAGTAAGGCGTTAGTAGTCTTATACTATTATCTCCCGAATCTTGCTATTTGGGATGTGGAGACTAAGCCATTAGGGAGTTAAACCATCAGGTTATTAGTCCATCTAGGAGTTATCCATCAGGGGGATCTACTACATTTTTTTTAACTATCAGGGTGTATCTCCATCTGCAGTTCTGAACTCGCTGTCTATTTTTACCAATAGGCAGCTTTTTTTGATTGGGAGAGGAAGGAAGAAGGAAGTACAGTTATTTTTCTGATTTTCTATTCCCTGTTTCCTCAAAAGAAGGAAAAATATTATGGTAATTTCCTTTCGTTATCAAGGTAAGTATTCAGCCTTCAGCTAACGGCTGAATACTTACTGATAAAGTACAATTATTTGTCTTTTTTTTTGCTATTCCCTATTCCCTGTTTCCTATTCCCTCAAAAGCTTTTAAAGGACTCTAATTTCTAACTTTAATACTCGAAATTATTGCACCCCTAAATATTTATGTAACTGTACAGATAGTCGGTAATGGGGATATTTCTGAAGCAATTCTAAGACCAATGGTAAAGTGAAATTTCGACTATACCATTCTGGTTGTAGAAAAACAGGAATATTATTATTTTCTAATAACATTTTACTATAAAACTCCAATTCTTTACCAGTTTCTATCACTAATTTTATTTCTGAAGCGCGTTTCCACATTTGTGGTATAATCTCGTACTTAGGATTAATATGTTGTTTGGGACTAAGAGTTATCCAAGTATTAGGAGAAATATCTTGCCAATAACAACCAGAAGTTTCTATAGAAACTTTTTTACCAGTAGCTTCTATTTTGTTTACTAAAGCAGGTAGTTGTTTATGAATAAAAGGTTCACCACCAGAAATAACAATTCTTGGAGAAAATAATTCATTAATTAATTCATCAAAAGTTTTCAATTCTCGTGGTAAACTAATACCTCCATCAGCATAGCCAGTATCACAATAATGACAACCTACTGGACAACCAGCAAGACGAATAAAATCTACTGGTGTCCCTGCCCAATAGCCTTCTCCTTGAATAGTTCTTTGGAATGTTTCATGGATGGAAATGATCAAATTTTCTGTCATTTTTAAGGAAATAAGGAGCTAACGACAAAAGTTACAGCACTTTTCACTCTTCATAAACCACCGGAGCCATAACCAAAATTTTGTAGGGACGTTGTATGCAACGTCCCTACTGCGATCTACTCAAATGAAAACTGCTGTCAAAAGTTGGACATACATTATACATAAACAGGACTTACCGAAAACATGAAATTATGCACTATCTGTAGGGACAAATGGCTATTTGTCCCTATGAGATAGTGGTTTCACCCCACAATGATGTCAGTTGTAACTGGTTAGACCCCGCGTCAGTCCAAGACCTAAACGGTCCTTTTTGTGCCAGTAAAAAGGACCGCTATTCCCTCCATACCTATTCCCTATTCCCTAGCGCTATATAATAATTTCTCAGCATCAATCAAACCAAAACCCCATTTCGGGTCAAAACTGCCAGAAGGTTTTCCCGGAATCAAACTAGCAGAATGCAAACGTTCCTTAATTTCTTCAGGCGTTAACTGCGGTTCCCTCTCCAACAGTAAAGCCACCAACCCAGTAATAAAAGGTGTCGCCATACTTGTACCCCGCATCACTCGATGAAACTCGTCAACTTGCATCATCGGCGGACAATTAGAAGTAGAAGACAAAGCAGAAATTATCATTTCTCCCGGTGCAACAACATCTGGTTTCTGAATACCATTACGCAAAGGACCTGGACTACTAAACTCGGAAATTGTATGTAAATCTAATCCCACCTTTTGCCAGTTGTTCTCCACATCTTCCCAAGAAAGTCGCGCTGTGTAAGAACCAACTGTGATTGCCTTTGCTGCCGCACCAGGAGAACCAATTTTGATCAAATCTTGTACCTTACCTCCTGTAAACACGACATCAAATCCTTTTTTATTCTCTCCACTCCAGATATTAACCCTACCATGATTCACCGTAACCCCTTTCAACAAAAGTCGCCAAGTTCCTATATTTCCAGAAGCGATCGACACCGAACCAGGATCGTCACTAATTTTAATATGAAACCAATGTTCGCCATTGTCTGTATTTTCTGGACCGTACATAGTAATTTGTACCTGCGCTCCTGATAAATGGTGATGTTTTTGGGAGTAGCCATTCTCACCAATATTCTGAAAATGAGTGCGATTTCCCTCTGGAGACTGTATTGCCACTTCAATATTATCTTGACTAGCATACCAACCATTTAATTCTGCTTGCCATCTGGTATGATTGGCACAGATGGAAGCAGGTATAAGGAAACGAATGGAAACTTCTTGATTGTTTTCGAGAATAGTTTCTGCATGAATATCAACGTTTCCCTCATTACCTGCCGCACAACAGACAATTTTGCCAGGACCAGATTCTTGGTCAATGAAATTACATAACGGATCGCTACCATCATGCGCATTATCGTGGTTTCCTAAACTCAGATTCACTACTGCTGGTCGTTCCAGTTCATCTGCTATCCGAAATATGTAGTCTATCCCATCTGCAATATCTGTATTCAAACCTGCTTTAACTATGACTAAATCTGCTTGGGGAGCAACACCTGTACAACCATGATAGTTACCTGCCGCAATACCAGCAACATGAGTACCATGACCAGTTTGGTCGCGAGACATTCTTAATATTTTTTTTGGTAAGTCGTTAGTTAGTTCTAAACCTTCCGGATATTCGGTGTTACCATCATTAGAAAGGGTATGATCCCATATCCGCAAAATTCTATTCGTAAAAGCAGGGTGAGTAGTGTCGATACCGCTATCTATAATCCCGATGATAACTCCTTTGCCAGTTAATTTAGTTTTTGCCTGAAAATTAGGTAAATTAATAGTAGTTTTACCTATGTTTAATAGAGGTTTCAAGTGACGGGAGGGAGTAATACGAGCGATCGCTGATTCTCCGGATAAACGCTCTAAGCTTTTTAGAGGAACAAATGCTGTACGAATTTTACCTCTAGACTGTTTGACTTGTACTCCATATTCTTTCAGGTGATTGAAATTAGCATTTTCTGCACAACGGATAAATACTGATGCTAAAGCAGGTTTTGCATTTTTGGGGTCGTTAATAATACCCATCGAGCGCAGGTACAGGTTGAGACCTTTTTCCCCTTGTTGTTGATAGTATTCTACGGCGTTTATTAATCCAGGAGCAATTTTTTCTGGTTTCATATTTTTTACTCAGAAAGAAGAAAGAAAGAAATTATATCAGTTGCAAAAAATATTGCTACATTAACTTTTTGGGCAGTCCTGTAGATATAGTAATTTAGGGTAGAGGTAGAGAATAAAAAAAACACTTAACTGGGAACAGAAAATACTTTACAGCACTTTTAAAGATGGTAAGCTACAGTTATTTGCACTTCAGCCTTCGTTTGCTGTAACAACTACCGAAGGTTGTGTTACCAATCATTACTAACAGACTTTCAACTTTTAACAAATAATAAAATTTTGTACCTCACTAACTCTGAAACTGCTGTAAATTATGACATTGCATAAATGTGGAATGATTTTAATAATTTTGTGTATAGAGGCATATTGCCTGTTCCTTATATCGAATATATCTTGAACTTTTGGCTCACCATTAAAGTAATAAATCAGAATATTAGTATCTAAAATATATTGATTATTCATCCCATTTTTGTTTGATTTTTACCTGAAATTCTACAGCATCGACCCGCTTGGGGACAAAACCCCGCCATCGCTTTAATTTTAGTGGCGATGAAGTAAGGCTATTATTTTGTGCTGGAATTTTTGTCCTTTGCTCAATGAGATAGGCTAGATATTTTAAAAGATGTTCTTGTTCATCTAGGCTTAAACTTTGAGCCTGATGCACTATTTCATCGTAAGTTGACATGAGTTTATATAAGATAAATCTATTGTTATTGTAGCTTGTTAAGGGCAAGAAAAGCCACTAAACATGAACAACAAATTTATTTCGAGCAACTCTCAAACTGACTGGGAAAAACTATATGTGATGACTGATGAAGAAATTGATTTTTCTGATTGTCCAGAAATTACGCCATAAATGTTCAACAAGGCAGTTGTTAGCCGAGGTTTACCTAATTTTCAGGAAAAAACTGAAGTCACCTTAAGCATTGATAATGATATTTTGGAGTGGTTAATATCAAATCCGGTAATATCAGTAAAATTCATTCCCTGTAGGGGTTGGCTCTCCAATTTTTCGGGAACCGTACCCTCTACAAATTAGGAATTTTCGATCTTTTTTTATGGTAGAACCTTATTCTCCAAAGCCAGCGGATTTGATATAAACAGGACTAAAGCCATGAACCCTATTAGTAGGTTATGTTTTCGGCGCTTGAGCCAACATGAAAAGCGCACTTCGTAACGCACCGATACGCTATATATGGTGTCTTTGCGTAAGTCCTAATCTCAAGCTCAAGGTTATCAGACTCTGGAAATGGGAACAAGATGCTCCCACTACATTACATCTATAGGACTTACCCATGCGAAACCCCGTTTCTACGAGAAACCCTTGTTTTGAGCAATAGATGTCTAGGATAAACCGGGTTTCTGCGGTCCCTGCGTAAGTCCTAATCTATAACAATACTACCTACTTTTCATAAATCAGGATATTTTTTACATCACTTCCAACTTTTTGTGAACTAAATAAACCAGGTTTATATACCCATGCTGCTCGCACATTTGCAGTGATTTTATCCACATTTTTGGGTTTTTTAATTGTTAGACCTACTCTAACATCATTTTTAATCCCATTACCTTGAAAAAACCAAGCTGGTTCAGAAGTTAATCCTCCAGAAAAATCAATTTTAACATCTCTCATTCGTCCCAGATTAAATTCCCAAGGTTCTAGTTCAATATCAGCAGGTAAAATATTTGCAAAATCAAAATTTACAGGAATAAAGTTTAGTAATTTATCAACAGCGACATTAATTTTACCTTTAACTAAATATTGTTCATCAAATAAATCAGATGGCAATCCATCTACAGCTATTATTGGTTCTTCACTACTATTTTCTAGGAAAGAAACTTCAAACCTCAGTTGTTCAATTTTACCTCTGGGGATAATAATATTCATTCCTAATTCTGCTTTAATTTTATCATATTTATGATCGGAACCAATAATAGTTGATTCTGCGTGTTCAGCAATCTCAATTCTCGTTTGTTTAATTAATCTAATTACTTCCCAATGTTGCAGATTATCATCTAAGAATTTTTTATACGAATAACTACCAATTCTATCTAGAGAATCTTGATTATTTTCAGTAAATTCCTGATAAATTTGCTCATAGTTACCAGTAAAATTAATAGTTTTATTTAGTGGATATTCATCATCAAAAATATATCTTGGTTCTAATAGTGTACTTTTCATATTTTTCTCCATCAAAATTAATTCAGATTTGATTTAGTTATAGCAATCCTAAATAGTTTGTAAGATTTTATCTAACAGCTTTTGGTCTCGAAATTTCCTTGTGCTTGGGGAAAGGAGACCAAACCACTACATTTTTTTATCACAAATCATTTTATACTGCTATATGACTACAGCCATAGTAAACATTCAGCTCCTAGCTGTTAGCAATTAATTTATTTTCTTAGGAATTTTAGCGAACAGTTCCACAAAGAAAATGGAACAAAAAAGATTATTATTTATAGATTTATTGTTCCTTATCATCAACATTCTCAACTTCAAAGTCAAACTCCGGATTTTTTTTAATAGTAATTAAAGGAAATAGATAAGATTAAGTACAGACGAAATTCAAGTTAATATTAGGCAGAATTTAACTTCTAACTTCTGCCTAAGACTAAATTAAAATATTTCTTATGACTTTATAGGGTATTTTTAATAAAGAGAAAGTAAGAGGAATAATTGTTCCTTAGCTAAAAAATTTGTACTAATTATAACTAAGTAAATTAAGTGAAAACACTTACAAATACGTCCCCAGCGACTGTAACAAAGAGGTAAATTTGCAATCCCCCTAAATCCCCCTTGGAAAGGGAGCCTTCAAAGTCCCCCTTTCCAAGGGGGGCAGGGGATATATAAAACTCTACCTTATAAATTAAAGAACTGCTATATATATATTAATTCTATTGGAGTTGTGTCTAAAATTTCATGAGTTTTTATTTACTTTTTGATTTGTCACAATCAATTTAGGATTGCTATAAATACTTTTTTTTAAAATTATATTCTATAGTTTACAGAAGAACTAGATCAATAGCCACCATATTTAAACTTTTTCCTTCTTTCTTTTTCCTTCTTTCTTCTTCCTTCTTCCTTCTTTCTTCTTTCTTCTTTCTTCTTCCTTCTTTCTTCTTCCTTCTTCCTTCTTCCTTCTTCCTTCTTCCTTCTTCCTTCTTTCTTCTTGAAAAATAACCAAAAAATAAGGTCTCAAGCCTCCCCTTTCAAGAGAGGATGAAAAAAATTCAATTCAGTATTTCAAGCCTCTGCCTTTCTTAGGTCATGCTGCGCAAACAGCCAGAAGTAGCGATAACTGATAACTGATAAATGATAACTGATAACTGATAACTGAAGTGACTTTTCGTAGAAATTTATTTACTTATCTATTTCCCTATTTAATACTGTTCATAATAACAGCGACCACTCTCTACATTACTAAACCAATTTCTCTCCAAATTCGCTGGAATGATGAAACACTTTACTATACTGTTGCTCAAAATATTGTCCGTAATTTTGATTTTAATAGTAACCATTATTTAGCTAGTAGTATTATTCAAAAAGGTTATCCAACTAAAGATACTCATCTCCCTGGTTATCCTTTAATTTTGGCTCTTGGTTTTTTGATAGGAGGAATTAATGAGGCAACACCTTTTTTTGTTAATTATTTCCTCCTGATTTTGACAATATTTTTAATTTTTACAGTAGGCAAAAATCTGCTTAATCAATGGGTTGGTTATGGAGCTAGTTTTATTTATTTGATTTTTCCTTATACTTTAATTTTGACTCATTCAGTAATGACAGAAATATCAGCTAGTGCTGTAATTATGGTAGTAGTTGCTCTTTTATTTTTACAAACAGAAAGTTTTAGCAAAGGCATATTTTTAAGTTTAGCAATAGCTTTAGCATATTTAATTAAACCATTTTTATTAACATTATTTCCTGCCAGTATTGCTATTTTATGGATTCAGAAAAATCAAGATTACAAAAAAACTTTCCTCAGTTTACTCTTTACTTTGGCATTATTATTTGTCACTGTTTTAATTCCCCTAGCTGAAAATCAAGAAATTTATCCTTATGCAGCCACCAGAATTTTATCCCAATCTAATTTTGCTGATATCCTAAGAATGATGTGGGAAAATTTTCTATTTAATTGTACTCTCATAATTAATGTGAAAAAATTTCCAGTCTATGGAACAATTACTATTTCCATGCTGGTTTTATGGAGTATTATTTTAGCTGTATTAGTTATGGCAATTTATCAATCTAAAATTCAACAATTGTCAGCTTACATAAATTTATCTATTTTTAGCCTAATTAGTTTTATGCCAGCTTTATTAGCAGTTTTTTTACTTTATCAATATATTGATATGGGAATTAGAGGGTTAGCAGTTTTTTCCCCTTTAATAGCAATCTTATCAGTAGCAGGTTTATGGCAGTTAAATTATCAGTTAGGAACAAAAAAAATAGTAGCTATCGGATTAGGAATTTGTTTATGTTTAAGTTACTCAAGCTTTATCACTTTTCATAAACTAAAAAATCTCCAACAGCGACAGTCTCAACGTTTATATAATTATAGTTCGCGAGTCGAAAAAGTTATATCAAAACTGTCAGTTCAACCACAAGTAGTTATATCTGAGAAAAACTTTTACTTAGCGATCGCTAATTATCCAACTCAAGTAATTTGGCAATTACCCCAAACATTACAGGAACTACGAGAAGTTGAGAAAAAAGTAAGTATAGACTTAATAGAGTTGAAAGATTATGACCCAATATTTCAAGAAAATTTGCAAGTTTATGGCAATGTTAATCTATTAGATAATCGTTATATTTTACAAGACCAAAATCAGGATTTTTATTACTATTTGCAAAATTAAGAGATGAATATAAATAAGTGGGATGGGCATCCTGTCCGTCCAAAAATATAAGGGAACAAGGAAGACACCCCCAAAGACAAAACTATTAAAATCCCAAGGGCATTTATTTATGTATGGAATGCCGAATTTTCAGGTTGTAGTCAATTATAAGTTGATAAATTTAATGGTTATATACTTTCTCTAACTCGTATGTATGGTACACTATTTGTAAGCATTATTAATTATAATAAATTATTTCTAACACAGCCTTCGAGGCTCTAACAACCAGGATGCTTGTGTGGATTTAATTTTGTATTTTTGGAGATGTTTAATATGACCAGGACTCACGCAAAGAAACCCGGTTTCTAGGAGAAACCGGGTTTCTGGGTGTGCATGGCTTTAGTCTTGAATTATTAATTATTAATTATTAAAATAACCTTCCAATAAATAATCACAACCAACAGCACGCATACTAACATTTTCTAACTCCAAAGCATCCGTCATTTTAGCTAACCCTAAATCCCCTACAGGTGCAGGTGCTGTTTCCCCCCCAATAATCTTCGGAGCAATAAAAGCCCAAATTTTCTGTACCGCACCAGCAGCGATCGCCTCCGCAGCTAAAATTCCGCCACATTCCCAAACTACAGACAGAAACCCACGCTCATACAAATTATCCATTACCACCCCTGGAGTTAAACTCTCAGTTTCCAGCACCTCCACCCCTTTTTGTCTCAAATATTCTTGAAACTCTCGATTACAACCCACTTCCGTAAATACCAAAGTTTCAGCCTCCCTAACATCCCATAAATTAGCCTCTCTTGGCAAATCTAAACTGCGACTCATCACCACCCGCAAAGGATTATCATCTCGACTCCTGCGACTCGTCAAAAAAGGATTATCTCGTCGCACCGTATTACCACCAATAATCACAGCATCACAAGCAACCCGTAATTTATGCACTTCACTCCGCGCGGACGGAGATGTCACCCATGCACTATGACCAGTAGTAGTAGCAATTTTACCATCAAGAGTCATCGCATATTTCAAGATTCCAAACGGACGATGGTTAAGTATTCGGTAAATAAAAGCTTCATTCAGTTTACGACATTCCCCCTCCAATACTCCCACCACTACTTCCATACCAGCATTCCGCAACTTCGCCACACCACTACCTGCAACCAGAGGATTAGGATCTATCATGCCAATAACAACCCTAGCTACACCTGCTGCCATCAATGCTTCAGTGCAAGGTGGCGTTCTTCCATAATGATTACATGGTTCTAAATTAACATAAGCAGTAGCACCTCTAGCTTTTTCACCCGCTTCTCTGAGAGCAAAAACTTCCCCATGAGGATGACCAGCACCAGGATGAAATCCTTCACCTATAATTTCGCCATTTTTAGCGACCACACAACCCACCAAAGGATTAGGAGCAGTTTTACCTAAAGCACATTGGGCAAGTTCTAGACAACGAACCATAATTAAGCGATCGCACTCTTCTTGATTTTCACTCTCATTAAATTTCAACATCTTCAGATTTTTAGTTTCAAATTAAACATTAGACATTTCCAGAAAAGAGGGAACAGCGAACACAGAAGGTGGGAACAGGGAAGAATAATTGATTTTAATTTTTCTTTTTGGAGATGTCTATTAGACATTTACCAAAATCAAACAGGACTTACCCATGAACCCTATTGGTAGGGTGTGTTTCCGCTCTGAGCGGAAACGCACCAATACGCCACATATAGTACCTTTGCGTAAATCCTATAAAAAATAGAATCAATGACTCCTCCCTATTCCCTCCATACCTATTCCCTATTCCCTCTTTTCCATCAAATCAATCACAGAATAACGTTTAACACTTGCCAAAAAACCATCAACATCCTCCTCTTTAGTATTAAAAGCAGTAACAAGTCTGATTATCGGTAAAGTTCCCTTCTGCCAAACCAAAAACTCAAAACCATCAGCTCTCAAACCATCAACCACAGACTCAGGAAGTTCTACAAAAATTTCATTAGCTTCCACAGGATGACACAACCTCACCCAAGGAAACTCTACCAAACCTTGAGCTAACCTACTCGCCATTTGATTAGCATGACCAGCATTCTTGAGCCATAAATCATCAGTAATATAAGCCTCCAACTGAGCAGACAAAAATCGCATTTTCGATAATAAATGACCCCCACGTTTGCAACGATAACCAAATGTCTTTGCCAAATCTTGATTAAAAAAAATTACCGCTTCTGCTGCCATCGCTCCATTTTTAGTTGCCCCAAAAGACATCACATCTACCCCTAGTCGCCAAGTTATATCCGCTGGCGCACAATCTAAACTCACCACAGCATTAGCAAAACGCGCTCCATCTATATGCAAACATAAATTATGACCATGAGTAATTTTAGCAATCTCATCTATGTCTTCAGGCAAATATACCGTTCCCGCTTCTGTCGCTTGGGTAAGACTAACTCCCGCTGGTTGAGCATAATGTACTATACCCCTCCCTCCCTTTTCTAAGGTTTTGCTCAACTCAGAAGGATTGATTTGAGCATCCGTACCATTAACTGTCACCAACTTCGCACCACCCGTATAAAATCCTGGGGCACAACACTCATCCACATTAATATCAGACTCAGCATGACAATAAATAGCTCCATAACCAGGAGCAATGGTTGATAAAGCTAGAGCATTAGCAGCAGAACCAGTAGCAACCGGAAAAACTTTTACAGGAGTCTCAAAAATTGATGAAAATTTAGTTTCTAACCTTTCAGTGTATTCATCAGCACCATAAGGCATCATAGTTCCTTCATTGGCAGCCACCAGAGCAGCCATAATTTCTGGGCAAACCTCAGTTACATTATCACTAGAAAAATTCATATTACTTATATTTTTAAATTATAATTAAAACTTACAGATAAACTTAGATTTATTCAGCAAACCCTAAATAGCTAATAGCTGATAGCTGACTGCTGACTGCTTACAGTATGAAACATTCCCAATATCTTTGTCTTTTCTAGTAGGACAGTTTCTTCTTCTGAACACTAAGTCCCGATATTTTTCCATAAAAAAATAGCGTTCCATAACAAGGATAACTTTCATAAGTAGTTGTGCAAAATTAATTTCCTAGTTGAGAGAGAGAACAGGGAACACTTAACAGGGAATAGGCAGAAATTCTCAATTATTTCTTGATTACTATCACAAAAAGACTGTAGGTTGGGTTGAGGTACGAAACCCAACACAGACCTTGGGCTTTACTTCCTACCGCACGGGTCAAAAAGCTACAACCCAATCTACCTGACAAGAAATCTTCCACCGGCAAGGAAGTAGTTGAGAGAAAGAACAAAGAACAAGGAATAGACAGAAATTCTCAATTATTTCTTGATTACTATCACAAAAAGACTGTAGGTTGGGTTTCCTACCTCAACCCAACACAGACCTTGGGTTTTACTTCCTACCCCTACGGGTCAAAAAGCTACAACCCAACCTACCTTACAAGAAATCTTCCACCAGGAAGCTAATAGTTGACACAGGGAACACAGAACCAAGAATACCCACAAATTATCAATTATTTCTTGATTACCATGACAGTTTTATTTCTGAACACCAAGCCCAAAATTTACAGCAGATTTCAAGTATATGAAGTATAATAATCATTTGCTTGGAAACATTGCTTCACCAAAGTACCTGGTCAACCTAAATTACAGAAATAAAGTTAGAGATGATAGTTTTCCTACTCCATGCTTCGCAAACACTTTCGATGGTTCAATATCAGTAGATTTTCATCGGATTAAATTACCAATAATTCAATGGTCAAACAGAACTTAGAAACCAAACCCATACAAAAAAATATTCAAAAATATTATTGATGATAATCAATAATAATGATACGATACAAAACATTTAAAAATTATTCTGTATAACTACTATCTTAGTAAAGAACTAATAAATAAAGATGAAAAACACTACCACAGATTACCGTCATATCCAATTCTACGAAGGTCAAGCAAAAGTACATATTCCTCAACTTATAACATTATTTAACTCAGCAGCCATTTGGGCAAAAAATAGAAAAACAAAAGACATAGAAATAGCCATTACCAATAGCAACCCAGTCGTTAGTGTCTGGGATAACCAAACAATGATAGGTTTTGGTCGTGCCACATCAGACTGCATATACAGAGCTACTATTTGGGATATTGTCATTCACCCAGACTATCAAGGAGGAGGACTAGGACGAAAATTAGTTCAAACAATTTTAAGTCATCCACAAGTCTGCCATGTAGAAAGAGTTTACCTAATGACAACCCATCAACAAAATTTCTATCAACGAATCGGATTTGAATACAATCAAACCACAACCATGATATTATACAATCAACCCATAGAAGGAGAAATAGAATTAACAACTAGAAATCAACCACCACTACTTGCCAAATAAACTTACTCAGAAATAAAGGTATAAAGCCTCTCCATCTCTGTGGAAAAAAGAAAAAAAATTCCTCTTAGCCAATCCTCTTTTTTACAACAAGAGGTAATTATTAATTATTAATTGTTCAGTAGACAGTGCCAAGTTCTAGAAATAACTAAAGAACTTTATACATACTCTCCAGTTGTTAATTATTAATTATTGACATAGGAATCGAGCATTGAGTTCGATTAAAACTAGACTCTTCACCCTCAGAAGGAGTCGCCAGCACCTCCAAACGTCCGTTCATCAACCCTAACAAAGTTTGATTCATAAACAACCTCATCCCAGGAGAAAGCTGAAAATCATCACTCCTATGTTTTTCAGTATTCTCCTCAAATTTATATTTCAGTAAATCCCAAGACTCACTCCACCCACTAATAGGACGTTGATCGTCAATCCAAATATTAACATAACCAGATTCCTTCCCAGGATGAACCGAAACATTCACACTACCTTCATTCATACCAGCGATCGCAGCATCAATCAGACTCACCAAAACCTGTCTTAAACGAGACTCATCCGCCAAAACATAGATATCCTCTTCAGGAAGTAATATTTGCAAACGAATACCATAATTTGCAGCCTGCATATAAGTTAAATCTTCTACCTCCTCCAAAACTTTACTCAGTTGTAGCGACTCTATATTTAGTTTCTCAGTCCCATGCTCCGTTTTCGCCACATGAATAATCTCATCCAATAACCCCAAACTTTTCAAAGCAGAATTATAAGCTTGGTTGACAAACTCACGTTCCTCCTCCGGATCATCAGCTAAATCAGAAATGATTAACTGTAGTCCACCAATTACACTATTAATTGGCGATCGCAACTCATGAGCAGTTCTAGCCAAAAAACCAGCCTTAAACTTACTCATTTCCGAAGCCATATAATATGCTAGTTTAGTATGTTTCAGTTGCTCTAAAATATTCTCTAAATACTCAGAATCAAAAGTAGGCTCTTCCGCAGATGACTCCACAGAAGAAGTTGATAAATTCTGACTTTTTTGCCTAGACCATAACCTACTAGCTATTAGCCCAAATCCAAATCCTAATCCCAAAAAGATAAAATCCTGCCCAGCCATTTTTTTAAAATACTAAATTTTTTAACAGTACCTTAAAATTCTAACTTTACCGCTCCTTGACGCAATATTTCCCAACCACCAATTCTATTCCATTTAGCCACAGTAGAAGGAACTCCAGAACCTAACATCATCTCTTCATTCTGGGACAAATCAAGAACCAAAACATTTGGAAACTGTTCACTAATTTCCACCATTCCCTCTAAAGCCGGTTGGCCTGATAAATTAGCACTTGTCGTAGCCAAAGGCCCAGTTTGATCCATTATTTTTCTAGCAACATCGCAATTAGGAATCCTCAGTCCAATTGTAGTTCGATTAATCGGATTCATTACTCTAGGCACCATTACCGAAGCAGGTAACACTAAAGTCAACGGCCCTGGCCAATACTGTTTGGCCACTCTTTGCCATAATTCTAACTCTTCATCCCTTCCACAAATATAAGGCCATAAAGATTCAGCAGTTGCCCCCATTAGAATTAAAGGTTTCTCTTGACTACGACCCTTTGCTTCAAAAATTAAATCAGCTCGATCCGGGCGAGCTGCTAATGCTGGTACTGTATCAGTAGGAAAGCTGACTAAATTTCCAGATATTGCCCCCTCAATTAGAATCTCAATAGATACTAAATTCATCATCTTGTTTTTGATTTTTGATTTTTTTGAAAAATTTCATCAATTTTAGCATTCCTAGCACAAAAAACCTCCAGCTCAGGGAGCTTAAGAAAATGATTTTAACTTCAAATTAGCAGAAAAATTAAATCAACTTGATATAGGCCGAAGTACCAATGCTAGTTAGGGCTCGCGTATAGAAACATAAAAGTGTTTGCTGGTAAAGATTTCAGCCTTTATAGGTACTAATAGAGTACCAGCTTTTGGGTGGTTCCAGTACGCATCCCGAAAAATCATGCATTCTAGGACTTTGGGCATTTCCAGAGGTAGAAGAAAATAAAGAGAAAATTCTTTTGGCTACTTCTTCTATGATTCCCATTCCTCCCCGATTGCAACATTCACCGATTCTCCCTCCTCCCCACTACTAAAAGACTGAAGAAGCGCAAACCCTAGTTAAAGTTTTAGTAGAAAAACTAGCAAAATGAGCAGATATTGTTCCCTCAATTAACACTAGAATTATTTAATTTATTTTTCATTTTTTAATTTATTAAAAATTTCATCAACTTTAGCACCCCCAGTACAAAAAACCTCCAATCCAGGGAGCTTAAGAAAATGATTTTAACTTCAAATCAAACCATCCAAATAGTTGACCTGATTAAAATTCAAAGCCGATTTTAACTCCAACCCTTGATCAAAAAAAATTAAATCAGCTTCATATAGATCCTCAAGGTATCATCAATATTGGTAAAGTATTACTAAAAAAGCTAACTAAATCAGCAGATATTGCTCCCTCAATTAACACTAGAATTATTTAATTCATTTTTCATTTTTTAATTTATTGAAAATTTCATCAACTTTAGCACCCCCAGTACAAAAAAATCTCCAACCCAGGGAGCTTAAGAAAATGATTTTAGATTAAAATTAAAAGCTAATTTTAACTCCACCCTTTATCAAAAAAAATTAAATCAGCCTGATATAAATCGTTGAGGCATCATCAATATTGTTACAGTATTACCAAAAAAGCCAACTAAATCAGCAGATATTGTTCCCTCAATTAACACTAGAATTATTTAATTCATTTTTCATTTTTTAATTTATTGAAAATTTCATCAACTTTAGCACCCCCAGTACAAAAAATCTCCAACCCAGGGAGCTTAAGAAAATGACTTTCCCTACCTTAAATAACCCACCGCAAACCGTTCAACCCCTTCCAAATCAGGAAAAACCTCAACTCCGCAATAAGAACCATGATCTTGCAACATTTCAACCACAATATCCCCTTGTCCACTCATCATTTCCACCAACCAAACACCACCAGAAACCAAATACAATGGAGCCGTTTCAATTAAAAACCTAATACAATCTAGACCATCAACACCACCATCAAGAGCCAAACGAGGCTCATAGTTCCTCACCTCTACTTGCAAGCTAGAAATCATACCACTAGGAATATAAGGAGGATTCGCCACCATCCCACTCACCTGACCCCGCAAACTTTCCAACGGTTGCCACCAAGAACCATCATAAAAATTGATTCTATCAGCCAACCCTAAACTTATAGCATTTTGCCTAGCGATCGCCAAAGCTACCGAACTACAATCAACAGCATGAATAGAAGCATTTGTCAATACATCTGCCAAACCACAAGCGATCGCCCCACTACCAGTACCCAAATCCACCCAATGTCCTTGTCCAAGTTCCGGAACAAAATTAGTAGCAGCGACAACCAAATCAATCAAACACTCAGTTTCCGGTCTAGGAATCAAAACCCCAGAACCCACCTCCAAAGAAAAATTCCGCCAATAAGTAACCCCAGTTAGATATTGAAGCGGAACCCTATCCTCCAAACGTCGGCGCCAGAGATTATTCAACTCAATTAAAGAAAGTCCCATTGAAACATTAGGCCAATCCTTAAAAGACTCCAAACGCAACGTTAATCTATCTAGTCCAGCAAACTCCTGTAACAATAAATCAACCTCAGCAACCGATATCCCCCCCCTCAAAGCATCATCCTTAGTTTGACAATACCATTGCCAAAGTTCTAAACCTGAAATTAAACACTTCGACTCAAAGTCCATCTATACAGTCGCCAAAAAATTCAACTTATCGATTACCAGAACCACCAGATTGTCTTAACTTTTGTACAAACTCTAAAGACTCCCGTGGAGGAATAAAAATAATTTTTTCCAAAAAAGGATCGTTATCATTCTTCAAAGCTTGAATCACACCCTCAAGATTCACAACTTCAATTTTGACAGAAGAAAAAATATCAGGTTGTTTACTTTTAGCACGATCCAACATTCCTTGCAAATCTTCCTTATTAAAAAACATAGGAATAACTTGCTGTTCCCCCCGCTGAATCGTCAAATATCCATCATCAGCTCCCCCTTTGGCCATAAATAAAGGTACTCCATTAAACTGGTTAGCATCTTTACCATTCTGCTTAAGTACAGCCTTAGCAGATTCAACCTGTTTTTTGATAGGAACATAAGCAAACTGTAGTTTATTACCATTCTGTTGTGCAGATTTGCTCATTTCATAAACTTCACCCAAAGAAACAGGAACAACCTTAACTGTAGCTGCCAGATCGGAATTTTCTCCTTTTAATTTATTTACAAAAGCATCTGCATCACTCTTGCTAATAAAAACTCCAGCCACAGAAGCCACAGAAGCATTACCTTTATCATCTTTTCCTTTAATCGAAGCTACAAGAGGAGAGCCATTTTTATCTGTAACTGTAAAAACTGGTACAGGCGTTAACTTCTGTAATACTTCTTGATCCGGTAGTGCTAATGCAGACATATTTTTCAGGGAAGGCCCAATTAAACTGCTAGCTACTATTCCTAATACTGCACTTAAGCGAGTTAATGATTTCATAAATTTTCCAATTCTCCTAATAAAATATTGTATTGCAATCAAAAATAAAGTAGGGTTTGCTTTGGGAAAGTCTTTTTATTGGGATAGGGAAGCGAGGAAGTAATTTTTTTGGCCCAGCTATCTATCTACGCGCCCAAAATCGTAACTTTTTGATTTTTCGAGAAACATGCATTAAGCAAGTCAAAACCAGGTACTTTTCCCCCACCTAAAAAATCTAAAACCTTTATATATAAAGAATTTGAGATTTAATCAGCCAGCCCCAAAAAGACAAAACCAAACTTAAGCAGAAAAACAACCAAAACACATTAGAGACATTCTATATAAAGCTCTGTAGTCCAGAAAAATCAAAACATTTATAAGTTTCCGTCACTTACTCAAGACTGTTATTACAGGAGTAGGCCAACGATTAACCTAGACAACCCTAGCAGCTAAGGTTAATTATAAGTATTAATATATCGGGATAGCAGGATTTGAACCTGCGACATCCTGCTCCCAAAGCAGGCGCGCTACCAAGCTGCGCTATATCCCGTTTAATCTATCTGAGAAGATTATAGCTTAATTTTCTACATTTATGCAAGCCTTATGAAAAAAAAAATTAGAAAAAATTGCCAAAATCAAACCAGTAAATATATCCAGCAAATTTTTACCAGTAAAAATCTTGTAAATTATCTAATAAATACTAATCAATGGCCTAGATTAAAACCTAAATCCCACTCTTTCTTAAAAATTTTAGGAACTAATCATTAGTATTAATTATTTTTTTTCAACAAATCAATAACTTTTAATCAACCTTATCAAGTCAACTATTAGTCCATTTGACAAAATCATCGACCAGAAATTAAGCAGGCCAGATATTTCTACTCATACTAAATCTAGTTTAGAGAGAAATTAACTATGAATCTAAGGCAGAAAGGTAACAGAGGAATTTCCCAAACCTCCTTTTAATAACCAGATTTGGGATTTAGAATCTAAATTCTAGATTGCTTGTGACAATATAACTGACTTATTTGGCCATGTCCAATCAATTCACAAACAGCTAATCTGGATACCAGAACATTCCTTTAATTCCCTCTGGGTCAGCAAGAAAACCTAAATTTCGGTAAAAATCAACAACATGAGGATCCGCAAATAAAGTAATGTTACTTATGTCCTCACTACGAAGTTTTTTAATCATATAATTCATCAATGCTTTCCCCAAGCCCTTACTTTGAAAGTCAGGATGGACAACCACATCCCAAAGAGTAGCATTAAAAGCATGGTCAGATGTAGCTCTAGCAAAACCAATCAGTCTTTTCTGACTACCTCGCATTTGCCACATAGAGACCACAAGAAAACTATATTGAATGGCCTTTTTGACTTTGCGCAATGGGCGACGAGACCAACCAACAGCATTACAAAGCTCTTCGAGTTCATAGATATCTATATCTCGATCAGTGCTAAAAAAGATACGCCCATTACTTCTATCGGGTAAACTAACAGCTTGAGAAGCAGCATCTTTTTCCCCAATAATTGGGGATTTATTATAATCTAAATTTTGAGACTGAGATATTGACTCAGAACCAGTAAACAAATTTTTCCAGAAACCCATGCAGGCGTGGTTAAGTTAGTAGAAATTAGATGACATTATTAGATAGTATATATCCCGTTCCCTCTCTTCGATTATGGCTCCGGGTTTAAAATCATCAACACTAGAATTGCTAAAGCGCTTCAATCGAGCGTTTCCACAGTTCTATGAACAATTTGTCAGCAGTGATATTCAACTGCAAAATCTTAAATTAGCATATCAGTTGTATAAAAGTAAACAAGCTGTAATAGAGCTAAAACCAGAAAGTGGCAAAAGTGCCCTGCACTTTACCTATCGAAATCAATCATTTTTACTTAGTGACATTTTTGGGGTATTGGCTGCTTATGGATTAACTATTCATAGTCTTAGTCTTTATGGACAGATTGAAGCACCAATGTTGGTCTTTATTAAGTTAGTAATATCTCGTGGGGGCAAAGCACTAACAGAGAAAACCTCAGAAAATGTTCGTCGGGCCATTAGAGAATCACTGGCTGGCCACTTTGAAGTGGAAGAAATGTTGGCAGTAGAATTTAATCTACATAGTGGTTTAGAAGAAGTAGCAACAGAATTTTATGTTGACCCTGTATTTCATCTACCAGCACTATTAATTGAAGCTGACAATCAACCAGGTTTATTCTATAAGGTTATGTATGCTATCTGGCAGGAAGATTTATTAGTTGTTAATGCCAATTTATTAGTTTGGCGTGGCCGCACTCGTCTGATTCTTTATCTTTTGGGGCCAAATGAAAGCTTGATTCCAGAATATTTAGGCTACAAAATCGCTGAAGGTGTCAGACAGAGATTAATGGGAGAAAGATATTAAATTAATTAATAATCAGAGCTGGGCGATTAAATATAAAAGTCTTTAGAGTTAAAGGTTATAGCCTTTTTCCATACTCCAAAAGTGCAACTTTTACAAACATAAATACCCAAGAATTGGGATTTTAGGTAGGCCAAGGATAGAAAAATCAATCAACAATTATTCCTCCTACTGTATCTGTCTTCCCACACTTCCCACTCCTCCCATACTCTCCTTTCTTCAGTAAGTTCTACTTAAAATCAAAATATGGCAACTATAGATATTCGCGCGGTTCCACACACTTATGAATTAACTAATCCCACTCAATCTCCAGATATACTGATTTTTATACATGGTTGGCTATTAAGTCGCCATTATTGGCAACCTTTGATCCAAAGATTATCAGCAGATTACCAATGTTTATCTTACGACTTACGGGGATTTGGTGATTCTCACCTTGACTCAACTCAACGAAAATTAATTTCTACCTACAGTCTCACTGCTTATGCTGAAGATTTGGCAACACTAATAGCAAGACTTAATATCTCTACTGCTTGGTTGATAGGCCATTCTCTGGGAGGCACTATTGCTTTACATGCAGCATACAAAATCTTCAACGTTATCAAAGGAGTAGTTTGTGTTAATTCTGGTGGCGGAATTTATCTTAAGGAAGAATTTCATCAATTTCGCTCTGTAGGGGCACAAATAATTAAATTTCGTCCCAGTTGGCTACCTTATCTACCTTTCCTTGGACAAATATATACCCGGACTCAGGTAGTTACTCCTCTTTCTCGTAAATGGGGACAACAATTATTATTTGATTTTGTGGCAGCTTCTTATGAAGCTGCTCTCGGTAGTTTATTGGAGTCTACTACAGAATCAGAAGTTCATAAATTACCAGAAATAGTATCAGAATTAAAACAACCAGTTTATTTTATTACTGGAGCTAAAGATAAAATTATGGAGCCTAAATATGTACGACACTTAGCTGGTTTTCACTGGATGTTTGAAGAGGATGGCAAAAATATTCTGGAAATTCCTAAATGTGGTCATTTATCTATGTTAGAAAAACCAGATATTTTGGCAGCTCATATCCGAAGTCTATTGAATTAATGAATTTATTATTAAAGAAATTTCCCCACGCTATAAAGTACATATTTTGATAGTTTTTAGCATCCTAAAAACTTGCACTTTTTCAGACTCTAGAAAATATGAATACTTTTAGATTTAATCACTAAGCCCTGATTACCATTAAATCAATTTTTCTTTCTTACTTACTCCTTCTTACTTACTCCTTCTTACTTACTCCTTCTTCCTTCTTCCTTCTTCCTTCTTCCTTATTCCTCAACATGAATTCCTACAATTACTAAATCTGCTGTATTACCATCTAAATCACCCACTTTAGGTAAATAACCCCAACGTTCAAAACCAAACTTCTTAAACAAATTTAAGCTAGGAATATTATGAGCAAAAATAAAACCAAGCAAAGTCTTAATTCCTAATTTAGGGCTGAGATTAATTGCTTCGGAAAGTAATTTTTTTCCTATTCCTTGACCTTGATATTTAGGAGCAATATATATACTTATTTCTGCTGTAGCTTTGTAGACTGGTCTGCCAGAAAAAGACTGAATACTTAGCCATCCGATAACTTTATTATCTAGTTCTACAACTAAAATAGGGCGACTATCTGATGAGTGTTCTTGATACCAAGAAATACGACTCTCGACAGATATAAATTCTAAGTCAGCAGCAGCAATACGACTAGGAATTGAGGCATTATAAATATCTACAATGGCATTTAAGTCTCTTAGTTCAGCATTTCTAATTTTCATTACTGATGTAGCAGTTCTAGTTTAAAAAAGTATGGTTAAATAAATAATTAATTATTAATTATTAATTATTAATGATTTTCTGGTAAATAAAGAAGATTCCCTAAAAGGAATTTTTTCTTTCCCTATGCAAAGCTTTGCGCCAACAAAACGACTACTTCTTTCTATGAATGGCAAGGCTTTATACCTTGATTTTTCAATAAGGAATCAGGAATAATATTTGATACATCCTAAAACTATTTAGATATTATCAGGACTTACCCAAAAGTAACATCTATCTATAGAGTCAAAAAAACTATTGCCCATGGCGTTTTAAGCACTATTTCTAAGGTTGCTGCTTCAATAATAGATAATAGATAATAGATAATTGATAATTGATAATTACCTCTCCCTAAAAGGAAGAGCATTCAATAAAAGGAAAAAATTTATTTCTCAAGGGGAGATTAGATATGGTTAGGGAACCCATCCATTTCACCCTTCGGGAAGCTCCGCTGACGACCGCTTTTTCCCCTTGAAAGGCTAGGCTTCAAAGTACCAATTATTTAATTATTTAATTATTTAATTATTTAATTATTTTTATTTAATTACTAATCCTTCAGTAACTCCTAATTAGAACTTGCTGATTAAAGATGAAAACCTTGATGTATAAACCTTTTAGCATTTTTAGGTAGGTCAAAAGTATCGCCTTTTAAATCTTGAAAGCTAAAAAATCTAGGATTTACGGTTCCCGAAAAATCAGCTAATTATTACAGAAAATCAAGGGATAATTCTTCTCACTACCTCTTCATGCAATTCCTATTCCTTCTGGATTCAACGATTCACCGATTCTGGCTCCTTCCCCCTACCAAAAGACTTTTTCAGCAAACCCTAACTATAATTGTTCCCTATTCCCTATTCCCTATTCCCTAGCCTGTAGGGCTATATAATTTCATCACATCTTGAATAGCCATTCGAGAACTAGCTCCTAAATTCAAAGATGAAATATGGCCTCGACTCAGATGGTCTGCCGCAGCACAACCAATCATAGCTGCATTATCTGTACAAAATTTCATTGGTGGAAATAATACCTGTAAATTATGACTTTCTGCTGCTTTGCTCAAGTGCCATCGCAAACCACTATTTGCTGCTACACCTCCACCAATAACAATTGTATTTAATCCATAGTCCAGGGCACAAGCGATCGCTCGTTTTGTTAGTCCTTTCGCTACAGTCTCTTGAAAGCTAGCTGCAATATCCTTTGTTAATGAAGAATCAGGTAATAACTCATTACCCTCTGATTCTAATTTCTGAACTAATCGCAATACAGCAGTTTTTAGTCCACTAAAACTAAAATCATAAGGATGATAACCTCCTCCTGGCAAAGAAATTTTCCCTTCTGGAAGGTTAAAGGCTAATTTGTTATAGTCGATGGGAGGTATTACCCTCCGCACCTCTACTTCAGAACCGGACGTGCGACTTTCACCGCATCACGGCTCCTAGCAATCTGTGGTAACATCTCAGTTAGAGACAAAATCCATTGATTAGGGCTGAACCGGGTTAAGGTTTAGCTTATCCTAATCTTCCACCGTCTCGAGATCGGGAGTGCCTTTAGCCTACCGCCTTGGAGTTACTTACCTCTGTGTCGTTTTGCACTCGACTTTCGCCTGGTGAATTTCGGGCTAGAGGTTTTACCCTGTACGTATAGGTTGGGTGCTTCACTCTGGTCAAACCAGGTGTCTAAGCTTCATCACCCTTCCTTTGAGGTTTCTCGATTGCCGGGGGTAATTTCGTTCCCCCATCCTACCCGTCAAGCAAGAGTTCCGAGCTTTCCTCCTACTAGCCACAAAACCTACATGACCAGACTTACTTGCCGTTTTTCCTCGTTCCGAATTACAGATTGTTATGACGGTTTAGGGCTGTCCAATTCGCCTACACGTTCCCCAGGGATGCGTCTAATGGCAATATTTGACGCGGGAATTTCCCGTGTGCGGTCAGGAGGTTTGAGTGACTCCTATCCGGTAGATAAGACGCTTTTTCAGGACATTCCGTAATGTACCCATGCCGTCTCCCCATTACCCCCAGTGCGCCTATCACTCTTAGCTCTGGTTGGGGCCTGATGCCAGCTTCACTCTGCTAGCGGAAAAGGTCTAGCTCGGTGTGGCCAGGTCGGGAGTCCGCTTTCCCTCAGCGGGTGGGACTTTCACCCACATCCGTAACTCAGTTATCACTACAAGGCTCTTCTTTGGTGGCCTTATATAGCGAATAGCTCTACAGGCTCTTCCTCCGTGGCCTCGTTGGACCCTACTCATACCCCTCTAGTTTCTAAAGGCTCTTAGTAGGAACGAGTCGCACATTGCCTTCTACTGCTAATTTATCAATTATTGGTCCACCTGGATACCCAAGCTTTAATAATCTCGCTACTTTATCAAAAGCTTCTCCTGCTGCATCA
This sequence comes from Okeania sp., assembly GCF_035285525.1. Taxonomy (GTDB): domain Bacteria; phylum Cyanobacteriota; class Cyanobacteriia; order Cyanobacteriales; family Microcoleaceae; genus Trichodesmium. The sequence continues at coordinate 31,963 of NZ_JAYKGW010000119.1, read as the reverse complement.
TCTCTGGTTTTTCCTAAAGTTTCATACTCTCCACAGTCTTTAACATATATCAAACTGGTATGACCTCCAGAAACTAACAAACAGAGGAAAGGTGGTTTTAATTCTGGTCTAGTCAGATAGGCTGCATAAATATGACCTTCTAAATGATGGACTCCCACAAATGGCTGGTTATGAACAATAGCTAGAGTTTTTGCTGCTGTTAGGCCCACTAATAAAGCGCCCACTAAACCAGGGGCACAAGTAGCCCCAATACCATCAATATCTGGCCAATCTAAATCTGCTTCTCTGAAAGCTTGAGCGATCGCCTGATTTATTATTTCTAAATGTTGTCTTGAGGCTACTTCAGGAACTACACCTCCATAAAAGCTATGAATATTAATTTGTGACTTTACAATATTACTTAAAACTTGATAATTTTTAACAATTGCCACAGATGTTTCATCACAACTTGTTTCTATAGCTAAAACCCTTGTCATTGCTACATAAATTGATATTAATATAATCAAAATATTAGCACTAAATAAATTTAGTGTTGAGGTAAATAAAGTATTGTAAAATCAGACGAATAAGAAATACCTCTGGTGAAACACATCGTGGTAAAAATATTCTGTGGAGAAGATACAGATAGGCTCAAAAAACATTGGCCTAGTTAGTCATCTTTGGCAGCAGAAAATCCCAATCATTAAGTCAAGAATACCAGTTCCAAACTGTTGCTTTTGGAGTTGGGAAAATCTTAATCAAAAAATCCTTTCTTTTGGAGCTATTATTTGGCAACAGAAGTATAGGTAATTGTCAACACTTTGTAATAAAAGGAAACAATTCCATGAGACGATTGTTGGCTTTAGTTTTAGCCATTAGTCTTTGGGTAACTTTTGTACCTACAGCATCAGCATATAATTTAGTACCTTGTTCAGAATCACCTGCTTTTCAGGCATTAGCTGAAAATGCTCGTCCGACTACAGCAGATCCAGAATCTGGCACAAAACGATTTGAACGCTATTCCCAACAACTTTGTGGAAAAGACGACGGACTACCTCATTTAATCGTAGATGGAAGTTGGAGTCACGCTGGGGACTTTACTATTCCTGGCATTTTATTCTTGTATATTGCAGGTTGGATTGGTTGGGTAGGTCGTTCCTATCTTCAAGCAATTAAATCTGATAAAAATTCAGAAGAAAAAGAGATTATTATTGATGTACCTTTAGCAATCCAAAAAATGCTAGGTGGCTTTTTATGGCCTCTGTTAGCATTCAAGGAATATGCTTCAGGCGAAATGTTTGCTAAAGATAACGAAATTACTGTTTCACCTCGCTAGAAAAGTGACGAACGGAACACCATAAATTAGGTAATTTTAGTCAGTATAGAAATACTAACTTAATAATTACCAATCTATTTAAAACAATGTTTTTCAAAGAGCAGTCAGCGGTCAGCAACTAGCAATCAGCATGAGCATTTTTTTTGAAAGTGCGAGTAGGGTATTTAAGTCTATCTTAGACATATAGTTTTTATGGACTTTAACCCAGTCAAAGCTGATAGTTGTTTGCAGAGCCTTTCGGTATGGAAATGCTAAAAGCTGATAGCAAATTAACATTGTCTGAACAACACCTGGTTTAAAAATCAGTTTCAGGAGAAATATTCATGCAAGACTTACTTAAGTATCTATCTACAGCTCCAGTTTTGGCTGCAGCTTGGATGACTATCACAGCTGGAATTTTAATTGAGTTTAATCGCTTTTTCCCAGACCTGCTTTTCCACCCTATGTAAAAGCAAAAAAATCAGAATTTTGAATTAATCAAAATTTCTCTGAATTATCTGAAATATTCAGATTAAATTTAATAGTATGAGAAAAGATTAAGATCAAATTCAACCTCAAATTGCCAAGTTAAAAATGTGGTGAATACAGAAATCAACATTCTTAACTAAATTAAAGTTGAAAACTTGATTTCTGACACCATCCTAGCTAAATAGATAATGGATAATTGATAATGAAAAGTATCTCTAAATTATTAATTATCCATTATTAATTATTAATTATTTTTAAGACCACTGAAAAACTAACTTAATGAAATCCTATCTCGCTGCTGCCATATCAATGACAAGTGTGCCTGACTTGTCAAAAAATTTATCACAGGCAGAAGAATTAATAGACTTAGCTATTCGTCAAGGTGCAGAATTAGTTACCTTACCAGAAAATTTTCCTTTTTTAGGTGAAGAAGAAGAAAAAATATCTCAAGCAGAAGCGATCGCTACAGCAACTGAAAAATTTCTCAAAACAATTGCTCAAAAATACCAAATTACCATTTTAGGAGGTGGGTATCCAGTACCAACAACAGATGGTAAAGTCTACAATGTTGCATCTTTAATTGAGCCTAATGGAACAGAAGTAGCCAGGTATGCCAAAGCACATTTATTTGACGTTAATATACCTGATGGTAATACTTACCGAGAATCCAACACAGTCAAAGCAGGTGTTAAACTACCATCCGTTTATTCATCTCAAGATTATGGTAATTTTGGTATATCAGTATGCTATGATATAAGATTTCCAGAACTATATCGACATCTCTCCAAAGCAGGAGCTGAAGTTTTATTTGTACCAGCAGCTTTCACCGCATTTACAGGAAAAGACCACTGGCAAGTATTACTGCAAGCACGGGCCATAGAAAATACCTGTTATATTATCGCTCCAGCCCAAACAGGTAATCATTACGGTCGAAGACAAAGTCATGGCCATGCAATGATAATTGACCCCTGGGGTTTGATTTTGGCAGATACTGGCGATAAACCAGGAGTAGCGATCGCAGAAATTAACCCTACTCGTCTACAACAAGTTCGTAGGCAAATGCCGTCCCTCCAACATAGGGTTTTTGCTTCATAAAGGAAGAAGCCAGAAGCCAAAAGCCAGAAGCAGGAATAAATTCTAAATTCTAAATTCTAAATTCTAAATTCTAAATTCTAAATTCTAAATTCTAAATTCTAAATTAATAGACCACCACTACCCAAAGTCCTGTTACATTAAATCAAGATGATTTAGAAAGATTTAATGTTTAGTTTAATGGCAGGGTCTAATTTTGTGAGTGAAATTTTCTTATTTCCTTTATCAGGGAAAATTGCACCGATACTGGCTATGGCCACAGAAATCAAAGCTGAACCAGCAATGGTGTTGGCAGGAGTGCTTCTGAGTTTAGTGGCCATTTATATAGCTAGTAAAGCAGGGGGCGAATTTTTTAACTGGCTAGGTTTCCCACCAGTGTTAGGAGAATTGGTAGGAGGTGTAGTTATCGGTATTTCCGCCCTCAATTTAGTGATTTTTCCAGAAAATGGGGTTGATAGTTCTGCATCAATAATTGTGAAAATGTTAGAACTAACAGCAGGTTTAGCTCCTGATGCTGCTGAGGTTACATTTCAAGCTCAAAGTGAGGTACTAGAAGTTCTAGCAGAAATAGGCGTAATCATTTTGTTGTTTGAAATTGGTCTAGAATCTAATATCAAAGACTTAATGCAAGTTGGTGTTCAGTCTCTAGTTGTAGCAACTGTTGGGGTAACATTACCATTTGTTGCAGGTACAGCAGGAATGATGGGGATATTTCATGTCTCAGCAGTACCAGCAATTTTTGCCGGAGCAGCACTGACAGCGACGAGTATTGGTATCACTTCCAGAGTATTAACAGAAATTAACCGTCTCAACACAAAAGAAGGTCAAATTATTCTCGGTGCCGCAGTTATAGATGATGTTATGGGTATTATTATCCTAGCAGTAGTAGCAAGTTTAGCGAAAACTGGTGAAGTTGATATTATCAATGCTGTCTATTTAATTGTTAGTGCGAGTGTATTTTTGGTAGGTGCAGTATTGCTAGGTCGTTTCTTCAACGATACTTTTATTTTCTTTGCTGAAAAATTTAAAACCAGAGGTAGAGCAGTGATTCCAGCTTTGACAATAGCATTGTTTATGTCTTATGTTGGTGCTGCTATCCATTTGGAGGCAATATTGGGAGCTTTTGCTGCAGGATTAGTTTTAGATAACTTGCACGAAACAGAGGTGGGACGAGAATTAGAAAAACTAATTCTGCCTATTTCTGATGTGCTAGTTCCGATTTTCTTTGTTACTGTGGGAGCAAAAACTAATTTGGGTGTTCTTAACCCTGCTGTTCCTGCTAACCGAGAAGGTTTGGTAATTGCAATTTTCTTAATAGTAGTTGCTATTGTCGGTAAAGTTGCTTGTGGTTTTAGTGTGTTTGGTTTAGGTAATGTTAATCGTTTAGCTATTGGTGTTGGTATGGTACCACGGGGTGAAGTTGGTTTAGTCTTTGCTGCTGTTGGTTCCGCTAGTGGTGCTTTATCTCCTGCTTTGGATGTAGCAATTATTTTGATGGTGATTATTACCACATTCTTAGCGCCTCCCCTATTACGAGTAGTATTTGGAGAAGGAGAACCAGAAGCAGAGGAAGTACCAGAAACTTCAGGTTAGTTTTGAGGGGTTCCTGAATTTTGTTATGATGTATGAGTAATATAGGTTAAGTTGTAAGATTTATAAATGCGGGGTTTGGTCTCCTTTCCCGAAGTGCAAAGGGATTTGGAAACCAAACCCCTACAGTTTTTTCCTTATAGCCATATCTAAAATTCACCTTATATCAAATCCGGTAGTATCGGTAAAATTAAAAATTGTAGGGGTTTGGTATCCAATTTTTCGGGAACCGTACCCTATACAAACTAGGACTTTTCCTTCTTTTCTGATGGTATAATTTTCTTCTCCAAAGCCAGCGGATTTGATATTACCCAAGGGGAAAGAGGTTTGGTAACCAAACCCCTACAGTTGAAAAATTAAATAATTCCAAATATTTCTGGAATCAATCAATATTATTAAAATAGAAATTAAGAACATTTCTTTTCCAGTAAATTTCCAACTAAACTTGGAATATCAGAAGGACATTTTGCTACTGGTATTTTAACAGCCTCAAAAGCTGCAATTTTACTCTCAATTTCACCAGCAACCCTAGCACTAATTAAATAACTACCATGACTATGATTTTGATTTAGAGGAGCATAAGTACCAGCAATATAAGCAATAACAGGTTTATCAATCGTTTCTGAAATATAAGAAGCTGCTACTTCCTCACTTACACCACTAACTCCTCCCACTAAGACAATCAACTCTGTACGCTCATCCTCATCTAATATTTGCAACCATTGGAGAAAAGAAGAACCAACAATTGGATCGCAACCCAAACTCACACAAATAGACTGGCCAAACTTCGACTTTGTTAATTCCCAGGCAACTTCATAAGTCAGAGTGTTACTTCTACTAAGAATACCAATTTTACCTGGAGTATAAAATTGAGGCGAATGAGTACCCAATAAAAACTGGTCTGGTACAATAATACCTGCACAACTAGGCCCAACAATCAGAGTTTCTGTGGCCTCAGCTTTTCTTAATAACTTAACCATATCCAGAGGAGGGACACCCTCTGTCACAATCACAATTTGTTTAAGGCCAGAAGCGATCGCCTCTAAAGCAGCATCTAAGACCTGATAAGCAGGCATAACTATCACACTAGCATCAATCATACCCACCTTTGCCACTGCCTGTTCTACCAAACTAAAAACGGGAATGCCATCCCATTCTTTTCCCCCTTCTCCAGGACTAATAATTGCTACTACATTTGTGCCAGAAGATTTCATCATTAAGGCTATCTGGGTAGATATTTTTTCTGTCACACCCTGAACTATAACTTTACTATTTCGAGTTAAATTCATAATATTTTAGCCACTAATTATTTATTATATAGCAATCCCCTTTGAGTTGTGTAAAAAATTTCATTACTTTGAGGGAACAAGTAGAAGTTTCAGTTTTTTAATTTACTTTATTTATTTTTCACAACCTATGCACGCATTGCTATATAATTAGTAGTGCAAAATAAATTTCTTACAGTGCTTTCTGTTGTCTGTTAGTTAAACAGTTAGTTAAACAAGTTTAAGTTTGAGGGAATAGGGAATAATTAATTAAGTAGTTAGGATTTGCCGATCAAATATAGAAGCATTGACAGGTAAAGATAAAAGCATTTTTTAGCTCAGAAAAAGTACGAGATTTTCTCTCCTTAAAGCACAGTTCCGGAAAAATCAAAAAGTTAGTATGTATTTGGATTAAGATAGGGGCACCCAAGTCAGGGGATAATTTTTCTGATTCCTCCGGAACCGTATACCTCCTATATAAATCCCTGCAACTCTTTACTTCCCCTCCAGGGAGGGGTTAGGGGTGGCTTTACTCCCTACTCCCTACTCCCTACTCCCTACTCCCTGCTCCCTGCTCCCTTCTCCCTTCTTTAGATAGATAAACAGCTTTTTTAACTGCATCTTCCAATTTTTCTATAACCTCTATTGAGAAACCTGATAAACTTTCTCTAACTCTTTTAATGTTACCTCCTAATAAACGCAGTACAAAAGGAATTGTTTTTTGTTCTACAGTTTTTAACTGATTAAAATATTCAGATATTATAGTAATCAACTCATCACTTGTCTGAACTATACCTGTAATATTTATCAAAACCACATCAACATTTTTTGACCGACTAACTAAATCCAAAGCAGTAAAAATATGCGATCGCCAACCATCTTTTAACTCAAAATAATCACCCAAATTAATATTCAAAAAATTAGCTGGTTTACCATGACATTGCATTACCCAATCAAGAGTAGCCATTGTCAAACCTTCACCATTACATAAAATTCCGATATTTCCATTTAACTCCGTTAATTTCAGTCGATAATCTGGAATAAATTTTTCCTTACAAATACCATTATTATTCTTATTCAATACTTGCAAATTATTATATATTCCATTTACCTTTTTCTCTTGAAGTTCATAATTATTACTAACATTTTTGCTAACTAAACTCACCAACTCTGGATGACGACCTAAAGCATAATTATTAACACTAACTCTACCATCTAAAGCCATTACTTCTCCTCTTGGACTAATACCAAGAGGATTAATTTCTATCAAATCTAAATCCTTTTCTACAAACAATTGATACATTTTTTCAACTATATGACTTACTGATGTTATTAGTTTTCCTTCCAGCCCAATTTTTACCATTAAACGACGTGCATAAAAAGGGGAAAATTCTTGATTCACAACCACTTTTTGTATATTTTTCATGGTTTTTTCTGTATCAACAATCCTTTGCGCTGAACCTATAAGTACAGGACGACGTACTATTGGGTCTAAAACAACAGCTAAATATAATTCTTGGTCAGGATTATATTTTACCTCTGCTAACAAAACTTCTGGATATTCATCTTTAATTGGCAAATTAAAAATTGTCTGAGCTGCTGCCACCGCATCTATTGTATTTTCAACAAATTTAATTCCGCCTAAACTAATTCTTTCCCCATGATGAACTTGAGATTTTAGTACAATTGGATAGGGTATTTTTAACCTTTTTAAATCTTGAGGATAATCTATTTTTTGAGATGGTAAAACAGGTATTCCTATTTCGCCAAACAATGCCTTCGCCTGATATTCTAATAAATTCATATTAACTTAACTTTTAATTTGCTCTGGTGTAAGCATTTCCTACTGAATGTTTACAATAATAGTTTGGGAAACTTTATTTGAGCATCCCCAAGATTTTCATAAATTTGGTAAGATTAAACCTACTTAATAAGTGTAAACTTAATTAATGCTCTTAAAAGACTAGAATAATTTTTTTAGCAATAAATTGCTGCTTTAATCATCTAGTTTTTTCATTTTTTCCCTTTATCTTTTGTGATAAAAATTTTATGTTTATCAAGTTTTTTGGGTGCATCTGATATATTTGCAAAAATACTTTTTTCCTCCATACCTATTTTTTCCATACCTGTTCCCTGTTCACTGTTAAGTGTTCCCTAAAAGCGGTAAGTTTTTGGCTTTATTCATGGATTAAAATGCACCCCTATTTTTCCTATAGATATAAAAATTTACAGTCTATTAGATATAAGTTTTGTACAGTGATTAGACGAAAAAATTAAGAAACAATTCTTCCAACTACCTCTTTTATAACTCCCATTCCTCCTAAGCTTAACTCCTGGGAAGGGTTAGGGGTGGGTTTACTCCCTAATCCCTACCTTAACCAAAAGACTTTTTCAATAAACCCTAACTATAGCAAATCTAAATCTTAAAAACTGTTACAGTGATCACTTTAACGAAGTAGGTAAGGAAAAAATTTACAAGTACATCCCCAGGGAGCCGTAACACCGTGGAAGGAAGCAATCTCAAGGGTTTTAAATGCTTTAAAATTTTGTTACATAGTGACGTTTATTCACGCCGACCTACTTATCAAAATTTTATTCACAAATCAAATAGTAATTTAGGTGAATATTTATTACAAAGAGAGTATCAATTATCATAAATATTTCCAGTCTCTAACTTCAGAGATTGTTACTGATAACTGATAACTGAAATAGCTTCTTCTTTTAACTTTCCTCATCACCCGTATGAACTGTTTTTACCCATTTCAACCGCTTAGGTAATAGAGACATTCGAGCAATAGTAATACTCATAACCACAAACCAATGCAACATATAAAAAGTTCCCCGCACACTTTCCCAAAAAGTCAAAAATAAAGACGATGAATGTTCTTTCTGAGAAGTAAATTCAATTATCTCTTTTTCTTCTACTAAACTCCTTTGTCGTTTCCGAGTTCGACGTAAACCAATAAACATTCCTAACAAAGAAACCATCACAGTAAACACAGTTAAAGGACTCGTTATTGGTAAACGACGTAAAAATATCGCCATCAAAAAGTCAGGTACAGCAGCAACAGATATTACATATTGTGTCACCCAAAATTGCCATAAATCCCAAGTTTTACCAAGTCCCATTCGGTTACGGAAAATCAATTTCCAATAATCTAAATAGCGCTGATACCCTCCTTCAGCCCATCGGGAGCGTTGATGCCACAAAGCTACAGGGTTAGTCACCCCTTCTTCCATTACTGCTGGAGAAGCCAAAAAATCTATATCCCATTGATTCAGATGTAGACGAACAGTTAAATCTAAATCATCAGTAATAGTTTCTTCATTCCACCCCCCACATTCTTCTAGAGCATTCAACCGCACAAATTGGCCATTTCCTCTCAGTTCTCCAATCCCACCAATAGCAATGCGCTGTTCCTGAAAAAAACTGTCCACAACCATTTCTGCTGATTGTCCCTTTGTCCAAAAATTTAGACCCCCATTAGCGATCGCCTTTCTCACTTGTACTGCTCCTACTTCTTCCCTGGTAAAAAGTGGTACTACTTTTCTGAGTAAATCAGGTGTCACCTGTGCATCTGCATCAAATACTCCTAAAATTTCTCCCCTAACGAAAGGTACAGCAGCATTGAGAGCGCCAGACTTACCACCCCTAGCATCTGGACCTCTTCTAATCACTTTTAGTTGTTGATATTCCTGAGCCAACTTTTCTAGCAATACAGGGGTTTTATCTGTGCTATTGTCATCTATTACCCAAAGTTCATAATTATTGGTAGGATAATCTACAGCACAAATATTTTTTACCAATTGGCTAATGACAGCTTCTTCATTTTTAGCTGCTACTATAAGAGATACATAAGGCCAGTCTGTTAAATTTTCTTCTGATAAACTTTTAGGAGCTAGTTTTGGTTTAGCAAATAGTATCCGCAAAAATTGAACTGAGAGTAAACCGGTTAAACCCAGAATTGTCCAATATCCCCAGGACAGCAAATGTAGTATTATGGTAACAGTCCAGATCAAGGACAGCACAAAAGCTGCTTTAAGTCTACGACCATCGTAGATATTCTGATTACTGAACTTTTTGGTTTCCATGACTTTTATTTTTGGCTCTATCTGGTTAGCATCTGAACTTTCCTGTTTTTCTGATACCTGATAATTTTGCTGTTCATTATCTGAGGCATAGTTTTGGTTAATTTGGGTTTCCTGATAGTAATCGTTTTTTGGCCAAGAACTGTCCGGCATAATTTAACTAATCTTAAAAGATGTAACAACTAAATAATTTTCTTATGTTTAAGAGACTAACCTAATTTCGTCTTAAAAAACTATAAATATGGTATTTTTGTGGAGGTAGGGAGTAGGGAGTAGGGAGTAGGGAGTAGTTAAGAGTAAAGATTTAGGAGGGTTATAGAGGAAGTAGTTGTTAAAATAGTTCCTTAGTTTTTCTGTCCTAATTAACCTAAAATGCTCGGATGTCTAAACCTGACCTGCCTAAAAACTTTAACTTTTACGGTTCCTGAGAAATAGGACTCTAAAAAGATCGAAACTTTTATCTATAGAATATTTTGAGATTTAATCAGCCAGCCGTATATAGGTTGCAATAATTCAAAAACTAGAAATAAACTCTAAAAATATTGCCTATTTCTTATTGCTAAAAAATGGCTTTTTAGGGCAAATATTCCTGGGATAATTGATAATTAGAGCTAGCTGATTAAATATGGATATAGAAACCCGGTTTCTTAAATATGGATATAGAAACCCGGTTTCTTAAAGAAACCGGGTTTCTGTTTGAAGGTTTGTGTAAAAAAATTGGAAAAATATTTTTTGTAAGGTTTTTTCCTTCTTTGGCAACTTCTTTATTATTCCTTACCTTCTCTATACCATACCGATGCTACCAGGCATGATATAAAATCTGAAATACAATTATTATTACAAATGCTAAATTTCCTAGTTATATAAACAGAAAAAACTAGACTTTTAGAAGATCATTGATGATTACGGAGAATATTTAAAATGTTAATTAACCAATTAAAACCAGCAGAAAAAGGAGAGATAGCTGTTTATAATCCATACTACACAGAAAAAAGACGTAAATTTTTAGGTCTTGCTATTAGCTTGTACAAACAAAAACATTTAGAAGGAGCAAGGAATATAGAAGGATCAAAAAATATAAAAGGAGTTGAAAATATTCCTTTTGTTATTACCTGGAATGTTTCGATATTACCCGCAGACATAACTCGTTGCAGAATGCAGTTTGATGATAATCCAGAACTCAGTTATGAAATTATAATGGCTACTTATGAATTTGTTGATTGTTTAATAGATGTCTTACGGAATTATAGAATCAGTGATACAATAGATTTTTCTAAGGCTTTCTACAAAAAGCTACTTCGCTATAACTAACTTAAGTCTAATCAATAGCTTTATTCATTAGCGAGTAGGGGAACAGCAACTGCTTGACCTTCAAACAGAAACCCGGTTTTTCAAAGAAACCGGGTTTCTAGGTTCATATTATATTTAATCAGCCAGGTTCATATTTAGAAACCCGATACAAATAACTTAAGCCTAATTAATAGCTTTATTAATTAGGGAGTAGAGGAACAAGCAACTGCTTGACCTTCAAACAACCAGGTTTCTTTTCTAAGTCCATATTTAATCAGCAAGCCCTAATTATTTATTATTTATTATCCATTATCCCAGGAATATTTGCCCTAAAAATGCGATAATTGCCAAAAGTTTATTAATTGCAGGAGCTAGGATGTGCCAAAATCTGCAAATTATTTGCTAATTGGATCGACTGAACCTTACAGTGGCAAATCTACAATTATTTTAGGAATAGCCCATGAGTTACAAGCAAAAGGTATAAGCATTGCCTATGGAAAACCTTTGGGGAACTGTTTAACTCCAACATCTACTTCCATAGATGCTGATGTACAGTTCATACCTGATACTCTCCAACTTTCACAAAATAGTGTTCGACCAACTTTGTTGACCTTGGACAAAAATACCATAGAAAAGCGCTTGCTAGGAGAGGAGAAAAATGATTATCAAAAATCTCTAGCACAATATCTACAGGTAGAGTCAGAAGGTTTAGTAATATTAGAAGGACCTAGTAACATAGATGACGGTAGTCTATTTGAACTATCACTGCCACAAGTTGCAGAAACCCTTAATGCAGGTGTGATTTTGGTAACTCGTCCAAGTTCACATTACATAGATTCTTTACTTTCAGCTAAACAACGTTTAGGTAGCTCCCTTCTTGGTGTAGTTATTAACGATGTCCCAGTATCAGCACAAGAAACAGTAACTACATTAGTAAAACCTTTCCTCCAATCTAGAGATATACCAGTATTCGGAATATTGCCTAGAAGCAGTTTCCTACGAGGAGTTCCAGTGGCAGAATTAGTAAAACAATTAAAAGCTCAGGTACTTTGTCGTGGCGATCGCTTAAATTTAATGGTAGAAAGCTTGACAATTGGTGCAATGAATGTTAGTGCAGCTATAAAATATTTCCGTAAGGCGACAAATATGGCAGTAGTGACAGGGGGCGATCGCACAGATATTCAGCTAGCAGCTCTAGAAACTTCGACTCATTGTCTGATTTTAACTGGACAACTGCCACCGGATGAGTTAGTATTACGGCGTGCAGACGATGCAGAAGTACCCATTTTGTCAGTGGACTATGATACCCTTTCTACAGTAGAAATCATTGAAAAAACTTTTGGTAGTGTGCGTTTACATGAACCTGCCAAAGTAGGATTTGTCAAAGAACTAATGGCACAACACTTTGATTTTGAACGCTTGCAAGAAAATTTGAAAATTGATTAAAATTTTCATGGGTGATTGGGAGGTATAGCAAAAGGGAGAAGGAAAAATCTTGATTTGGTCTGGGTTTTAGGCTTTTGATGGGTCTGCGCTCTTTGCTTTGACTGGTATATAAGGTGATGGGGAGGTTTAATAAGGGTATGTTTTTTATATTTGACGTAAAAGTCGAGCAAAAAATGTTTTAAGATGTTAAGGCCAAGAGAAATTTTGAGCCATCTTTGGTGCAACTTTCTATCAAAAAGCACATTTTTGTTGAGATTTTCTACTGAAGAAAAGTGATTACTCCTCCCTATTGCCTATTGCCTATTCTCTGTTCCCTTGAAGAAAAGTGATTACTCCTCCCTCCATACCTATTCCATAACTAAAATGTACAAAAACATATTTACTTGTTATAATCCTTTTGGCAAATTTATTATAGTAGATAAAATCATTGAGTCAATCAATTGATATACCCAAGGTAGATGATTTTTTACAGGAACTTTTAGCAATCCAACAAACAGGTTCTAAAAGAATCGCTGTGTTGGGTTCCCGTCATGTTCCTATTACTCATCAACAATTAATTGAGTTATTAAGTTATGCTTTGGTGTTAGGTTCAAATCATATTATTACATCAGGAGCAACAGGTAGTAACTTAGCAGCAGTTCGAGGTGCAATGAGGGCTGACCCTAATTTGGTTACAGTAATTTTACCTCAAAGTTTGAAAAGACAACCAAGAGAATCTCGTGAAGAGTTAGAAAAGGTTATTCATTTAGTAGAAAATCCGAAAAATGATCAATTATCTTTAGCAGAAGCGAGTTCTATTTGTAATCAAGAAATTGTTTCTCGATGTCAACAATTAATTTGTTTTGCTTTTCACGATAGTCATACTTTGTTGCAGACTTGTCAAGATGCAGAAGAACAACGTAAATTAGTAACTCTGTTCTATTTTGATTAGTTAGTTTTATAGCAGTCGAATGAATATTGGGCGCGGACATTTTTATATCCTGTTTGCGGAACATTTCCCTATTACGAAAAACCTGTTGATATTCTACTGTTCCCTGTTCCCTGTTCCCTGTTCCCTAACGTGTAGCGGTATACTAGAAAAATAAATATGTTGGAATTATCACCATCTACAATCTTTTTAGATTGTATAGCTCTAGCAGCACTGCTAGTTTACGCACCTTTTTTAGTAGTAGCCTACGGTCGTGTTAAAGTAGGCTATGATTTGGGTGCGCCTCGTGCTTTGTTTGAAAAATTGCCCAATTATGCTAAGAGAGCAAGTTGGGCACATCAAAATTCTTTTGAAACCTTTATTTTATTTGCCACAGCTTCTATAATGGCATATTTAACAGAACAAGATTCTGTTTTAGCAATAATAGCAGCATTAACTTTTGTGGTTGGGCGATTTTTTTATTCAATATTTTATATTTTTGATGTACCTATAGGGCGATCGCTCATGTTTGCTATTAGTTCTTCTTGTACGGCTATTTTGTTTATTCTCAGTTTAAGTAGTGTGAATAATTTTTAGAATAGTATAGCAGAGAACAGGTATGGAGGGAATAGGGAAAAGTTAAAACAGTGTTTCCGTGGTCTTTGATTCATCATCAGTCCATATTCTAACCGCCTTTGCGGTTGCTATATTCCCATATTTGTAAAATACAAAATTACTAGGTTTAAGGGAACAGGGAATAGATAATAGAAAGACAAAAAGATAAATATCCTTCACAAGTTTGAGAAAAGCTAGAAATTTTTTTATAGAAATTTTCAGACTTAGTGAACTGTTCATTAATATAGATATTTAACTTTAACTCCCCCGGCGGGAAGTCCCGCGCTCTCCCGTAGGGGAGCGACGCAATTGGAAAGCCGGGCCTTATTTGTGCGGTTTGTCGTTATTTTTGATATAATAACTCAAATAGATATAAAGGTCGATTCTGGGATGCTATTGAAATATAAGTACAAGCTAAAACCACATAAAAGGCAAGCGGTAATTATATCTAACTGGTTGTCCATGGCTAGGAAGCAATATAATTATCGTTTAGCTCAAAGGTTAAACTGGTTTGAAGCAACACGCACACCAGTAAATGCTTGTCCACTTAATGTTTCAGTGGTAGGGACGTTGCATGCAACGTCCGTACACCGGATTTATCAGAACATCCCTGAATTTAGGGTACAAACACGAGATGGCAGAAAAAAAGATAATAATGGTAATCCGATAACTAGGAAAGGGGATAAACATCCGAACATAATTAATGGATATGTTACTTGGGAGACTGTGCAACTAGCAGATTTAGCACAGACTAAAAAACTTTTTCCTGAGTATAAGTCTATGCACTCTCAGGTGTTGCAAGATGTTATTCAGCGCGTACAAACAACAATGGATAATTTTACCAAACCTGATAAAAATGGTAAAACCACTGGTAGACCTAAATTTAAGGGAAAGCATTATTATAATTCTTTCAGTTATCCTCAGTTATCAAATGCCAATATAGTCAAAAATGCCAATGGTCGGTATTGTGTCAATTTACCAAAAATTGGCTTAGTCCCTTTTGTCTTCAATCGGCAAATATCGAAGGGGTTCAAGGTTAAGACAGGTACAGTGATTCGCGAAGCAGACGGATGGTATATTAGCTTAACGATAGAAGATAAAACCGTACCTGTAGAGGTTGCAGAAATTCAACCCACTTTAAAAAACTCAAAAGGTATTGATTTAGGATTGTTGCACTATACTTTTACCAGTGATGGAGAATTTATTGAAGTTCCTAAGTTTTTTAGGCTTTCTGAAAATAGATTATCTAAACTTCAGGTGAGATTAGCTAAGAAACAAAAGCATTCTAAGCCTTGGAAAATTCTCAAGGGGAAAATCGCTAGACTGCATCAGTTGATAGCTAGACAACGACTAGATTGGCAATTTAAACTGGCTTACCATTTGTTCAGTGATGTGAGCGTGATATTTTTAGAAGACCTACAAATAGCAAATCTAGTCCGACGTTGCAAAGCTAAATTAGGTGATAATGGTCAGTTTTTGCCCAATGGTCAATCAGCTAAGTCAGGACTAAATAAGTCTTTGCAAGATGCTGCTTTTGGTCAGTTTGTTCAGGTTTTGGAGTATGTAGCCTGGAAACTTGGCAAAAGAATTATCAAAGTAGACCCCAAAGGTACATCTCAACATTGTTGGGAATGTCTGAATAAAGTCTCTAAAAGTTTATCACAGCGCTGGCATTCATGTCCGGAATGTGGACAAGAATTAGATAGAGATTATAACTCAGCACTACTAATACAAAAAATAGGATTGTTGTCAACACAGGAGGAGGACATCACTTCTGTTAAAACTGCGGTCAGTTTTTCTCTGACTGAAGAATCCCGCGCTCTCCCTACGGGAGAGCGTCGGGAGTATGTCAAATTAAAAGTAGCTAGAATAATATCTGAGAAAATTGACATATCAAGCTTTTCGACTTTTTAAGTCTGGAAAAAGTGTCAGCTTTTCCATCAACAAAAAGGTTGAAAAAGTTAGCATCAGAAGGCTCACACAAGAGTAGAAAAATTAAGAGGCAATTATTACAATTAACTCCTCTATAATTCTTATTTATCCTGAACTTCAACTACTCCCTAATCCCTAACTTTACCATCAGACTTTTCAGCGCCAACCCTAAGTAAAACTAGAATAATATCTGAAAAAAAATTATGGCATCTACATCATCATTTGATATAGTCAGCGACTTTGATAGACAAGAATTAATTAATGCAATAGATCAAGCAGAAAGAGAAATTAAAGCTCGCTATGACTTAAAAGATTCTAACACAACATTAGAATTAGGGGCAGATACAATTACCATAAATACAAGTAGTCAATTTAGTTTAGATGCAGTTCATACCGTTTTACAAACTAAAGCAGCTAAAAGAAATTTATCATTAAAAATATTTGATTTTGGTAAAGTCGAATCTGCTAGTGGTGGTAGAGTTAGACAAGAAGTTAAATTACAAAAAGGTATTAGTCAAGAAAATGCCAAAAAAATTACTAAATTGATTAAAGAAGAATTTAAAAAAATTCAAGCATCTATTCAAGGTGATGCAGTGAGAGTTACTGCTAAATCTAAAGATGAATTACAACAAGTAATCCAAAGGTTAAAAGCAGAAGATTTTCCCATGCCATTGCAATTTACTAATTATCGTTGAGCGGAAATGCAGAAGGCAGGAGGCAGAAGGCAGAAAGGTTAGGAAAAATTTGGAAAGAATATATATTTATTTCTAGTTAAACTAATTTGTCTATTCTTCTCTCCAATTAACTTTTCCTGAAATTTACAGCAGTTTTCCTGAACTATAGACCATAGTAGGGACGTTGTATAACAAAAATGCGTTTCATTTCTTAGCTGAAAAAGTCTCTACAAAATTTTGGTTATGGCAATGGGTTTAATCAATTTTAAAAGCGCTTTAAAAAACTATTTCATTATCAATTATCCATTATTAACTAGCCAGTTTTCCAACTTTGCTAAAGCATAGTCCTCCTTCAAAAATACAATCGACTAAGAACTATCTAGAAACCGGGTTTCTAAGCCTACATAATATTGGCAGATTATGTAGAATATTTTAGTGAAAAAACGGTTATTTTAACTTTAAATGGTCGAGGTATTGCTGCTGTTGTCTCGGTGCAAGATTATTGATTTGGAATCTTTTGATTGAAGTGAAAATTCTCAGTTTATTGAGGTTATTGAGGAACCAAGGGATGAGTTTAAAAATAGTCAGCGAGTTTTTTTTGGTGAGATGAAAGGGGCATTTTTAGAGTAGAATTAAACTTTTGAATAGATTGATATTTGAGTTTCTATGGGTAATCAGAGTATGAGTGCTGGCCAGTTGTTGAAGCAGGCTAATAAGTTGAAGAGACAAGGGAGGTTGGATGAGGCGATCGCTAACTACCGCAATGCTATAAAGCTAAATCCTAATTCATTCATCTTGCATCAAAATCTAGGGGATGCTTTAGTGAAAAAAGGGTTACTTGATGAAGCTACCTTAGAGTTAAAAAAAGCTCTTGAACTGAAGCCAGATTCTGTAGTTTCCCAAGCTTACCTGGGAGAAGTTTTAGTTAAACAAAAGTTATTTGATGAAGCTATTAATTATTTGGAACGTGCAGTAAAAATTCAGCCAGATTTCCATAAGTATTATAACAGTCTTGGTTTAGCTTTGATTGGAAAAGAAAAATATGATGAAGCTATTGACTTTTTCCAGAAAGCAATAGAATTAAAACCTGATTCTTGTTGGGGTTATTATAATTTAAGCCAAGTTTTGTCGAAACAAGACAAGTTATCTGTAGCTAGAGAATACTACGAGAAAGCGATCGCTCTCAATCCACAACTACCAAGTCAAAATCAAAAAGCGAGTCACATCATTTCACCTCTCAAAGATAGTCCTGAGATGGAATTTACCGGGGAAAGATATGTGCCTAATATTCAAGGTCAAATTAGCTACGAACATTTACATAGGTATGGGTTGTGTCTAGAAATAGTGCGTGGCAAGTCTGTTTTAGATATAGCCTCTGGAGAAGGTTACGGTTCAGCTATGTTGTCCCAAACGGCAAGTTCCGTAGTTGGTGTTGATATTGATATATCATCTATAGAATTTGCAAAAAAAAAGTATCAAGATAAATCTAATTTAAAGTTTTTAGTTGGTGGATGTGATTCAATTCCTTTACCTAGTGAATCTATAGATATTGTTGTTTCATTTGAGACAATAGAGCATCATGATAAACATGAAGAAATGATGACAGAAATTAAGAGAGTTCTGAAAAATGATGGAGTATTAATTATTTCTTCCCCAAACCGTTTCGTTTATTCAGATTTGCCTAATTATTGTAATCCTTTTCATATAAAAGAATTGTATCAGGAGGAATTTACTGAATTACTGAATAAATATTTTAGTCATACTAAAATTTATGGACAAAGAATGGCTATTAGCTCTTTTCTATACTCACTAGATGAATCTAATCTTAAAAATTTGAATTGTTATTCAGGTGATAGTCAGTTGATTTCAAAGCAATTTTTACCTCTCTATGAACCAGTTTACTTTATTGCAATATGCTCAAATAATTTTAATAATATTAAAGATATTTTTTTAGATTCTTTCTATTTAGATAGAAATGATGATTTATTAAATCCTGATTCTTTACTCCACAATAAAAGACTATCCATATACAACATCGGTAATGAATTAAACTTAGCAAAGGGCGGTAATGCAAAACCTTATTTGGTTTCAGGTTGGTCTTACCCTGAAGAATGGGGTTGTTGGGCGTTAAGGCCACAAGCTAAGTTAAGTTTAAGTTTAAAAAATCAGGTAGAACGAAAATTAACTTTAAGTATCAATGCAAAGGCTAAATTGCCAGATAATAACACCGAAACTGTTATAAATGTCAAATTAAACGACAAAAAACTTGGGGAATTACTTTTTTCTGGAAATGATTTCCTGACTAAAAAACTTAAACTTCCTCTTGATTTAATATCAGGGGAAACCAAGTTCAATTTTGTCTTTGATATGCCTGATTATTCTAGCCAAAGTTCGGAAAATATAGATCAAAGACCTCTCGCTTTAGCAGTAAGAAGTATTTTGATTTCTTAAAAAAAACTCTAAATCTGAAAAATGTGTAGTTGAAAGCCAAAATCAATTATCTTGATTTTCTTCTGCTAAATATTGCTTTTCTAACTCTAAAAGATCTTGGCTACGGGCTTTTATTCGTTTAGCTGGAATGCCAAAATAAATTGACCAAGGTTGAGTAGATTTAGTTACCAAAGAGATGGCGCCAACTGAAGTTCCCTCTGCTAAAGTAACACCGGGAAAAATGAGGGAGCTAGTACCTACAATAGCATGGCGACCAACGCGCACAGACTTTTTTGCTTCATTTTTAAATTTCGTCGGTACAGTAGGGTTAGTTAAAGTTCTACCACTATAATCATCGCTTTGAGTAAAGACATGACAACCGTAGGCAAGACCAGAAAAATCTTCTAACACAATACCTTCCGTACCACCTGCTACATTGCAGAAAACAGCAATATGAACATTGCGACCAATACTTACCTTTCCTGACACAACACAAAAATCATCTATACGCGAATTATCTCCAATCTCAATTTGGTCGCAATTGTAAATTGAAGCTTTATCGCTAATTAGAACATTTTTACCAAGTTTTTTAAACCCCAAATTGGCCAGTTGTGCTTGCGGGATAAAAGCCATTAATATACTCTCCTTAAACAGCTAGAAGTTTTATTGCCTTTGTTCTTAAACTCAGACATTTTTTTCAAAAAAATTATACACGGCTTCGATTACAGGTTGAGACTCTAGCCCCATCCACATCGGTAACCTAACCAGACACTCAGAAAGATGCTCAGTCTTAGACAAATTGCCATAAGTTCTAGTATACTTCTTTCCCGCAGGTGAGTTATGGAGTGGCACATAATGAAAAACAGCTTTGATATTGCGCTCAGATAAGAACTTGATGAATTTTGTTCTTTCTTCAAGAGAATTAAGAATCAGGTAATAAATATGGCCATTATTAGAGCAATTATTGGGAACAGTTGGACGCCTCAACTTTCCTTCTGATTCTAGAGACTCAAATGCAGAATGGTAAGTTTTCCATATCTTCAGGCGTTCTTCTGTAATTTTTTTCGACTCCTCTAACTGTGCGTACAAAAATGCACAGATAAGTTCGCCACATAAATAGGAAGAGCCAACATCTACCCAAGTGTATTTATCGACTTGACCTCGAAAGAACTTACTGCGATTTGTTCCTTTTTCCCTAATAATTTCAGCACGTTCAATTAATCTTTCATCATTAATCAGTAAAGCCCCACCTTCACCAGAAATAACATTTTTTGTCTCATGAAAACTGAGGGTTGCCAATCCACCAAAACTACCTAGAGGCTTCCCTTGGTAAGAAGAAAAAATTCCTTGAGCAGCATCTTCTATCAACATTAGATTATGAGCGCTGGCAATTTTAACTAAAGCATCCATTTCGCAGCCAATACCAGCATAGTGTACAGGGACAATAGCGCGAGTTTTGTCAGTGATGGCTTTTTCGACTAGAGATTCATCTAGGTTGAGGGTGTCTTCTCTAATATCCACAAAAACTGGTACTAAATCTTGTAATACAAAAGCATTTGCAGTAGAAACAAAGGTATAAGATGGCATAATGACTTCATCACCAGGTTGAGCATTAAGCAGAATGGCCGCCATTTCCAGAGCAGCAGTACAAGAATGTGTCATTAAAGCTTTCTTACAACCAATGGTTTGTTCTAGCCACAAACGACAGCGTTCAGTAAACTTACCATCACCTGCAAGTTGTCCTGAATGATGAGCTTGGCTGACATACCATAGCTCTTTGCCAGTCATATAAGGTTTATTATAGGGAATTAAGTTAGACATTTGTAACTACTTATGAAAAAAATTTTCAATTTTGGTAATATAATAACTTGCTTAATTATCTGAACAATGGGATCAAAACTATTTTTATATCTCTATTATTGAAACTGTTATTTCAAGAATTTTTTGAGGTTAACATTTAACGTTAATTTTGCTGAAATTTTATTTCCTCAACAGATACATCAACCTATCCTTTTCATAAAGTTTAATCTAGCTTCTTGGCAAAAACCAAGAAACTCCTTTAGTGACTTTTGAGTTCTATTTTCAGATACCCTTTCCTGGTTTTTTTTGCCCAGAGAAATTCTTAAAGATGGATTACTAATTAACTTCTCAAGAAAGGAAAAATAATCATCATTATTATTAAAGATACATTCTGTAGGTAAAAAACCTTCTGCATCATTATTTTTAAAGCAAAGAATTGGTAGTCCTTGGGTAGCAGCAAGGAAAGTCCCTCGCCCTCCTCCACTATGTGCTGGATAAGTATAAATGTCACAGAACCTATAAAATGATAACAAATCTTCCTCGAATTTTACTAACTTCAGTCTGCCAAGAGTATAAAGAGATGGAAGCTTAACATTTCTAGACAAAAACTCTTCTTCGTTGTTTACCCCAATCAAATACCATTCTAGTTGAGGATAAAGTTCCAAAAGATTAACTAAACAATCCAAGTATTCAGGATCGCTTATTCTGCCATTCAAATTGAAACCAACTGTAACAACTGTAATAGATTCAGGTGATGACTTTACCATTTCCATACTATGCTTATCTTCAGAAGGAAAAGGTGCATAAATGTATTCGTGAAACCTCCACCGATCCGAATTAATTCTATTGGCAAATTGATTACTGACCTCTCTAGGATTACATGATATATATATATCAAAACTATGTTTTGTATTATTTCCTGTATTAAACTGTGCATAAATTGTTGGATAGTATTTGTAAACAACCTCTGGTAAAATTAGAGAGCCAAAAACTCCTCCAAAAAAAATAACTATGTCTGGCATACAAGAAATTAGCTTCCTGAGAATATGAAGTGTATAATCTGAACCTAAACTACTAGGTGATAAAGCTACTTCTGGAATAATAAATTTAATTCTATCTTTAGAAGCATCTTGATAAAAGCTGTGTAAAATTTCATAAAACTGAGTGCGGTCTTTGTCTTTCAAGATACGCTTAGGTGAGTCAATCATGCAATTACTAAATGAAAATTCATCAGTAACCAAAATGTTAACTTTGGAAAAAGGCATTTCTTTCGTTAAAAAATAAGCATAATCTATAACTGTTTTCAAATGAGATGAAGTTTTATAAAAGTCTAAAAAAGAAAAAACAAAAAGAAAGTTATTAAACTCACTGTTTTGACTATTCAAAATTTTATAGCTTTCAGTATTTAGGTCATTATTAAATATATATGTTAGCTTTTTAGTAATATCATTGTTTATATTTTCTACTAAAAACTGGCGAATTTTTGGCGAGAGAATATTTTTAAATTCTAGGCGACGAACTGACAAAAAATTCGATGGATTTAATGCTGCAAATACAACAATATTTTGATCTATAGAAGAATGCTTACTAAAATCTTGCAACCAACACTTAAAAGCATTTTCCAGAACCGAATTAAAACAAGAAAGCACAGCTAGCAAACAAAACTTTTTGTCAAAAAGTATTCCATCGTCTTGCACAATTTCTTCAGCAATAAACAACCTTAAATCCCAGGAAAAAGCTTTATTTTCCTTCAAAGATAACACAAATCGCATTATATTTATGAATAAAAGGTTTTCAATCTTGGTTGTTGCTATTGTTATTATAAGCTTTTCTAGTTGATTCAAATTCGATAGTTCAACATTTATTTTTTGCTTATTATTATCAAAAAAGTTTGAGTCAATAAATTGCTGACAAATATTAACTGCACTCTTTATATTACCCTGTTGATTAAAGCACTCTGCTAACTCCACATAGGCTAGGCCATTTTTTGGTTGAGTTTCAACTAATTTTTGATAAGCTACAGTAGCTTCATTCATTTGATTACTCTGTTTAAGAATACTTGTCAAAGAATTGTAAACTGGTAAATTTGGTTGATTACTAATTGCTTGCTGATATGCTAATATTGCTTCTTTATCGTTCCCTACCTCTTTCATAAAAGTACCTAGAATTGCCTGAAAAGCACCATTATTAGGTTGTTGTTCGACTAGCCTTTGAAACTTAAAAACACCTTGTTTGACTCTTTTATTACTTCTATAAATATTCGCTAGCTGGTTTAAAGCAGGAACTAAACCTGGGTCGAGATGAAGAGCTGCTATATAGTTTTTAATTGCTAGGTTTACTTGTTTTTTTAAATAGTAACTATAGGCAACTTTCATGTAAATTCGAGCATAATTAGGGTTAATTACAAGAACTCTTTTATAAGCACTAATTGCATATGATATTTGATTTGCCTGAATAAAAGCATCTCCAGCTAGACAATAAACATTAATTGCTCTGTCTAACTTACCTTCTTGCTTTAATTGATTAGCAGCCTGCAAATACTCTTCAGCATTCGTTTTTTGAGATTCTTCGTTTATCTGCATTATGTTTGCTTCCTATTTTAGGAGCTTTGTATAGAAAATATCAATATGAGTAAAAGATGACAATATATTACTACCCTTAAAAGTTTTTATCAAAACCTAAATTTTTAAAATAAAAATAACACAAGTTCTTTGATTTTGACTTTATACTGAAATAGCTAGACATTATTTTTTTGCAACTAAAACAACCCGACTCATATACTGATTTTCAAGGGTTTTGGGAACAACCCTCTTAATTAACTCACAATCAACAAAACCTAGAATTCTGATATAATCTTGTAAAACTTTACTGCTTAAAGCCCAAAAGTTAGTTGGATCGTTATTATGCATGTGCATGAAATAGCAGTGATTTTCATCAGAAGGATCGTCATAACATTGTGTTTCTAAGGCTAAATAACCACCAGGCTTAAGATTGGTATAGCTAGTCTGAAGAGACAGTAATGGATTTGGAAGATGATATAGGGTTCCTAAATGTAATATAAGGTCAAATTCTTCAGAGCGACAGAATGTTTCTGCACTCCCTAATAAATACTCAGCATCAATATTTGCAATCTCGCTTAAGAGTTTAGATACTTCGATATGTCTTGGGTTAACATCAATACCAACTACCCGCATAGAATATTTCGTGGCACAATATATTGAATTGTATCCTGAATTACAGCCAACATCCAGAACTTTACCACCTTTTATCCTATCTAAACAAATTTTCTGATCGATCAACATAATTTTACTCATAGGATTATCAGAAAAAGGTACTCTACGCTTAAAATCTGCTGTAGTCAGACCATTTGAAAATTCTATTCTATGGCCCCATGGCTCATATTGTTTTAGTAGTTCTGTTAAAACGGCTTTAGTATAATTTGTAGTAAGATTTAAAGCGTGTGGGTATTGACTAGGTATAGTGGTACTGTCTACTTCTGCTTTAAGTTTCGTTGATTTATCGGATGTCATTTTTATTCTCCTTTTTAGTTATTTGAAACTGTTAAAATTAAGTTAGTTTTATTCAAATTAATCTTGGTTTGAACACACCTTAACTCTCAAGACATTTTCTAATTTCTGATTAAAGATGTGAAAAAAAGCTGCCATTTTCTTGTAAATTATTAACTTTTCTGGACGTTTATAAGTTCCTCCTGAATTGTATTGTGGATAACTAGAAAGCTGATAATCTGGCAGTTCCAAAAACTCAAACACCTGCTTCATAATCTCCCCAGGTTGCTCAAACAAATCCTCACTCTTGAGAATCAAAAGCTGCTCTTTGGGAAACACGCTCATCCATCGCTTAAGAAAATAAACATACAAACCATGCCAAATACACCCTTTCCCTACACTCCAATACTGCTGACGCACTGACCAAATATCTTCAACCCCTTCTAGCACTTCTATCTCTGCCGTTACTACCTCCTCCAAAGAACGACCTTCCCGCCCCAACTTAACCAACTGATTGTAATGAGAAATTGCCCGATCTACTGGATATCTCAACACAGCTATCAATTTGACATTAGGGTACAAATTAAATAGTCGCTCCGGTGCATTATTATGGCAACCAATATAAGATGTACTTGCTTCTCCAGTAATATAGTCAGACTCTTGAGAAATAGGCGGAAAGTGAGCCTCATACCAAGCAAAACCCTTATCAAACTTTTGAGTGAAAAAATGAATCTCCTTTTCCACTGGCTCCAAAACCCATGGATGCTGAATAATGTAATTATGTAAGGAAGTTGTCCCACACTTTTCAGCACCAATAATAATAAAGTGAGGGCGACGTTGTTGCTTATCATCCCAATATTTATGAACAAATTCAGGTGCTTTGGCAAGACACTTTTGATAAACTGCTTTTTGATAGAAATCTGAAGCCTCCTGAGTCCGGCCTTGTTCTGTCAATACATTTCCCATACCAATACAAGCTGGTAACAAATTGGGATGCTCTTGAATAACTTTCCGATAAGCCGTAACTAAACCATCCAAATTTTTGAGATAAAGGGTTGCGTGCTTTAGATTTTCATATACAGAAGTGAAAGTAGGCTGAATGGCCAAAATTTTCAAGTAAACTTTAACAGCCTCTTCAATTAAACCTCGTTTGACAAATACTTTGGCAACCTCAAAATAAACGTCAACTTTGTTCGTTTCCTGTTGTAAGATTGAATAACAATTTTGTAGTTCTGGATATTCTACTCCCGAACGTCGCACCAAACACTGTTGTAATCTCTGATAAGACTTGGCATCATTTGGTTTCAGTTCCATAGCTTTTTGATATATAGGAATCGCTAGCTCCTCTTTGTCAATCTGACATAAAGCATCTCCCAGTTCCACATAAGCCTGGTGAAAATTTGGTTGAGTATGAATCACTTGACGAAATAGCGCTATCGCACCCTGCCAATCCTGTTGTTTGGTTAGTGCCAAGGCCAATTTGAACTGTCCTTGTGTTTTTTTAGGATCGATTTTAGTTCCCTGAGTATAACTTTGAATCGCTAAATTATACTCACCTTGTTCAATTAGAAGATCGCCCAATGCGAGATGAAACCAATAGCTTTTTTCTGGCGGGTGAACTTCAATCGCCTTTTTAAAGGACTCAGAAGCTTTTTCAAGGAGTCTTTTCTGACGATATAGGTTTCCCAAATGAAAGTAAGACCAAGCAAAATTAGGATTAATTTCAAGAGAGCGTTCGTAAAAAGTGCAGGATTCTTCTATTTTTCCTTGTTTGTCTAGAACAACACCCAAGCTGTAATAAGGTTTAAACCACTTGCTATTCAACTCAATCGCTTTTTGGTAATGGATTTCTGCTTCTCTAAACTGTCCAATCTTAGCCAAACTTTCACCTTGTTCATAGTGATACTTTGCTGTATGAGAAGTCGTTTCAATTGCATTTTGATTTTGTGCTTTCATTTGCTTGACGGTAATGCTTCTAATTATTTTTTCAATTTATCGGTTATCATTTTATCGGCTACTTTCCATAATTTTTTATCAAGTGCATTTCCCTCTTCCAATTGCTTGACAATTTCACTACCCAAATCTGCTTCGAGCTTGTTTTTTATTTGAGTTTCTTCTTTTATGCTATTTTGAGCAGATGTTGCATTCAAATAAGTATATTCTAAATGTATACCAGGGAAATTTTCACTTAATACTTGGTTAGCCAGTTCCAAAGTTTCTTTGTACCTCTCAACTATTCCTACTACAGCACTAGACTGAAGATTTTCAATTGCTAGTTTTAAATCCCTATCTTTAGGAATTTTACTCCCTTCACTTTTATTCTGTCTTGAACAATAATAAGTTTGATAATTACAAAACATTGTCGGAGTCTGATTTAATCTCCATTTTACATACTCCTGAAAATTTAGTTCTTTAGCTTTAATTGCACCTTGAGTTTGAGCTTTTTGTCTTTTCTCAAACTTATAAATTGATTCCACCCTTGCTAAAGGATTCCTTAATAATATAATAGAAAAAGTTTGATATTGTTGACCTTGAGGGGTAGGCAGACATATATGATGACCAGATATAGCCAAAGCACTAGGATTATTTAAGATGAATTTTTCTAAATCATCTTTTGTAACCATTTGACTTTGTGGTAGTTCACATTCGTAATAAGATTCTCCAAAAAACTTTTTGAGTGCATATTGCAAGGATGTACCAGCATTTTTAAATATATGATGGTGAATCAAAATTTTCCTTTCCATACTTTGCCAAAGAATTTATAGATTTTAATTGATATATTTTTAATAAATTTGGATAACATTTATTTGTCTATTTTATCAAAAATAATTTCTTTCAATGTTTCCTGTGCTTTAGCACGGGAGAAATGCTGTTGAACGTTCTTTCGTCCTCCTTCAGAAATTAATTTCCACAGTTCTGAATTGTTATATAATCTAACTATTTGTCGAACAAAAGTTTCTGGTTCATCAGCTATTAGTACATCGACTTCATCACTAAGATACATACCTTCAATAGCTACGGAAGTTCCCACAACTGGAATTCCCCAACTCTGAGCTTGATTAACCTTACCCTTGACACCTGCACCATATCTCAAGGGAGCAATTACAATCTTAGCTTGGTTGAAAAAAGGTTTTAAATCTTCAACAAAACCATGCATATTTATCCCAGGTTGACTAATCTTTTTTAGTTTTTCTGGCATATTACTTCCCACTACATCCAAATTAATATCTGGAATTTGAGCTTGCAACGATGGAAAAATTTCTTGAATAAACCAAGTAATCCCATCAACATTTGGTGGATGACTAAACCCACCCACAAATAAGATATCTCGCATTGCATAGAAGTCTGGGGGATTTTCACCACAAACGTCATGGATATTTGATAAAATATCTACCCTAGCATCTGGAATCATTTTTTTCAACTCATTTTTTTCAACCGGACTCACCACTAATGTCATGTCTGCTCCTTGGATTACTTTCAACTCTTGGTCTCGAGTAATTCTTGCCTTTTTCATAAGATCGTTTGATTTCTCTAATTTTGCATGACGCTCTTCCCTCAAATAGTGCAAGTCAACTGTATCGAAAATTATTTTTGCCTTGGGAGCATACTTTCGTATATGATCTATATATTTGATTGCTATATAATGCCTACATAAAAATACAACATCAAACAAATCCCCATTTAATTTGATATATTCTTCAATGCTAGTAACAAAAGGTGTGTGTAAAACTTCTATACCACCAGCCTGAAGTTTTGACAAGTAAGGTTGATTACCTAAAAGGTTATCTGGTACGAATACAACTTTACAATTCAGATTAACAAGTATGTTCAACATTTTCTCAGTGCGAAATGACCCAGAGTCTTTATCGGGGGTAATCATTTCTGCTTCAATAAATAAAACTCTGGCACTAACATAACGATCTACTTCTCTAAAAGGTTCAATACCATTTGCTTGGTGCGTTTTTAAGGTTTCCTGCCATCGAGAATAAAAACGCTTTTTGTTGATAATTTGATGTTTTTTGATGCCAGCGTTTACATCCTTACCATGAGAAATACCTTCATAATGAACTATTACAGAGTGAGGTTGATAGTAAACGTGTTTTCCCATACTTCTAACTCGAAAAGCTAAATCAGTATCCTCATAGTAACCAGGGCTAAAAGCATCATCAAATCCATTCAGGAACAACCAATCTTGCCGGCGGATCATCAAACACGCTCCTGAACAATAATCGACTTTTCTCACATAATTAAAATGAGGTATGAGCGCATCTTTTCCTCTTCCCCAGTTCCAAGCAGAGCCATCGCGCCAAACTATACTACCTGCTTCTTGTAGTGTTCCATCTGGATAAACTAACTTTGCACCTACTAAACCTGCATCATTGTGAGATAAAAAAACATCTAATAAAGCTGGCAACCATCCAGCAGTTACCTTAATATCATTATTGAGGATAACTAAATAATCTCCTTTTGCTGCTTTCATCCCCTCATTGCTATTTTTAAGAAATCCCAAGTTATTTTTATTCCTTAATATTTTTAAACCATCAAGATCCGCCAAAACTTTCTCTACTGGAGTAGGGGAAGCATCATCAGCAATGATTAATTCTACATTAGTTAAATCAGTGTGATCGACAATACTCAAAATGGTATTAATAGTGAATAAATGATGCTCATATACTGGAATAATGATTGATACTAAAATATTTTCAGACTCTGATGTATTAAGCTTTAGAGAACCTGATGGATCGAGTGTAAGAGAACTATGAGTAGTTTGATTAGTCGTCGTTGAAACGTTCTCATTTATGCCATGCCCATTTTGTGTAAGCTCAGCCAATTTCGACTCAATTGTTACAGCCTGATTTTCTGAATTTTCCGCCTCCTCAACCCGTCCAACTTTTCGCAAGACTCGACTTAATTTCTGGTGAGATGCTGCTTGCGGCTTCAACTCCACTGAGCGCTGATAAGCAGCGATCGCCTCTTCCCAACGTTCCAACTCTTCCAAGTTCTCTCCCAAATTGTGGTGAGCTTGATAAAAATCATGGTTACAGGCGATCGCCTGCTGATAAGCCTCAACTGCCTTTTCCTTCTCCCCCAACTCCCTCAAAACGTCTCCCAACTGCTGCCAAACCACAGCAGACCCAGGATACAACTCTGCCGATATCCGCAACTCAATCTCCGCTTCCCGCCAACGTTCTAATCGCATCAAAGCATACCCCAACTGATGCCTCACCACCGCAGACTTGGGATTAACTTCCCGCACCAACCGATACTCAACCACCGCCTCTTCCCATCTACCCAACTGCGTATGAGCATACCCCAAATGATGCCTCACCTCAGCTCCCGCACAACCCAAATCAATAGCTTTTCGATATTCACCAACTGCCTCTGACCATCTACCCAACTGTGCCAATGCCTGACCCAAACTACACAATACTTCACCAGAACTATTTGACAAATACACTATCTCACGATATAATTCTACCGCTTCTGACCATCGCCCCAACTTACCCAAAGCTTTGGCCAAACCAATACCACAATCTACCCTACCGGAATCAATATCCCAACTCCGCTGATAATACTCCACTGCCTCAGACCATTGCTGTTGTCCAGACTTAGCTTCTGCCAAATAAAAATAAATATCTGGTAAATGGGGAGTAGGGAGTAGGGAGTAGGGAGTAGGGGGTAGGGATGTTGCATCCAACTTCCCTACAGTCATCTGATTAAGACAGTCCTCTACCTCAGACCATTGTCCCAATTTCACTAAAACACTGGCCAAACCCAAATAAAAATCCGGTACATCTTGTTTGAGAGCGATCGCTTGCCGGAAATAATCTACGGCTTCCTGAAACTGGCCTTGTCTCTTGAACAGTCTCCCCAAGTTATATAAAAGTAAGGGAGTTTGAAGATTTATGGCCACTGCTTGACGTAAGGCAGCGATCGCCTCATCTATGCGTCCCACCTGTTCCAGCACTTTGGCCAAATTTTGGTAAGAGTGAATAAACTGGGGATTTTCTTCTATGGACTTTTGATAAGCAGCAATGGCCTCTTCTAATTTTCCTTCTTGAAGAAGTTGATTTCCTCTCGCAAAAGTGGTGACACCCATACCAGTTATTAGTTATCAGTTATTTATACGACAATAGTCTTAATAACTATAAACTAAAAAGTAACAAATTAGTTAGAGAAAGTTCCCTTTTTCAGTTATCAGTTATCAGCGGTTAGTTGCCAGTTTTTAGTAAAATATTAATAGGACTTATGCAATTCAGTTATCAGGGATTAGTTGCCAATTTTTAGTAACCCACATTACGGACGATAAGTATAATACAAAAGCATTTTTGATAATGTATAATTTTATGTTTGGCGTAATTGCTGATTAATTCAGTTATCTTCCAGATGAATTAATCTATTAGATAAAGATTATTTATTTCAGTAAACCACAGTAGGGAAGTTGCATGCAACGTCCTTACAATATTTTGGTTACGACGATATGGTTCATCAAGAGTGAAAAGCAAAGCGCTGTCAACGTCTAAATTTGCCTTTTTTTTATCCCTCGACAAGGACTAATTAAAGCTATAGATTCGGATAAGTCTGCTTATATTCTTGATGTTATAGTATTGGATGATAATGATATAGCTCAGGAACCACTGTGGAATAAGATATCAGATTAAACTAATTATTTATGACCAGATTCAGGAGATAATTTTACAATGGATAAAATAGAATATTATCGTCAAATTGTTTAGTCTTTTAGAACCATTACCAGGCGAAAAAGTAAAAAATTTGCTCTTAAAAATGGCTATTAAATTCATCTGGTAATTTAGAAGATTTTGAGGAATTACTGAAAAGTAAATCAAGTAAAAAAACTGAATAATTATTAGATTACGGCGAGATAGACTCTGAATTAAACTTTTGCTCTCTAACAGAATAAGAAATGATTTTACAAAGTAAATTAGCTCTCGAAACTTATTCTCATGAAGGTACTTTTGTCAATCACTATCGGGTGAGAGAATGGGCAGATAGCTATTGATAATTAATATAATAATTGATAATTAATCCGCAGCAGAAATTTATGTCTAATAAACTATTGGAAATTGAACAAGTAATTAATTCTTTATCTTTAGATGAACAAAAATGGTTACTTAACCGTTTAACTGAAAAAGTCAAGCAAAAGTCAAATCAAATACTTGCAGAATCTAACATAGAAAATCAGATTGAACTAATGGCAAGCGCTCCAGATATTCAAAGATAAATAGCTTTAATTGACCAAGAATTTAGAATTACTGAAATGGATGGAATTGATTAATTATGACCATTCAGAGAGGAGAAATTTATTTTGTAAATCTTAATCGGGTAAAAGGTCATTTCAGTTATCAGTTATCAGCACTTCTTGCTTGAGAGAGAGGCTTGAAATATGGAGTTTTCTTTTTTTTATCCTCTTCAAAGAGGAGGCTTTAGACCCAAAATTTTGGGTAAAAAATAATCTGGTGCTAGACCAGTTTTGGTTTTATCTATTGATACTATTAATAAGTTACCATTAGTTGTAACGGTAG